>JAZLDE010000024.1:0-17226 GCA_045614625.1 Eubacteriales bacterium
GGTTGCCAGGGCTTTCGTCGTTGCCTTATCAAGGCCGTCGTTCGCGATTACGTGGATCGTGGCCCGAATCAAAGCCTTGCGAAGTTCCTCTTTTCGTTGTTCTGTCATCATAATCCTTTACCTTTTTGTAGCGTTTGCTACAGCTGTCGGGAAATATAAAGTAAACATTCTATCATGTTTACTTAACCGTCCACGCTATATTTTCAATAATTCCAAGGGGGATGAGATCGATGCTAAAATACAACTAGCGGAGAGAAAAGATAGCTACAGTATATTATAACATTTTCCTGGGATTTGTCAAGAATGTTTGATGAATTTTTTTCAAATTTCTTCAAAAAATCATCACATTTTAAGAAAAAAACTGCCTTTTCCTGCTTTTGCGCAAGTTTTCACGGCGACTGTTTCAAAATCGGACAAATTCATTGACAAATTCTGCCATTTGTGCTATTATGCAAATGAAAGGATGTGATCAGATGAAATTTGAGAATTGGAGATCGCTTTTGCGCGAGAGCATCGCGCTTGGCACCTCGTCCTGCCACGCGGCGGCCGTTGGTCGGGGCGATGAGGTCTGGTTCCGCGACGTTTACGGCAACCGCACCGACTTTCCCTCCCCTCTGCCTTTAACACAGGACGCGCTGTTTGATCTGGCCTCCATGACCAAAATGATGGCGACCGCCCCCGTGGCGTTGCGGCTGTACGAGGACGGCTTGCTCGATCTCGACGCGCCGCTGTCTGACTTTTTTGACGCACCGACGGACAAAAAGGACATCACGGTCAAGCAGCTGATGTGCCACGTGTCGGGGCTTCCCGCCTATCTACCGCTTTGGCGCATGGGCATTGAGCCCGAGCAAGTTGCCAACGCCATTTTGACCTCGCCGCTGGCCGCGCCGACGGGCACACAGGTCATTTACAGCTGTATGGGCTTCATTCTCTTGGGCAAGATCGTTGAGAAGATCGGCGGCGCACCGCTGAACGTCCTGGCCAAGAGATACGTGTTCGATCCGCTTGGCATGAGCCGCACGACCTTCTGCCCCTCTCAAGATATTATATGCGTAACGACCGAGAAAAAGCCCGGATATTCCGATTACATTTGCGGCGTGGTTCACGACGAGAACGCGCGCTTTATCGGCGGCGTTTCGGGCAACGCGGGACTGTTCGCACCGCTCGACGACGTCATACGCTACGCATCGATGCTCTCCAAGCGCGGTGAGGGTCTGCTGAAACGAGAGACCTTCGAGCAAGCCGTGCGCGACGCGACGGGAGTTACAGGTGACCCGCGCGGGCTGGGGCTTCAGCTTTACGGCGGCGGCACCTACCCCGGTGGTAGCCGTATGTCGCTCGGCAGCTACGGCCACACAGGCTACACGGGCACCTCGCTGTACGTTGACAACGACACGGGCGTGTGGGTGGTGCTGCTGACCAACCGCGTCCACTACGGCCGTGACCGCGACATTTTCTTTGTCAGAAGACGGCTCTTTCACGATACGGTGTTTGGATAAAAGAGATCCCAAGAGGTTTACTCGCCTCTTGGGATCTTTTCATTGATTCAATTCCTTCAGCTTGGCATAAACGTCCCGATCCACACGCTGAACGGTCAGCGGTGTGATGGAGATATAGCCGTTCATCACGGCGTCGGTATCCAGATCAAAGTTTTTGGTATCGCGGAAGACCATCATGCCCTGCTGGCGCACCATGTTCTCACCCGTGGTGACGAATTCGTCCGAATAGTACGCGCCGCCCTGACGGGTGATGCGGATGCTTTTGGTAACCTCGGCGGGGATATTGACGTTGTACAGATCGTGGCATTCGAGCAGCTTGTGCTCCTCGAAATACGCCCGGATCTCGTCCAAATGCGTCACGGCGCTATCCAGCGAGGTGAATTCCGTCGACACCGCGATGGCCGCCTTGGCGCCAAAGCAGTTGGCCTCAAAAATGGCAGCAACGGTACCGGAATAGACGATATCGCGACCGATGTTGACTCCGCGGTTGATGCCCGAGAGGATCAGATCGAACTGCTCGCCAAGACCGACGAGGCCATAGCGGATGCAATCGGCGGGGGTTGAATCGACCGAATAGGCTCTGACACCGGGCATAAAATCAACCTCTTTGACCTCAAACTCGCTGATGATATTGATACCGTGGCTCTTAGCGCTTTGCTCATGCTTGGGCGCAATGACAGTGACCTCACCCAAGGTTTGCGCCCACTTGGCAAGCGCATAAATACCGGGAGCGAAAATACCGTCGTCGTTGGTGATCAATATTTTCATAGCCAGCCCTCGTTGCTTTCCTTGTATTTGCCCAGCAACTCGTCGGCATCCTTAACCAGTGCCTTAAATTCCTTTTTGCTGTAGACCGTCGCACCGCAGGCGCAGGCGTGACCGCCGCCGTGGTACTTCTCTGCCAACTCGTTGACGGTGACAAAACGGGAGCGCAAACGCACGCGAACCGAGCCGTCGTCATTCTCAATGAACGCCATCCAGATCAGGCAATCCTTGATGGACTCCATATAGGAAACAGAAGCGCTTGCCTGCTCACTCGTCAGCTTGAACTTTTTCTGCATGGCCTTGTCGACGTACAGGTAGACCACACCGTTTTGAGTGATCTTCATCTTCTTGAAGACGTGCGCCTGGAATTTGAGCGTATGGAATTCCTTTAAATACAGGTGAGCGTACAGCGTATCGGTATCGATGCCCTGATCGAGCAGCATACCTGCCGCGCGAAGCGTATCGCCCGTGACACTACGGAAGCGAAAACGGCCCGAATCGGTGACCATACCTGCGTAGATGTAAGTAGCCGCCTGGGCGTTGATCTTAAGCTCGTCAGCAAAAGCGGCATAGAAATCAGCGATCATTTCGCAAGCCGAGGACTTCTCTTCCTCGACCCAGGACACGTCACCGTAGGGAGTGCGGTCGATGTGGTGGTCGATCTTGACCAGCTCGCGGCACATCTGACATTTAGGGTTGGAGATACGATCAACGGTGGCCGTATCGATGACGATACCCAGCGCGTCGGCGTAAAACTCGTCGGGGCGCGCCTCGTCCTCCTCGCCAAGAAAGCTGGTGAAGTCGGAGTAGTCGTTGTTGATGATATAGATTTCCTTTTCGGGATAGGTCAATCGCAAGATTTCAGCCAAGCCCTTGGTAGAGCCGACTGCGTCACCGTCGGGGCGCTTGTGTCTGAAAATGATGATCTTGCCATATTCCTTGATCTTATCCAGAATTGCTCTCATTTGCTCTTTGTTCATGCCTGTTCCTCCGTCAGCTGCATCAGATCCTGCAGCATATTCATGGCTTCGTCGCGATCCTTGACCGTCGCGCCGCTGGCCTTAGCGTGTCCACCGCCGCCGTACTTTTTGGCGATGGGGTTGATGTTGTATTTGTTTGAGCGAAGCTCGCAAAGGACGCCTTCCTCCGTTTCGGTGAAGTTGACCCAGATGTCTACACCGCGGATCTCACCCATGACGTTGACCATGCCGCGCGAAATAGTGAAGTTGTCCACGCCGTAGGACTCTGCCTCCTCCTTCGTCGTGTAAATGTAGGCTACGGGCTTGTCGGTCAGTTGGATCTTGAGCACGAATCTTGCGCGCAGCTGGATGAAGGAAAAATCGTCCGCGTACAAATTGCGATAGATATCGGCGGTCGAGAATTCTCTCCCCATCAAAAACGCGGCCGTGCGGAAGGTCTGGGCGCTGGTCGAGTCGTAGCGGAAGCGTCCTGAGTCGGTGATCATACCCGTATACAGCGACTTGGCCGCCAAAGGTGAAACCGTCAGTCCTGCTTCCATTGCCAACGCAGTCACAAGGCCGCAACAGCTCTCATAGGACGAGTCCGTCACCTCGACTTGCGCAATCTCCTCGCAAAACAGGTGGTGGTCAATGCGGGCGGTCGCCTCGGCCAGCGTGTATCTGTCGTCGCAGATCAGCGCCTTGGCCGACGTATCAAGAATGATAGCCAACGCACCGCTGTACGTCTCGTCAGCGATCTCGTCCATGACCGAATCCTCCATGAAGCCATAGCGGCGGGAGGCGTCGCCCACGACATAGACCGCTTTATTCGGGAATGAATCCCTGATGATATGCTTCAGACCGATCTGGCTGCCGAGCGCATCGCCGTCGGGATTGTTGTGTCGGTGAATGATAATGGTATCGTATTTTTGAATCAGTTCAATGATAGGTTCAAACATGTATATCTCCAAATTTTATATAGTACACTCGTCGAAATAGCCGTGGTATTCCACCTTCAAGGGACTATCGGGGAAAAGATAGTGATGCAGCTCGATGAAATAATTGTCCGTCATGCTGGCAATATAGTCCACAACGATCTGGTTGGGTTCGGCGCTCTCATAAGGCACAACACGCTTATAATGCACCGTGTTGATATAGTCGATATGGTGCGTGAAAACAGGCGAATAAATATTGTTGTTCTTCAGATCGTCCAAGAGCTGTCCGTAGACCTCGGCCATCATGGGCTTGACCGTCTGATCCAGCTTGGAGAAGGAAACGGTGTTGTTGTAGATCAGCGCGTAATTGTCGCGCTTGGAACGCTGAAGCGCCTTGAAATGCTTGGTATCCAGCTTGATATAGGGCTTGCCGTAGCTGTTTTCGATAATATTGACGACCAGATTGTTGATCAGCTCCGCATTGATCGAGCCAATGTCCTCGTTGACGAACACACTCTCCTCTACCAACTTGGCTCGCTGCGCGTCCTGTCTGTCCTTGCCAAGGTATGCAATGATATCGGCTAAACGTACCACACCTGCCTCCAGCGTCGAAGGCATCAAAGAACGAGTGTAAACGGGATCGACGTAGCAACGTTCGATCATGCGGTCAAACTCAGCAAAGCTGGTCAGGGGCTCGGGATGGATCTCCTCCAGCTCGATCTCACCGTTGTGCGTCAGGATACCGTTGAGCGTCTGTAAGCTGATGTTAAAGGGGAAAATACCATCCAACACGCGAACAGAATGGACGTTGTGAGCAAAGCGACGCCCTGTATGGGCGCGGTACAGCTCGTCCAGATAATCCTCGCCCGTGTGACCGAAGGGCGTGTGTCCCAGATCGTGACCGAGGGCGATTGCTTCGATCAGATCGAGATTGAGATGCAGCGCCGCACCGATGGTACGCGAAATGCGCGAAACCAGCTGAACGTGCAAGCTTCTGCGAGTGATATCATCATTTTTGCACAGCGAAAACACCTGTGTTTTATCAGTATAGCGATTGTAAAAGGGGCAATGCATGATCTTGTCGATGTCATGCACGAAGGTGGGGCGCCATACGCTGGCCGTGTCCTTGGCCAGATTTTGGCGACGGACAACGTTTTTGTCGTCGAAAGCGACACGCTCATAGATTCCCGTTTGCTTCGCTTGTTCTATTTGTTGCGAAATTTCCTTGGATAATACTTCGTATTTAGGCATAAACTTCCTCCTTTTTTCATGTTTATACAAAGAATGGCGCTGTGTTGTACCACGCGCCATGATATTTGCGGTACCTTTCATTATATCATATCTTTTTTGATTTTGCAAATACTTTTTTCAAAAAATATCGACTTTCTTGCACATTTTCTTTAGCCCTTGATTTTTTCTTTTTCCCGTGATATACTGTACTCGTAAATTTCCTTGTCAAAGGAGAAGAATCATAATGGAAAATTCTTATTTATCCGAGCGACTCATAAAAATGGCCATGGACTGCGGCGCATATGCCGTCGGTCTGATTTCAACAAGCGAGCTGAACGTTTACCCCGAGGTGCGGGATATGTGCAAGATGAACACCTGCCGTGGCTACGGTGCAAGCTGGGCCTGTCCTCCCGGTGTCGGCACACTTGAAGAATGCCTTGCCAAGGTCAAGCAATACGATACCCTGTTGCTGTTTTCCTGCAAATACGATCTGGAAGATTCATTCGACTACGAAGGCATGATCGCGGGAATGGAAGCCTTTAAAAAGATGGCCAATGATTTTGACAAAGCCCTCAAAGACAAGCTTCACCCATATCTGCTGCTGGCCAACGAAGGCTGTCAAAAATGCAAAACATGCACCTACCCCGATGCTCCCTGCCGTTTCCCCGACGAGCTTCACGCTTCCATCGAGGCCTACGGCTTTAACGTGTCCGAGTTGGCAGGCATGGCAGGCATCAAATACATTAACGGTACCAATACCGTGACCTATTTTGGCGCGCTTTGCTTCAATCAAGCGTAAATTGATCCCCCAAAAAATAACATCGGCAGAGGAATGATCCTCTGCCGATGTTATTTTTTGGGGTAGTATCCAATTATCGATCCTCGCGGAAATAAGGAAGTCCAAGCGAGGCGGGGGGCTGATGCTCGCGCTTTTTGCGGATACTGGTCAAAACCAGCACCACGATGGTAACTACGTAAGGAAGCATCTTGATGATCTCTCTTTGCGTAGGCGTGATGTCAGGGATAACGAATGCTACAATGAAGCAAGCTCCAAACAAGAACGCACCGAGAATACCGATGTTGGGCTTCCAAAGAACGAAGATAACAAGAGCAATGGCCAGCCAGCCGAATGCTTCGATAGTAGCGGCATTTTCCCAGCTTCCCTTGATATAGTCCATGATATAGTAGAATCCGCCAAGACCTGCAAGGGCGCTTCCGGAAAGGATGGCCACGTACTTATACAGATTAACGTTGATGCCTGCCGCGTCGGCAGTCGCAGGGCTCTCGCCCACTGCGCGCAAATGAAGTCCCACACGTGTTTTGTTCAAAACGATGGCACAAACAATAGCCGCCGCGATGGCAAGATACACAAAAATTCCATGTCCAAATACCACTTTTCCAAAGCCGCCAAGGCGGTCTGCAAAGGGGAGCGAAGAAGAAATCAGCTTGCCCGCAGGGTCAAAGTGAGTACGATCCACAAAGGACATGATGAAGTTGGTCGCACCGTTGCCGAAGATGGTAATGGCCAGACCGGTAATATTTTGGTTACAGCGAAGCGTTACGGTCAGAAGCGCATACACGCCGCCGAGCACCGCTGCAAACGCCAGAGAGAACAGCAGCGAAATCAGGACAAGCAGGAACCAAGAAGCTTGCTCGGGCGAGGAAAGCTGTCCCATATAAAGCGAAACGCCAAGGCAGCCGCCTGCGGTTCCCATGCACATAATGCCGGGAATACCCAAATTCAAATGTCCGGCCTTTTCGGTGATGATCTCACCAACGCAACCGTACAAAAGGACGGTGGCAATCGAAATTGCCGACACAAAAAAGAGCGTCATGCGTTATTCCCTCCTTTCGCTTCGTCTGCTTCCGCTGCCTTTGCGCTTGCCTTGCGGAACACCACACGGTAGGTGATGAAGAAGCTACAGGCAATGACGCAGAAGTACACAAGACCGATGACGATGTTCGCAATGCTATCGTTGGTAAAACCAAAGTCGCCTCTGACCTCTACCATACCTCTGGAAATAAAGATGATGAAGAAGCAAGTGCCGATCATCACGAGAGGATTGAAAGCCGCGAGCCACGTTGCCATAATCGCGGTAAAGCCCATGTTGTTGGCAGAGGCGGTACTGATCGTATGATGGATGCCGCCTGCCAGGAAAAGTCCGACAACACCTGCGAGTGCACCGGAGATGATCATCGTGCGGATGATTACGCGCTTCACGTCAATACCGATGTACTTTGCAGTATTGGGGCTGTCGCCCACGACCGCAATCTCATAACCGTGCTTGGTGTAGTTCAGGTAAACGTACATCAGCGCAGCGAGAATAAAGAACACCAGAACCGTAAGCAGATATTTGCTTCCAAAAAGATCCGGGAAATGTCCCCATTTCAGCGGCACAAGCACGCCGGATCCACTTTTTACCCAAATGGTAATAAACATGGACACAAGTCCTGTGGCAATATAGTTAAGCATAAGGGTGAACAACGATTCGTTGGTGCCGAAATGTGCCTTGAAGATAGCAGGCAGAACACCCCATACGGCACCGGCCACGATACTGGCCACCGTCATAATGAGAATGAGGACAGCGTCGGGAAGCTTGCCGCCCAGATAAAACATGCAGGCGATAGCCGCCAGACATCCAACGAGAATCTGTCCGTTGCCACCAAGATTCCAAAACTTCATCTTGAACGCAGGCACCAGCGCGACTGCCACACCAAGCAACAGTGCGGTATCCTGCAAAAGCAGCCAGATTCTGCGAGAGGAGCCAAGCGCACCGTCAAATAGTGCCGCAAAAAATGCGATCGGATTTTTGGAAGAAAACAGAGAGCAAATGATCGCAGAGAGCACAAGACCTGCGGCAATGGCGATCGCATAGATGAGAACGATTTTTTTAGCCGGAAGCGCATCCCGCTTGACAAGACGGACCAGAGGCTCTTTTTTGATCTGATCGTGTTTCGTTTGTTGCTTTTTCATAGTCAAATCGCTTTAAAAGCTTCC
Source organism: Eubacteriales bacterium (assembly GCA_045614625.1). GTDB lineage: Bacteria > Bacillota > Clostridia > Oscillospirales > CAG-272 > SIG644. Next base: position 8,387 of record JAZLDE010000024.1, read on the forward strand.
TCCCTCCTGTGTTTCTTGTTTGATGACAGCGCCCGTCATCATAAGACCGATCTCTTCCTTTTTTGCCTTGCGCGCATCCACCGTGCCCATTACCTTTCCTCCTGCGATGACCAAAATGCGGTCACAAAGGGCTAAAAGCACGTCAAGATCCTCACCAACAAATACAACGGCAACGCCGCTCTTTTTCTGCTCGGTGAGAAGATTGTAAATGGTGTAAGAGGAATTGATATCAAGACCGCGCACGGGATATGCCGCCATCAAAACGCGAGGACCTGCGGCGATCTCGCGTCCAACAAGCACCTTTTGTACGTTACCGCCCGACAGACGGCGTACGGGGGTGTGGGTATTGGGCGTTACGACCTGAAGGCTCTCAACGATCTTATTTGCAAGATCCTCAGGGGCCTTGCGGTCGACGAAAACAGACTTTCCGCGACGATAGCTGCGGAGCATCATGTTGTCGATAATGTCCATATTTCCAACAAGTCCCATGCCAAGACGGTCCTCGGGCACGAAGGAGAAGCGAACGCCCAGCTCGCGAATCTGCAAAGGCGTCTTCTCACGCAGATTGATGACCTCGTCCTCTTTGAACAGGATCTCACCCGCCTCTACCTGTGCGCAAATAACCTTTTTCGGCAGTGCTTTTCCGTTCTCGTCTTTCCCCGTGAACTCTCTGCCGTCGGTATAACGGAGCATTCCCTGCCCTGCAAGTTCCATCACGCGCTCAAAGGTCTTGTGATAGAACGTAATAGGCTTGTCCTTTTTGGGGTTGTAATAGGTAACATGACCCTCCTGCAAATGATGCAGGCCTGCGATAGACTCGAGCAGCTCACGCTGACCGCTTCCCGCGATACCCGCAATGCCGAGAATCTCACCGCTGTACGCTTCAAAGCTCACCCCATCCAGCACGAGGTGTCCCTCACTGCCCATAAGAGAAAGTCCCTGTACGTCAAGACGCAGCTCGGGATTTTCGGGCAAGGGGCGGTCGATGTTGAGCGTGACCTTCTGGCCCACCATCATATCCGCAAGCTCTTTTTCGTTCGTTTCGGAGGTATTAACAGTCTTGACGTGCTCACCCTTGCGAAGCACCGTCACGCGGTCGGAAATCGCCATAACCTCGTTAAGCTTATGGGTAATGATAATAACTGACTTGCCGTCCTCTCGCATGGCACTGAGCACCTCGAACAGACGGTCGATCTCCTGAGGAGTCAAAACCGCGGTCGGCTCGTCCAAAATAAGCACGTCAGCGCCGCGGTAAAGCGCCTTGACGATCTCCACCGTCTGCTTTTCCGACACCGACATCTCATGAACCTTTTTATCTAACTCTATATGGAATCCGTATTTCTCGCTCATTGCGCTGATACGGGTCTTTGCCGATTTAATATCATATTTTTCACCATCATCCATACCGATCACAATGTTTTCGGCGGCGGTGAAGACGTCAATCAGCTTAAAGTGCTGATGGATCATACCGATATTGTAACGAAAGGCATCCTTGGGAGAGCGGATGCTGGCCTCCTCGCCGTGAATAAGGATGGTTCCCTCGTCAGGATAATAGATGCCTGCCAGCATATTCATCAGGGTCGTTTTTCCACAGCCGTTCTCACCGAGAACGGACAATATCTCACCCTTCTTAACGTCTATAGAAACGTTGTTGTTCGCAATGACGCTTGCGCCAAAGCGCTTGGTAATACCGCGAAGCTCAATTACCGTTTGCTTTTCCACAAATTTTTCTCCTTCCCGTGTAGGAAATAAAAGACTATGAAACAGGGGCTTTTATCGCATAAAGGGCTGCCGCAAGAAAACGACAACCCTTATGCGATACCGATCACAGCTTACGCTGACGTGATCAATCAATAGAATAAATTACTTAACCTCGGTGATGCCGTCGATGCGAATATCGAAGTAAGGAGCGGAACGGAAGAAGCTCTCGTCAAAGAAAGTCACGCCGTTCTCGGTCTTGATAACGTTGGTCTCGGGAACAAAATCGCCTGCATCGTCAACGTCTGCCAGGTACTCGGTCAGGGTCTTACCGCCAACGGTGAAGGTAGCGCAATCGAAGACCTTGAGAGAACCGTCGTTCAGCTTAGCAGCAACCTCGTCAAGCTTTGCCTGCGTGCCGGGTGCTGCGGCAGCGCCCAGAGCAGTGATCTTAACAGCACCGTTAGCCAGCGTACCGGTCCAGTCATCTGCGATATCCTTGCCGGTCATGACGCAGTCAAGCATATATTCAAAGTAAGGAACCCAGTCAATTCTGGAAGCGATGACGAAGGTATTCTTACCAGTTGCACCATTGTAAGCAACGTTAGGAACGTTTGCATTCTCGCAAGCGGTGGGGGCGCCCATGGAGTCAGCGTGCTGAGAGATGAGCTTGCAGCCGGCAGCGATCAGAGCCTCGGCAGTGGTCTTCTCAGCGGTCTCATCGTACCAAGAACCGGTGTAACGAACTTCCATCGTTACGTTAGAAACGATGCTCTTTACGCCAAGGTAGAAGGAAGTGTAACCCGAAACAACCTCTGCATAGGGGTGAGCGCCAACGTAACCGATCTTAGCGTTTTCATCCGAAACCTTACCTTCAGCGTCGCCGTAAAGCTCAACGAGCTTCAAGCCAGCTGCAACACCGGCAAGGAATCTACCCTGGTAGATAGAAGCGAAAGCATTCTGATAGTTTGCCAGATTCTCGGTGTGCGCCTTGGTACCCGTTGCGTGGCAGAACTGTACGTCAGGGAATTCTTTTGCTGCCTGGATCATGTAAGCCTCATGGCCGAAAGAGTCAGCAAAAATAACGTCGTAGCCGTCGTCAGCGAAGTCAGCGGCCTTGTCATAGCACACGGTATCTTCGTCGATATCGGTGATGATGGTGTAGTCTTCCTCGGTCAGACCCTTATTGGCGCAAGCCTGCTTGAATGCGTCGATAAAGTTCTTGTCATAGGTAGAGCTGTCGCCGTGCAGACAGATCAGCGCTGCCTTGATGTCCTTCTTCTCGTCTTTGCAGGAGCTGAACGCAAATACAGCACTAACCAGCAGGACGGCTACCAGGACCAAAGATAAAATTTTCTTGGACATGATGGGGGTTCCTCCTAAAAATATAGAATAGAAATTTATTTACAAGGGCATGCCTTATAAACCAAAGGAAGGTCGCGTGCGGGAAACAGCCCCTGCACGCACTGCGGTGTCACTCTGCCTGCTCGCGGAAAACAACGGTTTTGGTCGCTGCGTCCATGGATTCCACAATGGCAAGCGACTCAATGCGATACCCGAGATTTCGGATGCTTCGACCACCAAACTGGAAGCCCTTTTCAACCGCAATGCCAATACCGGCAACCTCGGCGCCCGCTTCCTCGACAATGGAAATAAGTCCCTGCAACGCGCAACCGTTTGCTAAAAAGTCATCGACAATAAGAATTCGATCGTCACTTGACAAGAACTTCTTGGATACGATAATCTGATTTTTATTTCTGTGCGTAAAGGATTCGACCTCGGCCGTGTACATATCACCGTCAATGTTAATGCTCTTTGCCTTTTTAGCAAACAGCATGGGAACACCAAAGCAACGGGCAACGGCATAGGCGATCGCAATACCGGACGCCTCGATTGTCAAAACCTTTGTGATGTTCAGATTCGCAAAGCGTCTGTGAAACTCCTTGCCGATCTCATCAAGAAGGGCTACGTCCATTTGATGGTTGAGAAAGCTATCCACCTTAAGCACGTTGCCTTCTTTTACAACGCCGTCTTTCAAAATGCGCTCTTCCAAGAAATTCATGTTTCTTCCCTCTCTTATCAGATCGATAAACACATTATACTTTATTTGTCTCTTTTTGTCAATCGAAAAATAGAGATTTTAAACTTTTTTTATATAATTATGGGCATGCGTACTTTTTATAGATATAAGCGCTGGTAGTTTTCGAAAAATAAAGGCAGCGGCTGTTGCACATAGCAACAGCCGCTTTGCTGTAGTAAATTATTCGCTGTAGACGTATCTACCCTGACCGGACTGAATGATCAGATCAAACAGAGTATACATATCTACGTACTTGTAGGTATAACCGTCGTTCTTTGCGTTAGCATACGCAATAAAGTCGTTGACGAAGCCAACGAGATCGGGCGTGTACTGACGAATGGTACGGTATGCGGCAAAGTTGGTTCCGCTTCTGCGCAGTTCCTGATACATTTGCTCACGCGTTTCATCGTTATTGTGAGGAGGCTGGATCGAGCCAAACATTCTGAGAAATACGGTTTCATCATTCAGAACCGTCAGATAATCTCCCGTGTTGACAAATGCGCCGTAAGGAGAAATCTCGGCATAAGCGCTCATGCTCTCAAGAGAAAGGGGCTGATCGTCAATGATAAAGCCTACGATATCCATGTCGAACTTATCCAGATAAGGACGGTTGTAGTCGACCCACTTGTCCATATCCTTCAGTCGCGACGGGAAGACATAGCCTGCACCGCTGTCGCCGGTAATGAAATAATCGTTCGGCGTCTTGTTCTCATAAACGTAATCAAAGATCATGGGAACACGGTCGGAAAGGTTGGGGTTAAACGCCCACATCATGGGGATCTGACCGCGCTGATTGCTCTGGAAGCAATCGGGAACCATCAGCTTCAGCCATGCGGAGGAATCGTAGTCACCGATGTACATCGTGAAATAGCGAACGTTCGGATCGAAGTCCTCTACCAGCTCGACCTCGTTATTATTAAATTCCTTGGTGGTCATTTCATACTGGCAGTAAACCGAAGCGTTGGTCATCCAAGAGGGCGACCAAGCATCTGCTTCCTTAATGAAGTCATACTTCGTAATAAAAGCAACAAATGCCCATTCCAGTGCAACCTCACCGCTGGAGCCCCAGTTATTGAATACCGTGTACTTCATGTACCAAGGCGGGAAGCCCATCAGCTTACCAAACTTACCGTTATTACGGTTCTGGAAATGACCAAGGATCGTTCCCAGAGTTTTCGCGTCGGAACCCATCGGCTGATTGGGGTCATCGCAAGGACGTTCATCCGACTTACAGGTCAGGTCGACAAAGAAGCAGCTATTGTAAATGTAATAATCGTGGCTGTAGAGCTGATTTGCTTCCGGTCCGGTACCAACGGCAGCTCTCTGATAGATGATATTGCTTGCCACCTGGGAAGCGCCGTCCAGTACGTAAGCAACCATTTCGGGATTGACACGATCGCCGTACTTTTCCAGTGCCCAAAGATAGGGGTCACACTTGATACTGCCCGTCGAAGGAATTTCCGTATCGATAATTGTCGTACCCTTCTCACCAAAGAACATATCGCACAGATCTTCTTTAACCTTGACGCCTTTTTGAGTCAGCCAGGTATACAAGCTATCTGCGTCCTCATCATAACGCACGGGCAGATAGCCCTCCACGCTACAAATGGTCGATGCTACGTTAGCCGTTGCAGGAACTTCGGGATCCCATACAACAATACCTGCATCGGTGATGTAGGAGCCAAGCGCGTTCCACAAATCGTTCCAATTCTTCAGATCGTATTTGACACAGCCTTCCAGCATTTTGCCGTTGCCGCTGATATATTCCAGCCAGAACGGGTCGGTGCTATCATAGTTCTGGTAAACGTAAAAACCGTTTTCCTTCGCTTTCTTGTTCAGGCTTCCCTGCAAGCAGCTGTACAAACGAACGATGTCGTTATAGTCCTCGTTGTTGGTAAAGCCGTTGACACCTTTGATATTATGAATGATATAGACCTCATAAGGATAGTCGAAGGTCTGGCGAAGATTCAGGGCCTCGGGAATCAACAGATCCGTCTTGGCGTAGGTATCGTTCTCCTCGTCGTAGCCGAGGTATTCCTCGATGAAATAGTCCACACCGTTGGTGATCGCGCTCTCGGAGCCACCGTCGATCAGGATCTTATTATCAACAAACAAAATTACGAACTCGTCCTTAGCAAGATCCGTGGGGATCTGGTCATGGGCGGGACGTTCGACCTTGCCAATCAAAATCTCATAAGCCTTGCCGTCCTCATCGGGCGTCCAGTCGGTCGTCAGCTCGATGGCACAGCCGGTTGCCGCCTTGATGGCCTGCCCCAGCTTGATCGCAGACATTCTGCCGGCGTCGTTGCCCGTAGCGGCATCGCGGCGAACGATACGATAGTCTGTCTTTCCGTCCTTGACGATGTCGATCGTAACGATCGGATCCTCAGGCTGTTCCGGTTGTTCAGGCTGCTCCGGTTGCTCGGGCTGCTCGGGCTGTTCGGGACCGCCGGGCTTTTCGCAGGACACCGTTCCCATCACCAAGCTCATCACGCAAAGCAAGCTGAGCAAAATTAGTAAAAATCGTTTCATGTGCGTTTCTCCTTTTGCACTATTGTTGTTTATATTGTACCATTTCTCTTGCTTTTTGTCAAGGCAAACCGTCATTTTTATCGAACAATTTATATTTTGACGGTCAAAAGCCACACCGCTATTGAAACTCCTTTTGATACATGATACAATGATGACAGACCAACAAATGTTTTTTCGCACCGAAAGTGGTGCGAGATATATTTTTCCTGTTTATTAGGGTGAAGGACCTTCAAAGTAACACGAAAGGAGTGTTAAGCAATGGATGATAAGCAGATCGTCGAATTATATTGGGCGCGCCAAGAGAGTGCGATCTTGGAAACCGAAAAGAAATACGGTCGGTATTGTCATTATATCGCCTACCAGATCCTTGCCGACGACGAGGACGCCAAGGAAATCGTCAACGATACCTATCTAAAAGCATGGAACACCATTCCGCCCAACCGCCCCGACCCGTTGAAACCCTACGTCGGGACCATCAGCCGACAGCTTGCCCTCAATCGCTACGAATCACAGCATACCCAAAAGCGCGGCGGGCAGGTGGCACTTGTACTTGACGAATTGGCCGAGTGCATCCCCGACACGGATAGCGGCGAGGATATTGGCGAGAGCGTAGCACTTTCGGATACGCTATCCCGTTTTCTATGGACGCTGCCCGAGCGCACACGCATCATGTTTGTGCGTCGGTATTTCTACATGAGTCCCGTTGCCGAGATTGCCGCTGACTTTTCCATGAAGGAAAGCGCCGTCACCATGCTTATGCTTCGCACCCGACGAAAATTAGCACAATTTTTGAAAAAGGAGGGCTTTGACGTATGACAGACAGAAATTTGTTGCAGGCTATGGGGCATATTGCCCCCAAGTTAATAGCGGATGCGGCACCCGACGTACCGTATAAGAAAAAAACAAATCGGGCGTGGGTCAAGTGGGCAGCGGTTGCGGCATCCTTTGTATTGGCAATTGCTGTTTGTATAGTAGGAAGCCTTATCATCGACATGGTAAGAATCCTCGAAAATGACATCCCCCTCGTCAAAAATAGCTCTCCCCTCCCGGATGGCTCCTTCGTCATCCAAGAAGCGTCCCCAGGTGAATCCGTCATGCAACTTTTCGACGCCCAGGGAGCAACACACCGCCTGTTCATCTTGCTTCCCGTGCTTTTCATATCATTGATAGCTTTATCACTATCGTTCATTAAACGAGAGGTGACACGCAAGCAGCTAATTATGATATACGCTATCTCGATCGCCACCATCAACATATTGGAGGTGCTTGGCCATTATCTGTGTTCACAGGCTGCCTACCTGCCTCATGTTTTGATTATTTCCAATATCGGGATTCTATTGTTTTTGGCCGCGTTCACGCTTCTCACCCGAAAAACCAAGGTCTTTTGGGTAAAGTTACTTTTGTGCCTCATAGTCTTCGGCATGCTGGGCGCCTCCGTGCTTGGCGCGTCTTGGATCGCAAGAAACGCATTGGGAAGTGGTGTGTTTGGAATAACCGTTGAAAAGCCGGACATCAATGACATCGATCCCGATCGATTGCTTCAAATCAAGCAAGCCTATCTGGATATGAAAACGGAAACAATGGGACATCATGACATGACCACGGATGACGTTCTCGTTGTAAAATATTGCGGAACGTATAACGAGTGCGTCGTTATGATGTTCACCGACAGTCAGTCTTTTTATACTACAGCAATCCGAACCGCCAGTGTTGCAGGAGTTCAGTTCACATATAGCGATTCCAACCAACTGTACGCGTGGAAAAGCGGAGAAATGTACACGCTTGAACAAGCATACGAAGCCAAAATATTACGCAGATCGGACATAAGAGATATACGCAATATTCACGCCCAGATTCCGGCTGATTTTTCGGGGATTGGAACGGAAATTCCCAAGATCGATGATGCTGTCACAGGCTTTAACTTAAACAAAATTGGGCTTGCTAACGTAGGTGGATGTCGTGTCGGCGCTATCGAAAGCGAAGAAGAACTGTATGCTGCACTGAATGATCTTATTGCCAAATGGAAATATTTGATGATAACCATTGGCAGTGAAAATCATATTGAGCCGGACGAACTCGAGAACATGAATTACCGTGACATTTATCATGATAAATATCCCACAAGAACGGTTGTACTAGTGATGCGTAACAACTTAAATATGGAAGCGATAAAGGACCTTTCCCTGCGAGAGGACGTTTCGTTTATCTGGATATCCGAGCAGCTCGTTGCTGTTCCGGACGAGGACTAATCTTGACCAATCGAAAGTTCAAAATATTGAAGGCGCTACCCGCACGGGTAGCGCCTTATGCTTTTATTTAACACGAAAAAAGACCGCCTCTTGGCGGGCTTACTTAGCGCTGGATAATTGCTTCTTTGGGGAATGGTTCAATGCCCATTGAAAATCGAACAAAGGAAGAATTGCGAATGAAAGAAACTCAAGAAATTTAGTGTGAACTTGAACCGAGCAACAGTGTTGCTCAAGAGGTTCAAGCCCTCGGTCTATTAGTATCGATCAGCTGAACACATTAC
>JAZLDE010000025.1:0-13361 GCA_045614625.1 Eubacteriales bacterium
TTGTAGGGATCCACGCCCTTCTCGTCCAGCAGATGCAGGTGGATCAGATGGTTGCCCACCTCGTCGGAGGGATAGGACAGCATCAGAACGACCTTTTTGCAGCCCATTGCGATACCGCGCAGGCAGATGGCAAAGCGGTTACGGGACAGAATGGGGAAAATAACACCGACCGTGCCGCCGCCAAGCTTAGCTTTGACGTCTTCGGCAATGTCCTGCACGCTGCAGTAGTTGCCCTGCGCGCGAGCGACGATGGATTCGGTGATGGAGATGACGTCACGGTCACGCAGTTCGAAGCCTTCGCTCTTGGCGGCCTCGATGACACTTTCGGTGACGATAGCGGCGAGGTTGTCACCTTCACGAATGATGGGGCAACGGATGCCGCGGGAAATGGTACCGACTCTTCTTGTGTTTTCCATAGTGTTTCCTTCTGTAATAATTGTAGATTAGGGGATCGACGAGAGAAGATGGCAAACTTTGTTGCACTCGTGCGCCGATTGTTCGGCGCGGCACAACGCGCCGCGCTGAGATTTTGTGTTACTTCTTGGTGCGTCCCAAGAAGTAACCAAGAAGGACGCCCAGGCGTTCCCCCTGGGAACCCCCGGCATTGCCGCTCTTCAAAGAGCAACAAGAGAAAGACATATAATCTGTTTCTGCATCGCCCGACGGCAGACACCACGAGCGGCAGGAAAAGATCGCAAAATTTGTAACAAGCCTATTTTTTTGTGGAGCGCCAGCGGCTCAGCAAGAAGTTTTCTCCACGCGCTCCCTTATTCCCACTCGATCGTGCCGATGGGCTTCGGGGTGAGATCGAGCAGAACGCGGTTGATGCCCTCGACCTCATGCGTGATGCGGTCGGTGATGTGGTGCAGCAGGGCATAGGGGATCTCTTCGATGGTAGCGGTCATGGCGTCGGTGGTATTAACGGCGCGGATGATGGCGGGCCAACCCTCGTAACGCATATGGTCGCGGACGCCGACGCTCTTCATATCGGGCACGGCGATGAAATACTGCCAAACTTTTCCTGCCAGGCCGTTCTTGTCGAACTCCTCGCGCAAAATCGCGTCTGCCTCACGCAGTGCGTGCAGGCGGTCGCGGGTGATGGCGCCAAGGCAACGGACACCCAGGCCGGGGCCGGGGAACGGCTGACGGTAGACCATCGCATGGGGCAGACCCAGCGCCTCACCTACCACGCGAACCTCATCCTTGTACAAGAGCTTGACGGGCTCGACCAGCTCCATAGCCATATCGTCGGGAAGACCGCCGACGTTGTGGTGCGACTTGACGGGCTTGCCGCTCTCTTTTGCCTTGATGCTCTCCAGAATGTCAGGGTAAATGGTTCCCTGTGCCAAGAAGGAAATGCCGTCGAGCTTGGCGGCCTCCTCGTCAAATACGTTGATAAATTCAGCGCCAATGATCTTTCTCTTCTTTTCGGGATCGGACACGCCCTCAAGCAGATTCAAAAATCTGTCCGTCGCGTCGACGTAAACGAGGTTGGCATCCAGCCCCTCGCCGAAGACCTTGATGACGTCCTCGCTCTCGCCCTTGCGCATCAGACCGTGATTGACGTGAACGCAGACGAGCTGACGGCCGATGGCCTTAATCAGCAGCGCGGCTACAACAGAGCTGTCAACGCCGCCCGACAGTGCCAGCAGAACCTTTTTGTCGCCAACCTGTGCGCGAACGGCAGCCACCTGCTCGTCGATAAACGCATTTGCCTGTTCGATCGTTGTAATACGCGCCATATCCTCGGGGCGCTTGTTAAGATCGTACATATATTTCCTTCTTTCCGCCCTTGCGGGCTTTTCAAAATTGACCATGCGAATGATTCGGAAGGCGTCGCAAAACACATTCCGTATTATTATACCAAATTTTCGACCGTTTTGCAATATGTCAGAGCCAATAATAGCGAAAAAATTTCAGCAGAATTGAAAAAAATTTCTGTTAAAAATGTTAAATCGCGGCGAAGCGAGGCACAAATCGTCTTTTTTTGTCATATGCTGCCATTGCCCCTACTCCTCTGGCGCGGTAACCAAAAAATTCCTGTTGCCCTTTTTGCGTGCGCGTGTTTAAAGGACGGACGAGGTGGGGCAAAATATTCCTGAAGCCTGATGGGCAACACATACCCAAGGAGGGATCGTAAAAAAGATGAGTGTCAAACGAGGAGATATTTACTACGCCGACTTAAGTCCCGTGGTCGGCTCAGAGCAAGGGGGACTTCGCCCCGTGCTGATCATACAAAACGACGTAGGCAACCGCTACAGCCCGACCGTCATCGCCGCCGCCATTACCTCGCGCCTGAGCAAGACCCGCCTGCCCACCCACATTGACGTCTACGCTGACCGCGTGGGGCTGGTCAAGGATTCGGTCATTTTGCTTGAACAGGTACGAACGCTGGATAAGCGCCGCTTGAAGGAGAAAATGGGGCATTTGGACGAGAGCATCATGGCCGAAGTCAATCGCGCCATCGCCGTCAGCGTGGGGCTGGGCGATTGGCGGCCAAGCGAGCATACGTCGTCGCCCGTGAGCGTGCCGAGTACACCGTCTGTGACAGTCACAACACCTGCGGCGGCAATCGCATCGGTATCGCCGCAGGGCGAAACGCCCTCTGCCGCAGCCACCGTGACAGACACAACCACGGCAAAAATGTGACGAAAGTGAAAATTCAAAGAGCAAGTCTTGATTTTTTGCGCCGTATCTGCTAAAATAAACGCATAGAAAAATAACCGTGGCAAGACCACGGTACATAAAAAGGATACGAATATGATCTATCAGGAAACGCTGACCGCGCGCTGGCATGACACCGATGCTACGCTCGCCGTCCGTCCCTCACAGACGCTGGTCTACATGCAGGAAATGGCCTTCTGCCATCTCAATTCGGTCGATCGAAATCTGGACAAACTGCGCTTTGAGGAGGGGCTTGCTTTTATACTCACCCGTCTGACACTGAAATTTTATCAGCCCATCCGCCCCGCTGAGCTCGTCACGGCACAGACGTGGGTATCGGACGGCAAGGGGCTGAATTTTCCTCGATACTTCCGCATCAAAAAGCAGGACGGCACCGTCGCCGCCGAGGGCGCGAGCAGTTGGTTGCTCATCGATCTGAACACTCATCTGCCCCGAAGAGTCAGCGATTTTGATTACGGCTTTGAGGGCGAGGAGCCGCTCCCCTTCACCACGCCGCGCCGCTTCCCCGTCCCCGCGGACATGGTCGAGGTCGGACAGCGCAAGATCGTCTATTCTGACATCGATTACAACGGTCATATGAACAATACCCGCTACCCCGACATGGTCTGCGACTACCTGCCCGAGGGTGTGGTCGGCCGCATTCACACCATGCATCTGGAGTTTGTCCGCGAGGCCAAATTCGGCTCGACGCTCCGCGTCATGCGAGGCGAGCGCACGAGTGAGCAGGGCGACACGGTCTATCTCGTTCAGACCATCGACGAGCAAGGCGAGGTTTGTCTTGCCGCTGAAGCTTGGACGAGGGAGATGCAGGAAAGCTAAGTTTTCCAGGTCTTCTCCTTTTGACGCGCGTACAGCTGCGCGCCGCGCTGTGCGGCCCCTTGATGCTACTTCTTGTTGCTCGACAAGAAGTAGCCAAGAAACGAGCCCAGGCGTTCCCCCTGGGAACTCCCCTGTCTTTGCCGCTCTACAAAGAAGACAGAGGAGAAAAATATTTAAATTTCTCGTGCTTCTCTCGCCATTTTGCCACCACGAGCGGCAGGTGCAGAAAGCAAGAACTTTTGCGGGTTTCTTAAGGGCATTAGGCCCTTAAGCTGATTTTCTTTCGTTCTTTCTTTGTTCAGCGACAAAGAAAGGACACTAAAAACCGGCACAGCTCAGCGCGCGATGTAGTCGCGCAGTATGAGCGCCAAAAGAAACGGTTGCTTAAGCTTTAGCCACCCCAAAAATACCCCCTCCGAAGGAGCCTGCCCCATGGACATTTCCCTTCTCTCCCAACAAATGAACCTCATCCTCTCCATCATGGGATCAGAATACGCCCGCGCCCTGCACGATACCGACCTGCGCGGCAGTCAGCTGCCCTATCTGCTGACCGTCTGCCGTTCCCCGGGTGCGTCGCAAGAAACGCTCGCGGGACTTTTGGGCGTGGATAAGAGCAATGTGGCGCGCCAGATGACCGAGCTGGAGGCGCTTGGCTATGTCTCCCGCCGCCGCGACGAGGCCGATCGCCGCCGCATCTTCGTCGAGCCGACCGACCGAGCCTTTGAAATATTGCCGACACTGGTCGAGATCGTATCAGACTGCCAGGGCGAGCTGACACGCGGTATGTCGGTCGAAGAAAAGGAGCTTTTGTGTGAGCTGACCGACCGCATGGCTCACAACGCCGCCCGCCTGCTCGCACAGCACAAGGCTTACGACGATTGACCCTCCCGCGACCGTCGCGCCCATTCGTATTTCCAGTCGTCCAGCCTTGCCGCCGCAAACGCCAGCGCCCGCTTTTTGAGTCGAAAGGCGTTTCGACGCGAAATATCCAGCTCCTCGCTGGCTCGTTCGACCGTCATACCGACAACGTAGTGATAATAAAGCAGCAGCTTACAAGATTCATTGGGCAGCGATTCGATGAAGTGGCGGATCTCGATCAGTTGGTTCTGCCAGTACTCTGCCGTACCGCCCACGCGGCCGTAGTAGGTCACCTCGCCCGGTGTGTTATTACGTTCTTTTTCATCGATTCGGCAAAGGCGCAGCATACGTACAGCCACGGCGTAGCGCTCCAAAAACAGCCGCACCTCGCACAGCTTGATGGGGTCCTCGCACAGCTCCTCCTGTAAAATTCGCCGCGTGGTGATCTGCTTTTTTGGGGGTTGGATCATGCGCACCCCTCCCCACTGTTCGGTTTCTTATTCGAAAATCCGAAAGCTCTCTCTCGTATTTCAGAATGAAATCTCACCCGCGCTGTCGGGTGTTTTCTTTTTGTCTTCTTTTCCATTTTGTTTCCCCTTTCGCACAAGTTTGATTTTATTGGTGCGCCTGGGCAATTCAAGTTTTTTAGCCAAATTTTCTCAAAACCGTTGACAAATGCCGCGCAACACCGTATAATGTCCTTGTTGGCACTTATTATATCGCATTTCCGAAGTATTGTCAACACATTAATTATGATTTCATAAATATCGGAAGTTTCAACAAAAGGAGCCCCACTATGGACTATTCCTCTTTTGAACAATTGCTCAAAATACACAACACGACGGTCTATCGCGTGTCCAAGGAAACAGGCATTGCGGCCTCGACCTTCTCGGATTGGAAGAACGGTCGCTCCTGCCCCAAGGCGGAAAAGCTGATGAAGATCGCCGCATTTTTCGGCGTTTCGCTGGACGAGCTACTGGGCTCGCCCGCGCCCCGTCGCGCTGATGCGTCCTCGCGCGCCCGTCGGCTGCCCATCATTGGTGAGATCCGCGCGGGCAGTCCTATCATCACGGACGAAACGCTGTTGGGCTACGAGTACGCTGACGTGGACGATGCGGACGATTATTTTTATCTCAAGGTGTGCGGCGACAGCATGAAGGACTGCGGCATCGTGGACGGCTCGCTCGTTCTGTTCCGCAAGCAGCAGTACGCTGAAAACGGCGACATTGTGGCTTGTCTTGTTGGTGGCGACAGTGCGACGGTCAAGCGCTTTTTCAAACGCGAGCGCCGTATTTTCCTCCAGCCCGAAAACGATGACTATTCTCCCATTGAGCTCTCTCCCATTGACTTTGAAACGGGCGACGCACGCATTCTCGGCGTCGCGCAGGAAGTGAAGATTAAGTTGTGAGGAGACGAGGGGGACGACGTGGGGGACCGAACCGCAAGCGGTTCACAAAAAAGTCCCCACACCCCCAAAAACTTTCAAAGAAGAAATAGAAGCGTTCGCCCGCGCAACTTCTTCTAACCCTGTATGGTGAAGGAAGTGCGCTGTTCTGCAGAGATTTCGCCTGCGGCGAAATCGGCTCTCGCGAGCTCAGGGAACCCCTCCTCGTTTCACTCGGCATCAATTTGCTTTGCAAATTGACTCCGTCCCCCTATCCCATCCGCTCCACAATACGTAGGGGCGAACATTGTTCGCCCGTTATAAAGATAAATCGCCAATTAAACGGGAGGAGCAAGCCCCTCCCCTACCAAGAAAGCAACAACGTTTGCTTTCCATACCTGCCGCTCGTGCTGGCAAAACCGCGAGCGATGCTTTCCGTAGGGCGGGAGCCTTGCGGTCGCGCCTTGGCGCGATGCTCGCGTCCAGCGAGCAAGCAATGCTCGTGTATCTCGGCGTAAGCCGAGATGTGAAGAGCGGCACGAAAGGGAAATCCAAGGGGGAAAGCCTTGGTTCCCTTTCTTTCGCCATTTCTTTGTGGAACGACAAAGAAATGGCATCCCTGAAAACACCGAACGCGCGCGGCTTGCCGCGCTGGGTGAGGCTGTAGGAAAAGTTGTGTAAACTTCAGCCACCCCCCAATTACCCCAACCGGAGGCCCCTACCAATGACCATCCTTAACGTAAAAAACATGACCTTACGCTTCGGCGTGACCACCATATTACAAAATATCGATTTTTCCCTCGACGAGACCGACAAGCTCGGCATCATCGGCGTCAACGGATCGGGAAAATCCTCCCTCTTCCGCGTCATCACGGGCATTTACGAGCCCGAGGAGGGCAGCGTCTCCATCGCGCCCGGCAAGACCATCGGCATCCTCTCGCAGGACGGTGCCTTCTCGTCGCTGTGCGGCGCGGAGGACGAGCCCGATGAAACAGCCGCCACGGGGCTGAGCGTCCTTGAGCTGATGCTTCGCTCCAAGCCCGAGATGCTCCGTATGGAAGCGCGACTGGCCGAGCTGGAAAATGAAATGAACGCCGACGGCGTACAACACCTGAGCGCGCTCAGCGCCGAGTACACCGCCCTGAACGACCGCTATCTGCGCGAAGGCGGCCTTGAATATCGCGGCCGTTGCGCCTCGATGCTTCAGCGCCTTGGCTTTGACGCGGCGGCACAGCAGCAGAGCGTTGACACCCTCAGCGGCGGTCAGCGAACGCGTCTGGCGTTGGCCATTCAGCTCTCACGCGAGCCCGACATTCTCATGCTGGACGAGCCGACCAACCATCTGGACATTGAAACGACGGCGTGGCTGGAAAATTTCCTTGTCAATTACAAAAAATGCGTGCTGGTCATCTCGCACGACCGTTATTTTCTCGACCGCGTGACAACCAAAACGCTGACCATCGAAAACCACCGCGCAGCGCTGTATAACGGCGGCTATACAAAGAGCATGGAGCAACGCCGCATTGACCGGGAACTGGCCGAAAAGCACTATCGCGATCAGCAAAAGGAGATCGCCCGTCAGGAGGCCTACATCGCCCAGCAAAGGGCTTGGAACCGCGAGCGCAACATCATCGCGGCCGAGAGCCGTCAAAAGCTGCTGGACAAAATGGTCAAGCTGGAAAAACCCCAGAATGCCCCTCGCCCCGTCCGCATGAAGTTCACTCAATCGACAGACAGCGGCAACGACGTGCTTTCGGTACGCGACCTATCCATGGCTTTCGGTGACAAGGTGCTGTTCCAGGACCTGAGCTTTCTTATCAAAAAGAAGCAGCGCGTGCTGCTCATCGGCCCCAACGGCTGCGGCAAATCGACGCTAATCAAGCTGATTTTAAACATGCTCGACCCGTCGTCGGGTGTGATCGAGGCGGGATACAACGTCGAGGTTGGCTATTACGATCAGGAAAACCAAAACCTGACCGACGAAAACACAGTGCTCGAGGAGCTGTGGAGTGCATATCCCCATCTGCCCGAGCTGACCATCCGCAACACGCTCGCCCAGTTCCGTTTCGTTGGCGAGGACGTGTTCAAAACGGTCGCCGTGCTCTCGGGCGGTGAGCGGGCGCGACTGACGCTATCCAAGCTCATTCTATCGCATATGAATCTGCTCGTGCTCGACGAGCCGACCAACCACCTTGACATCGACTCGCGCGAGGCCCTTGAGGGGGCGCTTGAGCAGTTTGACGGCACCATTCTGACCGTCAGCCACGACCGCTATCTCATCGACAAGCTGGCTACCCGTATTCTGATGATGCACCCGGGCGAGGCATTTCCGGGCGACCTGCTCGACTATACCGTCGAGCACACGGGACAAGGATATACCGAGCTTGTGCGCTACAAGACCGCCCGCGAGGCCGAACGTCTTGGTGCGATGGTCTCGGCGACAGCAACCAAAACGGTCGTCAGTGATGCCAAGGCAGATTATTTGAAGAACAAGCAAAACGCGGCCGAGGAGCGCAAAAAGCGCAACCGCTTGCAAAAGCTGCGCGACGAGTGCGTTCGTCTTGAGGAGGCACTTGCCGCGATCGAAGAAGAAATGGCCGGCGACGCCGCGACCGACTACGTTCGCATCTCCGAGCTGGACGCCAAAAAAACGGAGCTGGAGGAACAGCTCCTTGCCGACTATGAAGAACTGGAAGAATTGGAGGCGTGGGCAGCCGCACACGACTAAGCTACCCAAACATCAAATCAAATGAAATCTACAAAAACCAAGGCAAACGACTCTTCTACGCTGATTTCCGTTCTGTTTTGCCTGCTTTATTTTACCAGCTATATGACGCGCAAGAGCTTCAGCGCCATTAAGCTGGGCATTCCCGACTCGCTCCTTACGGACGTACAGATCGGGTACATCGGGAGCGCGCTGTTTTTCACTTAGGGCGCAGGACAGATCATCAGCGGCCTGCTCGGTGACCGTATCGACCCCCGCAAGCTCATTTTCTGCGGCCTTGGCGTGACGACGCTGTGCAATGCGGCCTTCCCTTTCGTCACCTCCGTTCCCCTGCTGATCATTCTCTGGGCGATCAACGGCTTTGCACAAGCGCTGTTCTGGCCGCCCATCGTCAAGCTGATGACCATCTATCTGAAGGGTGAGAGCTACACCCGCGCGGTCATGTCGGTTTCTATGGCGGCACAGGTCGCCCTGCTGGCCGTCTATGCCTCGGCAGCACTGTTCGTTTCTTTGACGGCATGGAAGGGCATGTTCGCGCTGTCCTGCGCACTGGCAGTGATCACGGGCGCCGGCCTGGTGTTCGGCTTTCGCACGCTGGAGCGCCGTCACCCGAACGCAGTGCGCGAGGCGCTCGCGGGCAAGACGGTCGAAACGATCGTCTCCCCCGATGAGAGTGAGGCACAGCCTGCGCGCAAAAAAGAAAGCCTTTGGCGCATCATTCTGTCCTCGGGGTTGTTGTTCGTATTTGTGATGACCGCTACCGTCGGCTTTTTGCGCGACGGCATTGAAGAATGGATGTCAACCTATCTTTACACCACCTTTACGCTTGAGGCGGATCTGTCGACGCTGATGAATCTGTTCATGCCCATCTTCGGACTGTTCTGCGTTCGCATGGCAGCCGTATTGCATCTACGCATCATCAAGGACGAGATGCGCGAGGTGAGTGTGCTGATGTCGATCTGCGCGGCGGCGACGCTGGCGCTGGGGCTGTTCCACACGCTGCACCCCATCTTTTCTATCGTGATGATCGTGCTCTCGGTTGGCTGTATTCACGCAACCAATACCAGCTTGACTTGCTATTTGCCTGCACGGTTTGTCAAGTCGGGGCGCGTTTCGACGGTATCGGGATTGGTCAATGCGTTTACCTACGTGGGAAGCACGCTCGCGACCTCGGCGGTGCCGTGGTTGGTGCAGGCAACCTCCTGGCAGGCGACGATCTTGTCGTGGTGCGCGGTGGGGTTGGTGTGCCTTGCGGCCTGTGTTTTGATCGCGAGGACGTGGAAGAGGTTTTTGAAGCGGAATGAAGATTGATGATCAATGATAGAAGGCAGAGGATCGGGAGATTCTCTGCCTTTTTGTTATCTGCTTAGCCGGACGCTCGCACTGCTGCTTCAAAGGATAAAGCTAAATTTCAAACAACTACTCCTTGGGCCTCGCCCTGCTTCGCGCGCTCGGTGTACCGGCTTTGTGTTCATTCTTTCTCATTCAAGAAAGAACGAACCAAGAAAGTGAACTTAAGGGCCTAATGCCCTTAAGAAACCCGCAAGCCTTTTCGCTTTTCATATCTGCCGCGCGTGGTGGCAAATCTTGAGGCACAGCATAAAAGACTTCTATGTAATCTCTCTTGATATGCCATGTAGCGCGGCACGGAAAGGGGGATCCAAGGTGGAAAGCCTTGGTTCCCTTTCTTTCGCCATTTCTTTGTGGAACGACAAAGAAATGGCATCCCTGCCGCACAGCGCACGCGCAACGCTGTGTGCGCGTCAAGAGGAGAAGTTGCTAAAAATCCAGCTGAACTTTTTTCCTCACCTCACGTCGATCGGCTGGGTGTCCGTCATGGGAATCCAACCGTAGTCGGTTCTTCCCCAGTTACCGATGCACTCATAGATGTGCATCAGGTCACCGCGATGCAGCGTAAAGGTCACGCTACCGCCGTTCGGGCAGCTTCTCACGGGCAGCTCGGCCGCCGCGATGATATAATTGCCCTCGGTGTACTCGTCAAGCAAATAGTCGATGGCCGTGTCGGGATTCTCGGCGTAGTCCGGCGAGGCGTAGCCGATGACGTAAGGATCGTTCAGATCGTACGCCGCCAGACGCACCTCGTTGCCGCAGTTGCCCTCAATGGTATAGACTACACCGTTGCAGGTGTAGCGGACAAGACCAACGTGGGTAGACAGCTTGGACGATCCTGCGTCACGGAAAAAGATCAGGTCGCCCTGAATCGGCTCGTAGCCCGACTGGCGCGAATGATACTCACCCTCGCCGATGAAATGATTGACCCAGCGGGAGCAGTTAAGCGAGGTACAAAGCGTGTCGCAGGAAATGCCCGCCAGACGCGCGCAGTAGGAAACGAAGGACGCGCACCAGGGGTAGCCGTACGTCAGCACGCCGTTACCCAGCTGGTCGACGCTGCCGTGGTAGTAATTGTACTCAACGTAGTTGCCCGAGCCGCAGCTCTCGCCGTGGCAATGATCGGGGCCGTTGCCCTCGTGGTAGCCAAGCTGGCTCATGGCGATCATGACGATATCCGTCCGCTCATCCCCCGTCAGCGTCAGCGCCTTGAGGTTGAGATAGTAGCGGCTGTTACGGAACGCAGGCGTCATATTGCTGTATGTAGGCGTAATGGCGGATGCGTTCAGCGTAAACAGACATACAAGAGCGAGCAGAATGCATACCATGGCATATCGGCGACGCCGCTGTGGCTTGATGTGGCCGGGGCGGTGTTTTTGTTTGTAAATGTGCATATGGATCTCCTTTCCTTTTTCTGCTCTGCCGCACGGACACCCGCACTCACCGCGCGGCGGAGTGCACCAAGTATAGCATCCTTTGCGTAAATTGTAAATAGCTTACAGAAAAGTCATCAAATGTAAATACAGGCAAGAGAGGAAGCATTCGGATGCGCTGGGAAATGTTGAAAGAAAAGCATAAAAATCAAGGAAAAAGAGTAAGAATTTGGCACGCTACCCTTTACAAAACGACAGATATTTGGTATAATACTATATTAGAAACTACCATCCGAAAGGAGATCAACATATGCTTCTTTATAACTCACTGACAAGATCGAGAGACGAATTTGTCCCCAATGAGCCGGGCAAGGTCAAAATGTATACCTGCGGCCCGACGGTCTATCACTTCGCTCACATCGGCAATCTGCGCACCTATATCATGGAGGACACGCTGGAGAAATACCTGCGTTATCTTGGCTACGACGTCACCCGCGTCATGAACATCACCGACGTCGGTCACCTGACGGACGACGCCGACGACGGCGAGGACAAGATGCTCAAGGGCGCCCGCCGCGAGCACAAGTCGGTCATGGAGATCGCGCAGTATTACACCGACGCCTTCTTTGCCGACTGCAAAAAGCTGAACATCAAGACGCCTGACGTTGTCGAGCCTGCCACGGGCTGCATCGACGATTTCATCAAGGTCATCGAGGGTCTGCTCGAAAAAGGCTACGCCTATATCGCGGGCGGCAACGTGTATTTCGACACCTCCAAGCTGCAGGACTACTACGTCTTCAACAACTTCAAGGAGGAGGATCTGGAGGTCGGCGTGCGCGAGGGCGTTGAGGCCGACAACAATAAAAAGAACAAAAACGATTTCGTTTTGTGGTTTACCAAGTCCAAGTTTGAGGATCAAGCGCTCAAGTGGGATTCCCCTTGGGGCGTGGGCTATCCCGGCTGGCACATCGAGTGCTCCTGCATTTCGATGAAGCATCTGGGCGGCCAGCTTGACATCCACTGCGGCGGCATCGACAATGCCTTCCCCCACCACACCAACGAGATCGCACAGTCTGAGGCATATCTTGGCCACAAGTGGTGCAACTACTGGTTCCACGTTTTGCATCTGAACACCAACAGCGGCAAGATGTCCAAATCGACCGGCGAATTTTTGACTGTTTCGCTGCTGGAGAGCAAGGGCTACGACCCGATGGTCTACCGTCTGTTCTGCTTGCAGTCACACTACCGCAAGAATCTGGTCTTCAGCTACGAGAACATGGACAACGCCAAGGTATCCTACCAGAAGCTGATCCAGAAGATCGCCACGCTCAAGGAGGGCGGCGAGGTAGACGAAGCCGCATTTGCCGAGCTGAAAAAGGGCTTTACCGACGCGCTGGACAACGACATGAACACGTCTCTTGCCATTACGGCTGTTTACAACGTGCTCAAAGCCAAGTGCTCCGACGCGACAAAGCTGGCATTGCTTGCCGACTTTGACCGCGTGCTTTCGCTGAACCTTTTGGAAGCCGCCGCCGCTTTGCGCGCCGCCGCCGAGGCTGAGACCAAGGCCGAGCACGCAGGCGACCCCGAGGCCGAGGAGATCGAAGCTCTCATCGCCGCCCGCGCCGCCGCAAAGAAAGAAAAGAACTTTGCCGAGGCCGACCGCATCCGCGCTGACCTTACCGCCCGCGGCATTACCCTCATCGACACCGCACAGGGTACCAAGTGGCAGAGGAATTAAAAACGAAGGATTATTGAGGGGGACTTCTTGAAAGAAGTCCCCCTCAAACTCCCTTCAAGAACTTTTAAAGAAAAAAAGGAGCGTAGCCGGAGCAACTTCTTCTAACTCTGTAGGAGAAAGAACGTGCGCTGTTCCAAAAGGATTTCACCTGCGGCGAAATCGGCTGCCGCAAGCTCGTGGGCCCTCTCCTCGCTCCGCTCGGTATAAATCTGCTTCGCAGATTTACTCCGTCCCCCTTCCCACTCGCTCCACTATATTAGAATTGTTACAAATTTTGGCATTCTCCGCCTGCCGCGCGTGGTGACTGCCTTGAAGCACCGCACAAACGAGAGATATGTCTATCTCTTGATGCTTTTTGTAGCGCGGCACGGAAGCGGTTTCCAAAGGCCGCAGGCCTTTGGTTCCCTTTCTTTCGCCATTTCTTTG
>JAZLDE010000026.1:0-7712 GCA_045614625.1 Eubacteriales bacterium
CATCGGTATGAAAAAGAAATTCCCAACGTACGTCCATGTCTCTGCCCTTGACCACGAAAAAATCACGGTCAGCGCGGGCTGTAAGGGCATCCAACTACTCCTGTCCGTTGGCGAGTTGCCTGCCTTTCTGAAAGCCCAAACGGCAGATTTTTGCCTTCCTGAGGCTTGATTTTATCAAAAAAACATCAAAACGAGCAAAAATATTTGAAAATCCCCCCGTTTTGCTCTTGCGAAACGGAAAAACATCGTGTATAATATATAGGTTGTGAACATTATTTTACTGATAGTAAAGGAAAGATAAAATGCTGAAAATCAAAGCGACTATCGCACAAAAAATTCTGGAGTGCATCAAAACGATCTCTCCCGATGTTGACATGAGCGCCGCTGATATTGCCGGCTGGCTGGAATATCCGCCCGATGTGAGCATGGGTGACCTTGCGTTCCCTTGCTTCCGCTTGAGCAAAACACTGCGTCGCGCGCCCGTGCAGATCGCCTCGGCCATCGCTGAGCAGCTGAACGGTGGCTGTGAGTATATCGACCACGCCGAGAACGTCAACGGATATCTGAATATGACGCTGTCGACCAAGGATCTGACCGCCCGTATCCTGCCCGAGATCCTCGAAAAGGGCGACAAGTACGGCGCTCCCTCCTTTGGTGAAGGCAAGACCGTGGTGCTGGACTATTCTTCGCCCAACGTGGCAAAGCCCTTCCACATCGGTCACCTCGGCACGACCGTCATCGGCCACTCGCTCAAAAAGCTGCATGAATTTGCGGGCTACAAGTGCGTCGGCATCAATTATCTTGGCGACTGGGGCACCCAGTTCGGTAAGCTGATCGTGGCCTACCGCCGTTGGGGTAACCGCGAGATGATCGAAGAGGGCGGCGTCGATAAGCTGGTCGAGCTTTACGTTAAGGTCAACAATGCCATTTCCGGCAACGAGGAGCAGGGCATTGCCCCCGATCCCCAGCTGGCAGATGAAGCTCGCGCCGAGTTCCATAAGCTTGAGCTTGGCGACGAGGAAAACATCGCACTGTGGAAGTGGTTCGTTGAGATCAGCCTGGCCGAATACGAGCAGACCTACCGTCAGCTTGGTATCACCTTTGATTCCTACAAGGGCGAGAGCTTCTACACCGACAAGATGCCCGCACAGGTACAAAAGCTGCGCGATATGGGTCTGATGCAGATCAGCGACGGTGCAAGCATCGTCGATCTGGAAGAGTATGGTATGCCGCCTTGCTTGATCCTCAAGCGCGACGGTTCGACGCTGTATCCCACCCGTGACATTGCCGCTGCCGTTTACCGCAAGAACGAATACAACTTTGATAAGGCTATCTACGTCACCGCCGCCCAGCAGAGCCTGCACTTTGCGCAGTGGTTCAAGGTGGTTGAGCTGATGGGCTACGACTGGTACGACCAGCTGGTTCACGTGCCCTACGGTATGGTGAGCATCAACGGTGCCAAGCTGGCAACGCGTACGGGCAACGTCGTGCTGCTGCGCGATTTGTTCGCCGCCGCGATCGAAAAGGTTCGTCAGATTATGGACGAAAAGAACCCCAACCTGGAGAACAAGGATGAGGCGGCCGAGGCCGTCGGCGTGGGCGCGATTGTCTTCTACTATCTGGCCAACAACCGCATCAAGGATATCAACTTCAACATGGAGGATGCCCTGAGCTACGACGGCAACACGGGTCCCTACGTGCAGTATACCTACGCGAGAACCTGCTCTATCGTTCGTCGTGCCACCGAGGCAGGCGTGACGATTGAAGGAGACCTGAATGCTGTAACCGAGCCGCAGGAGAAGGAACTGCTCAAGACGCTGTCCCGCTTTGGCGAGTGCGTCGAGGGTGCAATCCGCGACTACGAGCCCAGTGAGATCACGCGCTACATTCTCGACGTGGCCGCTGCCTTTAACCGCTTCTACCACGATTGCCCCATCCTCTCGGCAGAGGACGAGCAGGTGCGTAAGCTGCGCCTGGCGTTGACCGCAGCGACCAAGACGGTTCTTGGCAACGCGTTTGAGTTGATCTGCCTGCGCAAGATCGAGCAGATCTGATACAGTTAAAAAATTATTGAGATAAACGAGGTATAAAACATGTCCGGACATAGCAAATGGGCGAATATCAAGCACAAGAAAGAAAAGACCGACGCACAAAAAGCGAAAATTTTCACCAAGATCGGTAAAGAGATCACCGTGGCCGTCAAAATGGGCGGCGGCGACCCCAACTCCAACTCCAAGCTGCGCGACCTGATCGCCAAGGCAAAGTCCAACAACGTTCCCAACGATAACATCGAGCGCTGCATCAAGAAGGCTATGGGTGCGCAGGATGTTAACTACGAGGAGATCGTTTACGAAGGCTACGGTCCTGCAGGCGTTGCTGTCATCGTAGAGACCACCACCGACAACCGCAACCGTACCGCGGGTGAGGTTCGTCACTACTTTGATAAGTTTGGCGGTAACATGGGCCAGACGGGCTGCGTCAGCTACATGTTCGAGTCCAAGGGTCTGATCATCATCGAGGACGAGGATGAGGAGATCGACGAAGATGCGCTGATGGAAACGGCACTCGAGGCAGGTGCCGAGGACTTCGCCGGTGAGGACAACGTCTATGAGATCACCACCGAGGTTGACGACGTCTACGCCATCAAGGAGGCCCTGGAGGCCGCAGGCTACAAGATCACCTCTGCTGAGCAGACCAAGCTGCCCAACACCTACGTTGAGCTGACGAGCGAGGACGACATCAAGCATATGAATCTGCTGCTTGAGCATCTTGATGACAACGACGACGTGATTAACGTTTACCACAACTGGGAGAACGAGCAGTAATCTCCGTCAAAACAAAAGGGGAAGCTATGGATACAAATCTTGATTTGGCGCTACGCAAAGCCGCATGGATTTTATGTCCCCAAGAAATAGATGCTCCCATCATCCGCCGAAGCTTTAGTGTTATCACTGAGGCTTCGGCTGTTGTTGCTTTGAGCGCCTTGGGCTTTTACAAATTGTACGTCAACGGGCAAGCGGTCGGTGATGAATTCTTCCGTCCGTCGAACAGCCTTTTCCACGCACGCGATCCGAAAAGCTGGATCTATCCCATCCGCGATTCGTTTACCTATCGCGCGTATTACAGCACGATCGATATTACACCTTGGCTGTGCAAAGGCGAAAACGTCATTGAAATCGCGCTGGGTAACGGTTGGTATCGCCAGACCGCACGCATTGCGGAGGGCAATATGGGCTTTGGCGAAAGACTCGGCGCGATCTACGCGCTTGTGCTTTCGCACAATGGCGAGGAGCGCGTGATCTGCTCCGACGGTACGGAGCTTTGCAGCGCAAGCGCGACAGTTTACAATCAGCTGTTCATCGGAGAGGTTTACGATACAAGGCTGGAGGGCGAAGCGTTTCGCGATTGGCTTCCGGTGGAAATCACTGACTTACCCGACACACTCCTCACGCCCGAGGACGCGCCTGCCGACCGTGTCATTCGTCGCGTGAAGCCCGTATTGCTCTCCGATGACGGTAAGCGTAAGATTTATGATGTGGGAGAAAACATCAGCGGCCTGGTATCCTTGCGAGTCAAGGGTGAAGCCGGAGATGAGGTGCGCGTGCGTTTTGCGGAGAATATGCAAAACGGGGAGCTGTCCTATGATACCACGGGAAGCGGCCACAGAGGCTCCGACGGTCGGCCGCAGGTCATGGAGGACGTTTGCATCTGCGACGGCAACGAGCACGTATTCACGCCGCAGTTTGTTTGGCATGCCTTCCGCTATTTTGAGATCACGGGGCCCGGAGAAGCGGTGGACGTATCCGTCATTCACAGCGACACGCCCGTCATATCATCTTTTCACAGCAGCTCGCCCGAGCTGAATTGGCTCTACGATGCTTTTTTGCGCACCCAGCTGAACAATATGCACGGTGGTGTTCCGTCCGATTGTCCGCACAGAGAACGTCTTGGCTATACAGGCGACGGACAGGTCTGTGCTCGCGCGGCCATGACCATGCTGGATAGCCGTGCCTTCTATCGCAAATGGATGCGCGATATTTTCGATTCGCAGGATCTGGCCACGGGTCACGTCAATCACACCGCACCCTTTGCAGGTGGCGGCGGAGGTCCCGGCGGATGGGGATGTGCGGCTATTATCGTGCCGTATCAGTATTACAAGGCGTATGGCGATACCGCGCCGCTTCTTGAATATTACGATCGAATGAAAAAATGGGTCGACTATCTGCTCGACCACAGCGAGGATGGCCTTGTCGTGCGCGAGGAGGAGGGCGGTTGGTGCCTTGGCGACTGGTGTACGCTGGAAAAAACGCAAATTCCCATTCCTCTGGTCAATACCTGCTACTTGATCAAATCCCTGCATTATTTAGAAGAAATCGCCGCCGCGATTGGTAAAGAGGAGGATATTCTGTTCCTGACAAGCATTCGCAAAACGGCAGAGGACGCTGTCGTGGCAACCTACTACGACGCCGCGACCGGCAGCTTTTCGGGCGGCATCCAAGGCGCGGACGCCTTTGCACTTTGGGCTGGGCTGGGCGACGAGCGCACGATGAGTGCTCTTATCGAAAAGTACAGACAGCTCGGCCATTTCGATACCGGCTTTTTGTGCACCGAGATCCTGTGTGGCTTGCTGCTTGAAAATGGAGCAGAGGACGTAGCCTATACGTTACTCACCTCGCATGACTTGGGTTCGTTTGCCTATATGATGGATCACGGTGCGACAACCGTTTGGGAGCGTTGGGACGGCTTTGCCTCGCACGACCACCCCATGTTCGGCGCATCGGCCGGGCATCTGATCTTCTCACTGCTCGGCATCGGGCAAAAAGAAAGCTCCGCCGGTTATAAGGAGCTTGTGATCGCCCCCAAAACACCGACGGGACTTGATTTTGCGAAAGGAAGCGTGACGCTTCCAATTGGCGAAGTTTTCGTGGCTTGGCAAAGAGACGGAGAGAAGATTCATTTTACGATTCACTTACCCCAAGACAGCGAATGTGAGTTTGTGTATGCAGATCAACGAATGCAGCTTTCGGGCGGAGATCATTCCTTTGATATATAAAGAAGCACCGCCAAGGATTTTTCCTTGGCGGTGTCTTTTATTACTTGTGAATCACAATATCCATCCCAAACTCGGCCGTCTTGCCGGGCTCGAGTCTGTTCATGTACTTCTTGGTCGCCATGTCGTCGACGATGCCGTCGTCCGAGGGCAGACCGTTCCAGGGCTCGATGCACATGTAGGGAGCATCGGTGCGAGGCTTGTGCCACAGACCCAGATAAGGCATGTTGGTGTAGGACACGGTGACAGCCTTGGTGGTCTTGTCCGACTTGAGGGTGACGGAGGTCGCCATGTCGCGCAGGAAGATGGCGTCGTTGTCGAACATGTCGTGGTGCAGGTGGTAGACCGTGCCATTTTCCAGCGGGAAGGGCTCAGTGTCGTCCGTCATAAAGCAACGCTCGGACAAAATCAGCTTGCGCGCGGGAGTCTTTTCGGCAAACTCAATGTAGTAATCCGAGAAATCGGTGCCTGCTTCCAGAGGCACGTTGAAGCCGGGGTGACCGCCGATACCGAAGGGAAGAACCTCGTCGCCCGTGTTTTCAACGACAAAGGAGTGGGTCAGCTTGTTGCCAACCAGGGTGTAGGTGAGCGAATAACGGAATGCGAAGGGATACTGCGCGCGGGTGAACTCGTTGTCGGTGTAGGTCAGCGTGATGCTGGTCTCGGTCTTATTTTCAACCGTCAGATCCACGTCGCGGATGAATCCGTGAATGGTCATGTCGTAGCTTACGCCCTTGTGGGTGTAACGGCCCTCGACCAGACGGCCGCAGATGGGGAAGAGCAGAATGGCCTGTCCCGTCCAGTAGCGCTCGTCGCCCTGCCAGAGATATTCGGTGTTGGTGCTTTTTTCAATGATGGAATTGAGCTCGGCGCCGTGGTCATTGATGACAACGCGCAGCTGCTCGTTTTCGAGAACGTGCTTCATGATATCCTCCTTGTGTAAAATCCATCGCGTGGATTTTTCTTCATATTCAAGTATAGCATATTTTTTGGCATAAAGCAAGCCCCATCGGAAATAATAGCAAAAGAATATTCATTTATTATGGGGGTAGATATGGCAAATGAGATCATAAGGCTCGACGCATCCATTCTTTCCGCCGCGTCGGTAGTGGGGTATTTGGAGCGTGGCGGACCGATTGGGGAATGCTTTGATTTTTACGACGACAAAAAGAATGGAGGCGACCGCTTCGGTCAGGACACGTTTGAGAAGGCGGAGAGCGAAATGCAGCGCATTGCTCTCAACTGCGCTATGGGCAAGTGCGGCCTGAAGCCGCAGCAGCTTGGCGCGATGTTCGCGGGAGATTTGCTCAATCAATGCACAAGCTCGGCATATGGCTTGCTTGATTTTGACGTGCCGTATTTCGGTCTTTACGGTGCTTGCTCGACCGCCGCTGAAGGGATGATTCTGTCAGCAACGATGGTTACGAACGGCGTGTTTAAAACTTGCGCGGCGGTGGCATCCAGCCACAACTGTACCGCCGAGCGACAGTACCGTACTCCCCTGGAATACGGCGGTCAGCGTACGCCGACGGCTCAATGGACGGTCACGGGCGCGGGGGCGTTTGTTCTCGGACCGTCGGACGAAGAGCACGCCCGCGTGACGGCGGCGTTGCCCGGCATTGCCGTCGAAAAGGGAATAACAGATACAAACAACATGGGGGCTGCTATGGCGCCCGCCGCAGCTGATACGTTGATCCGTTATTTTCGGACGAGCGCGACGTTGCCGCAGGATTACGACGCGATCGTCACGGGAGACCTCGGCTATGAAGGCGGCTCTATTTTGCGCGAGCTGTTGCGCACGGAAGGATACGACCTGGGAAAACGCTATCAGGACTGCGGACAGATCATTTTTACAAAGCAAACGCAGGACACGCACGCGGGCGGCTCCGGATGCGGCTGTTCGGCGGTGGTCATGGCGTCCTATGTTTTGCCAAAGCTCGTGCGCGGTGAGATCCGGAAAATGCTGTTTTTGGGAACGGGCGCGATGATGAGTCCATCGAGCATTCAGCAAGGGCTGGCCATTCCCGGAATCGCGCACCTACTTGTCATAGAGAGTCCTAAAAATATGTATGGAGGAAAATGAATAATGGAAGGAATTTTACCCTTTGTCTGGGCGTTTGTCATCGGCGGCGCGTGGTGTGTGCTGGCGCAAATTTTATTGGATAAAACCAAGCTCACACCGGCGAGGATCCTTGTCGGTTACGTCGTACTGGGCGTTTTTCTCGGGGCGGTCGGAGTGTATAAGCCGCTGGTTGATTTTGCAGGCGCAGGTGCGACTACGCCCCTGACGGGCTTTGGCTATCTGATTTCTAAAGGCGTGCGTGAGGCAGTAAATGAAAAAGGACTTCTCGGTGCACTCACTGGAGGGCTGACTGCGGCAGCGGGGGGCACCGCAGCGGCGCTTTGCTTTGGCTATCTTGCCGCTTTGACGTTCAAAAGCAGGCCACGCGGTTGATTATTTTCGACAAAATGTGAAAAAATACAAAAAATAATAAAAAAATGCTTGACAAATGAATCGCTTGGTGATATAATAGTCAAGCTGTCCGCGAGGGCGGCGATAATCGCGGAAACGAGAGCGCAAATATTCGCAAGAATATTTGTTGAACTCGCGAAGTGAGTTCGGTCATTGAAAATTGAACAACAAAGAGAGAAGTACAAAGCA
>JAZLDE010000027.1:0-27272 GCA_045614625.1 Eubacteriales bacterium
GCTTGAGCAATTTGACGCGGAGTGCTATCTGATCGAGCCGTAACCGCCGTAAAGGGATCGATATTGACCGAGTTTTCTTGACATTTCGTTCTTTTTATGCTATAATGGATCAGATAAAATTGAGGGGGCGTAAGAAATCAACCCTTGATGAAACTTGAGGGAAGGAGGGATTGTGATGATCGAGGATGGATTTATGATGGGACCGATCGACGATGCGGGGATGCTGAAGCTTTCGGGCAGCATCGAGCGCGTGATCTATGCCAACGAGGAAAACGGATACGCGGTGTGCGATCTCGGCACGGACGACAACGATCTTGTGACCATCCAAGGAACGTTACCCTACATTGCCGAGGGGGACGGTGTAACCGTCTACGGTCGTTGGGTGCACAATCCCAAATATGGCAGACAGTTTGCCGTTGAGCGCTACGAGCGCGTGTTGCCCGCTGACGTCAACGCTATTTTGCGATATCTGTCCTCGCGCGTCATCAAGGGCATTGGCCCCAAGACCGCCCAGAAGATCGTAGAGGAGTTTGGTGAGGATACCTTTGACGTTATGGAAAATCATCCCGACTGGCTGGCGCAGATCCCCGGTATCTCGCGTAAGAAGGCTGAAGAGATCTCTGATGATTTCAAGCAGAAGTCGGGCATTCGCTCGGCTATGATGTTCTTCCGCGACTTTTTCGGTGCGGCGCTGACCATGCGTATTTACAAGCGTTTTGGCTCGTCCGCTGTCGATCGCGCCAAGCAGAATCCCTACATTTTGTGCGACGAGGTGGAAGGCATTGGCTTCGAAAAGGCCGACCGCATGGCGCACGATCTGGGACTTTCGACCGATAGCCCGGCAAGACTTTCCAGCGGCATCGTTTACGTTTTGCACGCTAACGCGCTGCAGAACGGACATGTTTGCCTGCCCGAGGACAAGCTGCTTGCCGCGTCGGGTACCTTGCTTGGCGGTACGTCCGAGCAGCTGCGCGAGGCGCTGGATCTTTTGCTGTTTTCGGGGCGTCTGAAAAGGTATGTTCAGAACGGAACGACCTATATTTACGAGAAATATGCGTATGAGAACGAGCAGTATATCGCAACTAAACTGCGCCTGCTCGATCGCCTTTGCGTCTCGGTGGACGCGCCCGACGTGCATAGCTTCATCGATCGTGAGGAGAGAAAAAACGGCATCGCCTACGCATCTCTTCAGCGCAAGGCCATCTTCGACGCGCTTCAGTGCGGCGTGATGATCCTGACGGGTGGCCCGGGTACGGGTAAGACCACCGTCGTCCGCGCGCTGCTTAATATTTTCAACAGCATGGACCTGCGCGTAGCACTAACCGCCCCAACGGGACGAGCTGCCAAGCGCTTGTCCGAGTCGACCTTAAGCGAGGCTAAGACCATTCACCGCCTGCTTGAGATGGAATACGGTGACGCGGAGGACGAGCGCGGTGCGCATTTCCGCCGCGATGAGACCAATCTTTTAGAGGAGGACGTCATCATCATCGACGAGGCTTCCATGGTCGGCAACGGACTGATGTGCAGCTTGCTCAAGGCCATCAAGCCGGGCGCGCGTGTCATCATCATCGGCGATGCTGACCAGTTGCCCAGCGTCGAGGCGGGCAACGTCTTGCGTGATCTGATCGAAAGCGAACGCTTTTCCACCGTCTGCCTGACCGAGATCTTCCGTCAGGCGCAGGAGAGCCTGATCGTCACCAACGCGCATGCGATTAACCGCGGTGAGATGCCGCGCTTGGACGTTAAAAACAATGACTTCTTCTTTTTGCGTCGCGATAATGATCGCGACATCGTGCTGACGGTAGCAGACCTTTATAAAAACCGCCTGCCGCGCACTTACGGTGAAATGGCAAGGACGGGCATTCAGGTTATTTCTCCTTCGCGTAAGGGCGAGGGTGGCACGGAAAATCTCAACGTACTGCTGCAGGAGGGACTCAATCCCCAGAGCAGCCGTAAGACGCAGTATCGCTTCCGCGATAAGGTTTTTCGTGAGGGCGATCGCGTCATGCAGATCCGCAACAACTATGATATTGCCTGGGAGAGAGCCGACGGTAGCACGGGTATGGGCGTTTTCAACGGTGACATCGGTGAGATTGAGGCGATCAATCATGCCGCCGAATGTATGGAGATCCGCTTTGACGACCGCCATGTCGTATATGATTTTACTCTTTTGGAGGAATTGGAGCACGCGTACGCCATTACGGTGCATAAGAGTCAGGGAAGTGAATACCCCATCGTCATTATCCCGCTCTATCACGCGCCCTATATGCTCCTGACACGCCACCTGTTCTATACCGCTGTGACGCGGGCGCAGAACATGGTCATTCTGGTGGGGAGAGAGGACGTAGCGCGCACGATGGTTGAAAATCACCGTCAGTCCATGCGATACACGGGACTGTCACATCGCCTGCGCGATGGGGGATGAGTATGGGTTTGTTCAGATGGATCGGCAGATTGCTGTTTCCTCCCATTTGTCGTATGTGCAATGAGCGACAAACGATATTTGCGCCTCGGTTGCCCGGCGTGCTGTGTCCTGATTGTATGAATCGCTGGCGCGCTGAGCTGGCAGAAGCTTGTCCGTCGTGCGGAGAGATCCATTCGCGGTGTCGTTGCGTTCCGACTGCGTTGCGTGAGAGCGGATGTGATGCGTTTTTGCATTTGGCGGCCTATCGTCAGCAAAAGAAAACGGCAGCGAGTGCGCTGGTCTTGCGTTGTAAAGATAACAACGATCGCGACGTTTTCCGCTTTTTGGCCAAGGAATTGTCTGTTCCGATCATGGCGCAGGGCTATGACTCCGAGATCGACTTGGTCGCCTTCGTTCCCAGACGCCGTGCGGCAGTGCAGGCAACGGGACACGACCATGCCAAGCAGTTGGCGATCTTTTTGTCGCACGAGCTGAAGCGCCCGTTGCAGAGCGCGATCAGACGAAAGATCCTCACGCGACAGCAAAAGCAGCTGAGTGCGGCCGAGCGGGAAAAGAATGCAGCGCATAGCTTTGAGTTTTCGCCGTCGGCTGACGTCAAGGGTAAAACGGTGTTGTTGGTCGACGACGTTTGCACAACGGGATCATCGCTCGCAGCGTGTGTGGCGCTGTTGAAGGCAGCAGGCGCGACGCGTGTGATCTGCGCGGTCGTAGCGAAAACGGAGCATAAGTGAAAAATCAACGGTGGCGAGAGATCGTCACCGTTGTTGTTATCTACGGGAGGAGGGTTGTATTTTTACAGCTTTTTCTTTTGACGATCATACTGCGAGGTTTCACCGCACGCTGATCTGTTCCGTTTTTTTTGATGTTACTTCTTTGCCGCGCAGCAAAGAACGAACAAAAACAGCGCATACCGAACACGCACGAAGTGCAGTGTGAGGTCCACGGAGAAGTTGCTGAAAATGAAGAGATCCCCAAAATCCATCCATTCTCTTCAACATTTTTCCTTTCACGTATTGATTTTTGCTTTGTTTTCCGCTATAATATAATTAACTATATATATTAAACTGGATAAGTATGTCAACAACACCCATAAGGAGATGTGTATGGCTAAAGTGAACGGGGCAAATGGCTTTTTTGCCCGTATAAAAGAATGGATCGGCAGACTCAATCTGCGCCGCAACGTCGGCATCGATCTCGGCACGGTCAACGTGCTGGTCTACGTAGAAGGTAAGGGCGTGGTGCTCAAGGAGCCCAGCGTCGTTGCCATTGATAAAACCACCGACCAGATCGTTGCGGTCGGTAACGAGGCACAGGCCCTCATTGGAAGAACCCCTGCCAATATTGAGACTATCCGCCCCTTGCGCGACGGTGTTATCAGTCAGTATGACGTTACGCTTCGTATGCTGCAGTATTGTATCCGCAATGCCTGCGGTCATATGCTTTTGCCCCCTCGCGTCATGATCTGCGTCCCCTCGGGCGTGACCGAGGTTGAAGAACGCGCTGTGGTCGACGCGGCGCGCGAGGCAGGCGCGGGCAAGGTCTATCTGATGGAAGAGCCTGTAGCGGCGGCGCTCGGCGCAGGTGTGGATATTGAAGCCCCCGTCGGCCGTATGGTCATCGACATCGGCGGCGGCACGACCGATATTGCCGTGATCTCGATGGGCGGCGTGGTTGTTTCTGAGTCCGTCCGCATCGCGGGCGAAAAGCTGGACGACGCCATCGCACGCTACGTCAAGCGCGAGCACGGAGTGCTCATCGGTATTCAAACGGCTGAGCTGATCAAGCAGCGCATCGGCGCGCTGTTTACCCATAAACAGGTTCGCAGCGTTGAGGTGCGCGGACGCAGCGCACAAACAGGCTTGCCCCAGACGGTGATGCTGTCTTCCAAGGAAATGCTGGAGGCTATGGCAGAGCCTGTCAGCGCCATCTTGGACGTGGTCTGCTCGGTGATTGAACGAACCCCGCCCGAGCTACTCGGCGATATTTTGAAATACGGCATCATCATGACGGGCGGCGGCAGCATGGTGCACGGCTTTGACAAGCTGATCAATAAGGTGACGGGCGTTCCCGTTCGTGTAGCAGAGGATCCCGTCTCCTGCGTTGTCAAAGGCACGGGCATCGCGCTTCGCAACTATAAGCAGCTGCCTGAGGGTACCATTAATCTGGCGCGCGCACGCCGCGACCGCCTGTGATCAACATAGCGAAAGGATGAAAGTTATGAGTGAACGATTGATCCGCGGATTTGAGCCCGCGAGAATATTTGCTTTTTTTGAAGATATCAGTGCCATTCCTCGCGGCTCGGGCAACGAGGCAGGCGTGGCAGAATATTTGTGCCGTTTTGCCCAGGAACGCGGCTTGGCATGTGTTTGTGATGCCAATCACAACGTGCTGATCAAAAAAGCGGCAACCCAGGGTAGAGAAAACCATGCGCCGCTTCTGTTCCAGGGACATACCGATATGGTATGCGAGAAGAACAATGACACAGTGCACGACTTTGAGCGCGATCCCATCCGTCTTGTGCTTGACGGCAACCGCCTAAGTGCCGACGGCACGACGCTGGGCGCTGACAACGGCATTGCCGTAGCCATGATGTTGGCGATGCTTGACGGTGAGCTTGACAGCCACCCTGCCATCGAGTGCTTGTTTACCACCGAGGAGGAAACGGGCATGGGCGGCGCGATCGCCTTTGACTATTCGCTTCTGTCTGCCAAGCATATGATCAACCTTGACAGCGAGGAGGAGAACATGGTGACGGTCGGATGTGCGGGCGGTATTCGCAGCGATCTGACCATCCCCGTCGCGCGCGAGAGCTGTGGTGAGCGTGAGCTTTGTCGCGTTTCGCTGACCGGTCTTTGCGGTGGTCACAGCGGCGCGGATATTCATACGGGACGCGCCAGCGCCAATCTGTTGCTTGGTCGACTGCTCGCGGCTCTTCCCGATGCTCGTCTGGTCAGCATTGAGGGCGGCTCCAAGGATAACGCTATTACGCGTGAGGCGGTAGCCGTGATCGCTGTGCCCAGCGTGGCCATGACGAGCATGGCGCTGCTTGGCCTTGCCGACGACGTAGCGGGCGAGCTGGTCAAGGAGGATCAGAATTGTCGCATTGTATGTGAGCGCCTGACGGCCGAGGAGGCGGCAGACGTAACGGACATGATGGATGAAGCGTCCACCGCCCGTGTGCTGGGTCTATTGGCCAACGCCCCCTGTGGTGTGCTTGCCATGAACCCCGAGGTGGATGGATTGGTCGAATATTCCCGTAATCTTGGTATTTTGAGAACGACGGATGAGGCCGTCCGCATCACCTTTACCTCGCGTGCTTCGCGTGAGAGCCGTCTGGACGGCACGGTCACCTCGCTTGACGCGCTGGCCGCCGCGCTTGGTGCGACGGTCAACCACCACAGCCGCTATCCCGGCTGGGAATACGCCCCCATCTCGGCGGTGCGCGATGCCTACACGGCAGCGTACGATGCCGTGATCGGTGGTGAGATGCAGGTTGTGGCCATTCACGCAGGGCTGGAATGCGGATATATCAAAAAGCAGCTGCCCGACATGGACATTATTTCGATCGGCCCCGATATGCAGGGCATTCACTCGCCCGACGAGGTGCTCTTCCTTGATTCGGTCGAGCGCGTCTGGCGTGCGCTTGGTCGTATGATCGCGGACTGGAACGTTATTTGAATGAGAAAGTGAAGGATACGATATGGAAAAAGACAGAAAGAATAAATCGCAGAGTGGCAAGCCCCGTCGCGACCGTAACGATCACCGCGACAGCCGCCCGAGCCGCGACTATCGCGGTGCATCATCCAAATATGATCATGTCGATCGTGCTGCGCAGGCGAAGGAAAATGCAAGCATAGCGACGGACGATCAGGAGAGCTGTGGCATCGTCATCGGACGCAATGCCGTTCGCGAGCTGCTGCACAGCGAGCGCACCATTGACAAGCTGCTCGTTCAGCGTGGTGAGCGCGAGGGCTCGATCGTCGTGCTGGTCGCGCAGGCACTCGAAAAGAAAATTCCCGTGGTCGAGGTCGATCGCGCTAAACTGGACGCCATCGCAGGCTTTGCCCCTCATCAGGGCATCATCGCCATGGCGGCAGAAAAAGAATACGTTGACGTCGAGGACATTCTCGCCATTGCACGCGAGCGAGGCGAGGATCCCATCATCGCCATTGCGGACGGTATCACCGACCCCTACAATCTCGGCGCCCTGATCCGTTGTGCCGAGGGCCTGGGCGCGCACGGCTTGATCTTGCCCAAGCGCCGTGCGGTTGGTCTGACGCCGCTGGTATCCAAGGCTAGCGCGGGCGCGATTGAGCATCTGGCTGTTGCCAAGGTCGCAAATCTTGCCCAGACGGTACAGGAGCTTCAAAAGCAGGGCGTGTGGGTATATGCCGCTGAGGCGGGCGGTCAGTCGTACGATAAGACCGATCTGACGGGACCTTGTGCTCTGATTTTCGGTAGCGAGGGCAACGGTGTGTCTGCTTTGCTCAAGCAAAAGTGTGACGCTATCATTTCTATTCCCATGCGTGGGCAGGTTAATTCGCTCAATGTGTCGACTGCGGCTTCCATTCTTCTGGCAGAGGCGGCAAGACAGCATGCGGTAGCAAGAGAGAAAAAGGCGGCGCAGACCGAATGATGCGCATCCTTCCACCAGATGAAAGGAGACGTTCTTTATGAATCGGAGATCACAGGATTCTGCCGACGAGCTGGTACAGGCGCTCCGCGCCAAGCTCGACAAAGAAGAGGGCTCGCCCGACGACGTATTTGCCGATGATTCCTCTTCCGCACGCTCGAAGCAAAAGGACGACGAGCTAGCGGCGTTTGACGCCTACATGGCCGCACTGCTTGGTGAGGTAGTATCGGAGCAGGAAAGCGAGCCTGAAGAAAACGAGAAAAAACATACGAAATCCAAGAAAAAAAGATCCTCTGCCAAAAAAGAGGAGAAAATCGAGCAACCGACCGTTGTCGAGGGCGATGCGATCGTCTTTTCCGACGTAGATGCCCCTGAGGAAGAGTTGTTGCCTGATGATGAAACGGTGCTAAAGACCGACGCGGATGCAGAGGCAAGCGACGCCACGGTGATCGAGGAGGAATTGCCCCATCCCGACACGCAGGTGGAGCTGCCTGACGATGTCATCGGCGAGGAACGGCCGCAGATTGATGAAGTTCATGTGACCGAGGAGACCGAGGTGCAACCGCCGATGGAGGTCATCGAGCAGCTGCGCATTCCTGCGGATTCCTTTGCTGCGGTACCCGATGGCGTAAGCCAGGCGGTGTCGGAAGATATGACCGTTACTGCGCAAGAAGAGCAGGGCACGATTGGCGCTCCCTTGGTTGATGAAGAATATCTTCCTGTGGAAGGATTCGCTCCTGAGGGCCTGTTTGACGAGCCAGCGCAAGAGGAAACTGCCGCCGAAGAGGAGCAGGAGGATGCCGCATTGCATGAGGGCGACATCGTGATAGATGCGGACGATGAGCTGCCGCTAGAAACGGAAAAAGAGACCAAGGTCTCTGACGAAGAGGAGCAGGAAAAGAAAACAGCCGACAAAGTAAGCGAAAAAACGGTCACCCCCGTTGCTTCTCCTTTGGACGCGGCTCGCAGTGCCAACGAACGTGCCGCCCAAACGGATGCTCCTCGCCCCAAACAATCGCCGCTGGATGCCATCGCAGCCGAGCGCGGCGGTGCCAAAGGAAACGTCGAGTCGCTTGGAAATGGCCCTGCCTTTGGTCGCGATCGCCGTGAGCGTACGCTGAGTGATGCGGATGTAGAGCTACTGCTGGATCTTGGCTATGAGAACAACCTGACCGCCAAGGTTGGCTCGCAACGCATCGAAACGCTCAAAAACAGAACGACGGACGGCCGCAAGCAGAAAAAGCAGCTGAGGAGCGTTTACGGCTGCAGCGGTGAAGAATATACCGGACACGCGCAGGATCAGGACATCACCGACGCCTATCGCAAGCATACCGCCCGCGCGACGGCTCGCTTGACCTTTACGGTCTTGCTGACGCTGTTGATTGCGCTATCTGATTTCCTGCCCTTGTTCCGCGATCGCCTGCCGGAGGTTTTTTCCTCCCTTCCTACCTCGGGAATGTACGGCGCGATTGGACTTTCTTTGCTTTGCTTGACAGCACTGTTGTTGTTACCTTTGCTTAAACGTGGTATTGCGGATCTTTTCCGCTTCTCCCCCTCGCCTGCGACGCTGCCGGCGATGCTGGTATTCTTTACGGTGCTTTACGACGTTCCCGGTCTTTTGGATCCTGTCTGCGGTATGATGCTCAATCTGCCGACGGCACTGATGCTGACGATGCTGGCCATCGGCGAGAGAATCAAGATCAAAAGCGAGAAAAAAACGTTTTCCATTGTCAGCGCGCGCTCGCGCAAGATCGCGCTGTCCGATATGGAAGCCAAAAAGAAAAAAGTCATTCGCGACGGACATATCGTCAAGATCATCAACGACGATGCCGATCTGGATCTGCGCCGTGTTCGCCGCACCGAGCAGATCGGCGGATATTTCCACCGCACGGGCGAGCCGAGTCTGCGCCATCGCGCACTTTCTCCCGTTTTAATGATTGCTTTGCTGATTTCCGTTGCCATTGGTGTGACGACGTTGCTGCTGAAGCATGATTTGAAAGTGGCTTCGACCGTATGTTTGCTGACGCTGCAGCTGACGTTGCCTGCGTCGGCTCTCATCGCTTACGTTTATCCTAAGCTGCTGGCCGCAGAGAGTCTTGGCAAGCAGGGCTGTGCCATCATCGGTGACAGCGCGGTGGATCAGTATGCGACGGACAGCATTTTGCTTTTCGACGATACCGAAATGTTCCGATCCAAGAGCTCGACTGAGATCACCATCAAGGGCGGCGGCGATACGAGAAAATATATCCGCTATGCCAAGAGACTCTTCCGTACGCTGGGCGGAACGCTTCGCAACGTGACAACGTCGGATCTGTCCGAGGAAACGTACGAGGATCGCGTCGAGATCCTGCGCGTGATGGACGAGGGCATCGAGGCCCGTATTGATGGCAAAGTGCATATTCTGGCAGGAACGTCTGCCTTTATGGTGAAAAACGGTATTCGCGTGCCGAGTGAAACGGCAGAGCTGTTGGTCCGCCGACACGTGGAAAGCTGTATTCTGTATCTTGCTTTTGACGGCAAGCTGCGTCTGGGCTATGAGATCGATTATCGCATTTCAGGCCGCTTTGAACATATGGTGGCCGAGCTGGCGAACCATCGCACGGCTGTAGCGATCGAGAGCTACGATCCTTGCATTCACGCGGAATTTTTGGTGCGTAGCCGTGAGCCGGGTATGACCCCCGTCCGCGTGATCAAACCCGTCCATTTTGAAAAGACAGTTGACTCGAGTGTGGTCGACAGCGGTGTGGTCGCTACGCGCAGCGCAAGGGATATTGCCAAAGCGGTGACGGCTTGTCATCGACTTGCGGATAATGACCGCCGCGTCAAGAGCGTCTACTACGTAGGCCTTTTGATCGGCGCACTTTTGAGCGCGGGACTTATGTTCTTCGATATGGTCGATTCCAAGGCCGTATTGCTGACGGCACTTTTGCAATGCGTATGGTGTATTCCGTGCGTGCTGCTGTCCCGCAAAAATATGACAAACGAACAGGATAAAAAGAGTGAAAATGACATCAGTAACTGAACATCATACCGGCGACGCGCGCTATAGCAGCACGTTGCTCAAATCCATTTCCAAGCCCGGTCGTTATGCGGGCGGTGAGTATGGACAGATCGTTAAAGATAAATCGGCTGTCAAGGCGAGATTTGCCTTTGCCTTTCCTGACAGTTACGAGATCGGCATGTCTAATCTCGGTATGCGCATCCTTTACGGTGCGCTGAACAATCACGAGGACATCTGGTGCGAGCGCGTGTTCGCGCCGTGGGTGGACATGCAGGAGCAGATGAATCGTCAGAATTTGCCGCTGTGCGCGCTGGAAAGTGGCGACGCGGTGCGTGAGTTCGATTTTCTCGGCTTTACGCTGCAATACGAAATGTGCTACACGACGGTGCTCAATATGCTGTCGCTCTCTCGCATTCCGCTTCGCGCCGAGGAGCGAGGGGAAGAGCATCCCCTCGTCATCGGTGGTGGTCCTTGTGCCTATAACCCCGAGCCCGTGGCGGATTTCTTTGATCTGTTCAATATTGGCGAGGGCGAGGAAATGCTGCCCGAGATCGTCCGTCTGTATATCCGCATGAAGGATGAAGGTCGCTACAATCGCGCAGACTTTTTGCACGAGGCGGCCCGCACCATTCCCGGTGTCTACGTTCCTTCGCTCTATCGTGTGAGCTATCATGAGGACGGAACGATCGAGGCTTACACCCCCATTTACGACGATATTCCCACCAAGATCGAAAAGCGCATTGTTAAGGATCTGGACAAGGCTTATTTCCCCCAAAATGTGGTCGTTCCCTACATTGAAACGGTGCAGGACCGCATCACGGTCGAGGTGGGGCGCGGCTGTATCCGCGGCTGTCGCTTCTGCCAGGCGGGCATGGTCTATCGCCCTGTCCGCGAAAAAACGCCCGACGTTATTAACTGTCAGGCGCGTGAGATCTTCGATCATACGGGCTATGAGGAAATGTCGCTGTCCTCTCTGTCCATCAGTGATTACACCCGCGTGGACGAGCTGACGGATAAGCTGCTTGAATGGACCAATCCCAATATGGTCAATCTCTCCTTGCCCTCGCTTCGTGCCGACTCCTTTACCAAGGAGCTGATGGATAAGGTGACCTCTATTCGCGCCTCGTCCATTACCTTTGCCCCCGAGGCAGGATCGCAGAGATTGCGCGACGTTATTAACAAAAACCTCTATGAGGAGGATCTGATGCGCGCGGTCAGCGTGGCCTTTGAGGCCGGCAAAAATCAGGTCAAGCTGTATTTTATGCAGGGACACCCGACCGAAACGGACGCGGATCTTGCCGAGATTCCCGCGCTTGCTCACCGCGTGATCGATCAATATTACAGAACTCCCAACCGCCGCGGAGGTCGTCCTCCGCAGGTAACCATCAGCGTCTCTCCTTTTATTCCCAAGCCCTTCACGCCCTTCCAATGGGAGGCGCAGGACAGCTTGGATGAGATGCGCCGCAAACAGGAATACGTCGGTAGCTGTGTGACCGATCGCAAGATCAAATACAACCATCACGACGCGCCTACCTGCCGCATCGAGGCAGTATTGGCTCGCGGGGACCGTCGCCTGGGTAAGGCACTGGAGGAGGCTTGCAAGCGTGGCTTTAAGTTTGACGCTTGGTCGGAATTCTTCGACTACGACGCATGGATGGTGGTGTTTGAGGATACGGGTGTCGACCCTGCCTTTTACGCCAATCGCGCTTTGGGCCTTGACGAGGTTCTGCCGTGGGATATCATTGACTGCGGTGTGACCAAGGCATTCCTTAAGCGGGAGCGTGAGCGTGCCTACGAGGCCGCAACTACGCCAAACTGCCGCGAAAAGTGTAGCGGTTGCGGTGCCAATAAGCTGGGAGGTGAACGTGCATGCTGTCCGAAAGCCAAGTCTTAAATCGTAAGCCCAAAGAGGCATACTCCAAGCTGGAGCAGCCTATCACCGTGCGCGTCAAATTCCGCAAGGTGGGCAATCTGCAGTATATTTCGCACCTTGACTTGCAGCGAACGATCAGCCGCGTGCTGGTTCGCGCGGGCATTCCTATGTGGTACACTCAGGGCTTCAATCCCCATGCCAAGATGACGTTTGGTCTGCCACTCAGCGTGGGGGCTGAGAGCCTTTGCGAATATCTGGATCTTCGTATCGACCGCGACATGAGCTGCGAGGAGATCAAGGATCGTCTTAACAGCGCGCTGACCGACGAGCTGCGCGTACTGGACGCGTATGTCGTACCCGAGAAATCGGTGTTTGCCGATATTATTTGGGCAAGATACGATATTCGCATCCGCACGAGCGGTCTGACCGCAGCACTTGCCGAAGAGATCAAGAGTTATCTGACGACCTCGCCCCTGATGATGGACAAAAAATCCAAGTCGGGTATTCGACAGGTGGATATTACCACCCTCATTCGCTCACTCGACGCGTGCGTGGAGGGGGGCGAGCTTCGGATTGACACCGTACTGTGTGTGTCCGGCTCGGATTATCTCAATCCCGAATATCTCATTCGCGCTCTGCGTGAGCGCTTCTCGCTCATTCCCGAGGACGACGTGACGAGCGAATATTCCATTCTTCGCACGAACGTATATCTGAAGGACGGCGTGAGAGAATTTTATTAACAACAAGGAGTGAACACCATGCTTCATCTTTTCAATGCCAACGAACTCAAACCTGCGGGCTGGCTTCGCCGTCAGCTTCGTATTCAGGCCGACGGTCTTTCGGGCAATCTCGATAAGATCTGGCCCGACATTCGCGACAGCGCCTGGATCGGCGGCGACCGTGACGGCTGGGAGCGTGTTCCTTATTGGCTGGACGGCTTTATTCCGCTTTCGTGGTTGCTCGACGACGAGG
Source organism: Eubacteriales bacterium (assembly GCA_045614625.1). Taxonomy (GTDB): domain Bacteria; phylum Bacillota; class Clostridia; order Oscillospirales; family CAG-272; genus SIG644. Next base: position 12,905 of record JAZLDE010000027.1, read on the forward strand.
ACATGAAGGCGCGTGCCAAGCGCTACGTCGACGGTATTCTTGACCGTCAGTGTGCCGACGGCTGGATCTGCCCCTGCTCCGAGGAGGCACGCCGAGATTACGACGTGTGGGCCTATCAGCTCGTCTGCAAGGTGCTGGCGCTGTATTGCGATTTCACAGCCGACGAGCGTGCATATGTTGGCCTTTGTCGCGCGCTTCGTTGCTTGTACGATGTTATGCAAAATGGCACGGTCAAGCTCAAGGATTGGGGTAAGTTCCGCTGGTTCGAGGCGCTCATTCCCATTTCCTATGTTTACGAGAGAACGGGCGAGGAATATCTGCTGACGCTTGCTAAGCTCTTGCGCGAGCAGGGAACCGACTACACCGCTCTGACCGAGCGCTGGGTGCGCCCCTTGAATATCTGGACGTTGGAGACGCACGTGGTCAATCTGAATATGATGATCAAGTACGGCGCCCTTCTCAAGCGTCTTCTTGGTGAGGAGAGTGTGCGCCGAGAGGACGATCCCAATTACCTGTGGGGCATCCTGGAAAAATACAACGGCACGGCCGTCGGCACCATCACAGGCGACGAGTGTCTGGCGGGCATTGGCAATACGCACGGCTTTGAGCTTTGCTCCATCGCCGAGCTGATGTATTCCTGCGAGACATTGTATACTGCCACGGGAGATGCCGCATGGGCCGATCGTGTGGAAAAAGCGGCCTTCAACGCTTTGCCTGCCGCTATCAGTGACGACATGTGGACGCATCAGTATGACCAGTTGGTCAACCAGATCGCCTGCGTCAACTATCCCAACAAGCCCATCTTCCGCACCAACAACGGTGAGTCGGGATTGTTTGGTCTTGAGCCGGGATACGGCTGCTGCACGGCCAACTTCAATCAGGCATGGCCTAAATTCGCCATGAACGCTTATCAGCACGACGATGGCGCGATCGTTTGCGCGCACCTCGTTCCCTGTAAGCTGACCACCACTATCAACGGCACCGCAGTTACGGTGAAAAACGAGTCCGAGTATCCCTTCCGTTTGAATGCCTCCATCCATGTGAGCGTGCAAGACAAGGTGGCGTTCGCCTTAAAGATCCGCGTGCCGGCATGGGCCAAGAGCGCTGCTGCCAAGATGGATGTCTGCCAAGCACGCCGCGTGGGTGACTATCTTGTCATTGATCGCGAGTGGGAGGGCGAGAGCGTTATTGAGATTACGCTGAACGACACGCCGCATCTGGTCAAGCGTCCGAACGGCGTGTACGTTGCCGCCTACGGCCCGCTGGTGTTTGCTTTGCCCATCGAGGCGGAGTATCATATGAAGGAATATACCCGCGATGGCGTGGAGCGCAAGTTCCCCTATTGCGATTATGAGCTGACGCCTAAGAGCGAGTGGAGATACGGCTTTGTAAGCAAGTCCTTTGAGGTGTGTTTTTCTGAAGGCAACGAGTATCCCTTCTCGGCCGCATGCCCCCGCGTTGCGCTTAAAGCGAGCATGGCACGCGTGGATTGGGACTATGCCGACGGCTATGATAATGTCAGTGCCGAAAAGGCAAGCTCGTCCAAGGCACTCGGTGAAGCAAACAATATGCTGCTCGTTCCGTACGGTGCGGCAAAATTACGCGTGACCGAAATGATTATGGCAAAAAAATAAAACAAAAGAAAACTGCCTGTGCGTCAACACGGGCAGTTTTTGCGTTATAGTAATTTTTGCAATCGAGGCAGCACTCTGCTTGCTAAGGAGCAAAATAGCATGGTCGCCGTGACGATGCCAAAGGAGGCTTGCAGGGCATCGCTGGGAATGCTGATGGCCGCTGCCAATCCGCCGCCGCGGATGACGGCGCTGAAGAAAAAGTAACCGAGCACCATAAAGATCTCGCCGGCAAAGCCGCTGGCAAGACATGGTATCAGCGTCTTTTTGAAAGTAGGTACACCGCGATACAGACGGCGGAATAACCACCCTGCGACAAAGGCGACAATCGCTTTGATTATAAATGAAGGAAGGGCATAGGCAACGTAGCCGCTGAGCAGGTCGGCCAGCATGGTACCGATGGCCGAGGCGGCAATGCCGTAAGGGAGGGGCAGAATCCACGCGGCCAGCAGGCACAGACAGTCGCCGGGGTGAATATAGCCGCCTGTCGCGGGAATGGGGATTTGGAAAAATCGAGTGGAAACGAAGATCATCGCAGCAAACAGCGCTGACATGACCAGGCTTCGCAAATGAACAGAATATTTTTTCATATTAAAACCTCGCGTAAAATATGACTATATTATAAACTTGCGACGAGAATTTGGCAAGAGAATTTGGCAATTTTTTGATTGCCGTATTGTACAAAAAAAGAGGGGATCGGTTCGTCGTTTTTGCCAAAAATGATAGGATTAACTTGACAGCAACGCAATTTTCTGTTAGACTATCCATAGTACAATGCCGATCTGCATGCAGAGAGGCGGAAAGAGGTATGAATGAGAAAAGCAGGACGCTTTTTTATACTGACCTTGTGTATGGTCATGGTATTCGTTGGGATGATTCCTGTCAGCGCCGCAGAAGCAAAAAGCAATCAGACGCTTTTGATCAACGGCTGCGAAACGGCAGACGGTTGGACGGCAGACGGAGAGATTGCGCTTGACACCGAGGATATGACGCAGGGCGAGGGCTGTATTTCGGCTACGCTGGATGCGCCCAAGGACGGCAACTCCATTCTGTCCGTGCGCGCGATCTTTGACGACGTTGATATCAGCGGCTTTGCCATGATCACGTTTGACTTTTATATTTCTGATCCCGCGCTGTTGACCTCCTCTCGTATTATCGCATTGGATTTTGGCTCTGCCAAGGCATCCGACAGCGAGCTGATCACGTGGTATGAGACTGCCTTTGCCGGTATTGATAAGGCCGGTTGGTATCGTATCTGCCTGCCCGTGACGGACGCGATCAGCCGTGGCTTTAAGGAAACTTCGGTGAATTACTTCGGTCTGCAATTTTTCCAAGTCAATCCCACGGAGGATCTGAACGACGTTGTGATCAAGATCGATAATATCAACGCGACCATTGCCGAATACCAGAAGCTGCGCACCGCAGATGCCTGCGATACTGCAGACGGTTGGTCGGGCCTTGGTAATCACGGCTATGATGCCCCTCCCGTTGCCGATACGGCTAATAAGAAGCAGGGAACGGCCAGCCTTCAGTACCAGGTTGTGCTTCCCGAGGAGAAGCATCTGGTTTCTCAAAAGAACTACGAGCCTATGAATGTTACGGGTGCGACTTGCGTGGAAATGGATGTATATGTGTCGGATCTCGACGCGTTCCGACACTCAAAATACGCCATTCAGTTCGAGATCACGTCTTCCGGAACCTGTGACCATCAGGAGTATTCCTGGTCGCTGGATGATTACGTTTTCCAAGAGGGCTGGAACCATATCCGACTGCCGATGGCGGCGGCGAACACGTGCGACGGCGCGCCCAATTTGGGGGCGATCAATTACTTCCGTTTCCATACCTTGGATATTACCCAGGCCAAGAACAACGTTTGGACCTTCCGTGTGGATAACATCTATTTCTCTGCACCCAAGGCGATCGCGAATATGGTGCTGGGTGCCACCCTCATCCGCGGGGATGAGCCCGTGAATCCTCCCGTAAATCCGCCGGATGATGGTGAGCAGAATCCTCCCGTCACGCCCCTGCCCGGACCCGGAACGGAAAATGAGAATAATCAAAACAACGAAAGCGCGCTGCGTGCCCGCCAGACCCAGCAGAAGGCCAAGATCCTCTTGCTTGTTATGATCTTTGCAGTCATTGGTATCGACGCTGTTGTCGTAGCTCTCAAACGTAAAAAAGAGCAGGATGTAGCTCTTGTTGCAGCAGGCGACGACCAGCCTCCCGCGGAGGGCTGACATGGCCAAAATTCAACGTTTTACCGTCACACTGGACGGCGTGGAACATAAACTTGTCTACCGCCGTAGCGCTTTTTGGCGGCACGTCGTGCTGGAAATCGATGGTGAGAGATACGAGTTGCCCCGCGGTGAGCGGCAGGAGCCCTTCATTCTGGGCGGTGAGCAGGCCGTTTTGATCATTCGTAAAAACGGAAGTGCGGCCATACAGACCCGCGAGGGCGAGGCCAAAGAAGATATTTGAATAGAGAAATCCCGTAGCGATCAAGCCGATCGTTACGGGATTTTTTACGGATGTTGCTTTTTATCATACGCCACGGCAAGGTCGACGACGAGCCCGTAGCTGCGGGTGCCCTCGGTGCCGTTGCCCTTGAGATAGAGATCGTTGATGGTACCGCTGACCTCTCCTGCAACGGAATCGCGGTATTTGTCAAAAAACTTGCTGTACGCGCTCATCTCGTAGCGGACGGTCATGGGTAGCTGCCCGCGTGCTTCGAAATACAGCTCGGGATCGGCACTGTAGAGCGAGGAGGCGACGTATTCGTACAGATTCAAATAGCCGCTGTAGCGAATGTAGGCGTCGTCTGAGGAGATGCAGACGAGAAAGGCGATAAAGTTGGCCTCGTCCTCGCGGGCAATGCCGCGCTGATGCGCCATTTCATGGGCTGCTGTGTAGGGAATGGTGTAATCGGGGAAGTTGACGTTGATGTTGGCCTCGCCTGTGAAGTAGGAATATACGCCCGTGATGTGGGTGTAGGACATGGCCTCGCTGAGTATGACGGGCTTGACGCGGCTGTCAAAATGGGCGATAAACTCATGGTCGGCGCAAAAATTGTCATAAGCGTCGAGCAGCTTTTGGTTCATCTCGCTAATCGAATAGGGCATGATGGAAAAATCCTTTTCGGCAAACTCGACTAGCTCTTCCTCGCGTTTGACGTCCTCGATCAGATGAAGAGCGGTGATGTAAAGCTCCTCAGCACTGACTTTTTTACGGTCAAGATCCAGCTTGGATGCGTCACTCAACGTGACACCGTAATATCCCGCGGCAAAGTTGGTAACGAACAAGATCGCAAACACGCACACCACGCTGAGCACCTTGAGTAGATACATGCCGACCGAACGCCAGCTCTGTACGTGCGTTTTGATCGCGTAGACGATCAGCGCGGTCAGGATCAGCGGTGAGAGCATGAGCAAAATCTCGGCGAACGAGAAGGGCAAAAACGAGGTCAGCTTGGCGAATACAAAGCGAAACGCTTGACTGATATAGCGATTGAACCAATCGGAAAATGCGGGCGACAGTCGAAAGATAAGGGTTAAAAGGCCGCACACGCCTGTGGTGATAAAGGAGATCAGGCAAATGCGAGGCAGCCGCTCACAGCGCAGACGTTCGACCTTTGGCGCGATCTCACCGCTGTCGCACGGCGTTTGTTTTTTCTTGAATATCATATATCCTCCGTGGTCGCAGACGCGACCTTTTTTAGGTGTAATCGGGTAGAAATGCGCGAAGATCCTCTCCCAGCGGCGCGATAACAGTCATGATCAGCCCTGTTGTTGGGTGGGGAAAGGTCAGCGAATAGGCGTGTAGGGCTTGACGTGCAGGCGTGGGAATATCTGCGTGGCACGTACCGTACAGCGTGTCTCCCGCGATGGGAGCTCCCACATAAGAGAAATGAACGCGCAGCTGATGCGTGCGTCCCGTCAGCGGCCACGCTCTGACCAGCGTGCGTGTGTGCGAGCCGAGCTGCCATGATGTAATCACGCAATAACGCGTGTGTGCCGTGTGTGCGCCGATGGCATCGGGTGCGCAGACCTCGCGGGTGATGATGCTTTCTTTGGCACGGCGGATGGGCAGAGCGATCTCGCCCTTTTGTTGCGGCAAGCTACCTTCCAGCAGGGCAAGATAGCTCTTTTGCATGTGGCCTTCGCGCATGGCAGCCGACAGCCGCGCTGCGGCTAATTGGTTGCGGGCGAGCAGTACGACACCGCTGGTGTCGCGGTCCAGACGGTTGACGGGGCGGAAGATGGACGATTGCCCCGTTTTGTTTAGCTCGTAGTGTGCGACGGCGTTGGCCAGTGTGTCGTCAAAATGGCCGTGTGAGGGGTGGGTCGGCATGCCGTAGGGCTTGTTGCATAGGAGAATATCGTTGTCCTCGTAAAGCACGTCAGGCCATGCGTCCGAGGGCGTGATGACGCCACGCGGTGTGTCGGAGGTGTCCTCCAGCGCCAGCGTCAGCTCGTCGCCTTGGTGCAATATGGCACGGACGGTCACAGCCTTACCGCAAAGCAGTATGCCGCTTGGTGTTTGCTTGAGTCTTGTGAGCAGGCGGTGAGACAGGCCGATCGTGTGCGTCAGATAGTCGCGCAGCAGCATGCCGTCACTTTCTTGCTGTATGATATATCGCACGTCCTCACCTCCGCTGATCTGACTTTCTATATTATAGACGAAAAAAACGAAATATACAAGAACTTTGACTGATTTTTCCGTGAAAAGGGTGGTGCAATCATAAAAAAAGCCCCGCGCGCGTACAATGAAATAGCAAAAAACGGGAGGTAGCTATGCACGATCACAACAAAACGCGCCCTTCGTATACTCGCACGCTCTTCGGCGGTTTGGCGCTTTTGATGGTCGTACTGCTTGTCAGCCATTCACAGCTTACCATGGAGCATATGCGCCGCGGTATGCTCATCTGCGTGCGCACCATGATCCCCTCGCTGTTTCCATTCATGGTCGTGTCTGAGTTGATCGTCAAAAGCGGTGCGGGCGCGATGCTCTCGCGTTATCCTGCCATCGTGTTTCGTCCTCTGCTCGGTTTGCCAAGCGAAGGGGTATGCGCCTTGATGTTGGGCTGGCTGTGTGGTTTTCCCGTGGGCAGTCGGGTGGCGGCAGACTACTTTCGTGCAGGGCGATTGACCAAGCGGCAGTTTAACCTGATCGTCTGCACCTGCAACGTGCCAAGCTCAGCCTTTTTAATCAGCGCCGTGGGACTATCGTTGTTCGGTAGTGCTGCATTAGGACGGTGGTTGCTTGTCCTGGCGCTCGTTTGCACGCTGGCGGTGGGGATGTTATTTCGACTTTTATTGCCACGGAAAAAGAATTGGGAGTACGGCAACTGCACCTCCAAATCGCGCGGTGAAGAGGTCCAACGACAGCTGTTGCCTGTGGCCATTTCCTCGGCGGCTCACGGGATGCTCAACGTGTGTGCGACGGTGCTGTTGTTTTCTGCCTTTGTCGGCACGCTGACGCATATCCTCGACGCACTTCCTGTCGGCACGTGGGTACGCACGGCAATTTATGGACTGTTTGAATTGTCTACGGGTGTTTGCTCCGCATCCGCGCTGGATACTCCTGCCATGGCGGCCGTGCTGTGTGCCACGATTGTAGGATGGGCAGGGCTTTCAGTACATTGCCAGGTGCTGTCGGTCTGCGACGGATGCCCTGTGGCGATGGGGTGGTTCTGGCTTTCTCGGGCGTTGCAGGCGCTTCTTTGCGGAGGAGGCATGGCCTTACTGATCTGCATGGGAGCGGTGCGGGTGGAGAGGCTGCCCGAGCCGACGGTGTTGCGCGAGCTGATGGTCAGCGGTAGCGCGGTGCATGTGGGCAGCTTTGCGCGCGGCTTTGGTGTTGCCTGCAATGTGGCGCTGTTGCTTGCGCTCGTTGTTGCGGCATGGTACACGATCAAAAGGAGAAGGGAGGGGTCGAGGTGAAGAAGCAAAAGAAAGAGCGAGGCTTGCTTTGGAGACGGCTGCAAGAGCAGTATGACCGAGCCCTTGGGCGAGGCTTGCGAGGCGAGATACAGGGGTGTCGACAGCTGATCTTGCAAGGATGTGAGGAAATACTGGAGTATGGTAAGTGCCGCATTCGTCTCTCGCTTCGTGATCCCGATGCTTGCGAGATCATCGTGAGCGGATGGGAATTGGTCTGCCTGAGCTATCATCCCGATGCGGTGGTGGTGCAGGGAAGAATTCAGCAGATCACTTACTGCTGTGAGCAGAAAGAGGAGGACGTATGCGCATCGACCATGTAATGCTGGGATACTGTGAGTTTTTCGTACGCAAGGAGCACGCGGCTTGCTTTTTGAATTTGTGTCACGATACGGGATTTTTATATCAGCCGTTGCCCAAAAAAGATAGCGAGACGGCGTATTGCTATCGCTGTCGCCTTGCGACCTCGGCGGGGTTGATGCAGCGTTGTGAGGAGCGGGGGATCGCACTGTGCGACGTGCGCTTTGGCGGACTGCCCCGCTTTCTTTACCGCTATCGCCGCCGCGCGGGGCTTGCGGTGGGCGGAGTGCTGGCAGCTTTGCTGATTTGGCTGTCTTGCAGTGTTGTCTGGGATGTGCGCATCGAGACCGAGGGAGACGTGAGCCCATCGCGCATGCGTGAGCAGCTGGCCTCTTGTGGCCTTTCGGTAGGGAGCTGGATCCCTGCACTTGAAACGGACGAGGTGGAGAGCCGATTGCTGACGAGTTCGCAGGGCGTGGCATGGGTGTCGGTCAACATGCGCGGAACGGTCGCTTACGTACAGATTCGTCCGCTGCTCACGCCCGATGCCGTGGACTCACAGGGAGGGACGGCCAATCTGGTGGCGAGTAGGGAAGGCATTGTCGAGTCAGTCCGATTGATGGCGGGCGACGTGGTGGTAAGACCCGGCGATTTGGTGAGAAAAGGGCAGTTGCTCATCTCGGGGGTGCGCGATGTTGGGGAGGACGGCTATGCCTTGGGCGAGGCGCGGGGTGAGGTCATGGCCCGCACAACACATATGATCACAGTGGAAATTCCGCTTTCGTATGAGAGAAAAGCCTATACAGGCGAGAAAAAGGTGGAAAAAACACTGTTTTTTTTCGGAAAAACAATAAAAGTTACAAAAAGTACTGGAATTATAGGGGGGAATTGTGATACAATAAGGAGGATGGAAATTTATAGCCTGTTTGGCGATACCGCGTTGCCGGTTTCGATGCAAACAATCGAGATGCGGCCATATGAGATGCAGACGGTCATGCTGACCCCTGACGAGGCAAAGCAGCGAGCATACGAGCAGCTTGCGCGTTCGCTGACTATGGCCACGCGCGAGGCGATGCTGCTGTCCAAGCGGGTCGAATGTGTGATTACCGACAAGGCGTGTGTGCTGACGTGTACCTATACCTGCCTTGAGAATATCGCTGTGCCGCTTCCGTTTGCGTCGGAACCGAGTGAGCGTGTTTCCTGATGAACTTTATCTGTTGCCGGAGGCAAAGCTATGAGTCAATACAAAAAAACAATAACGCTACCAAACGCCGAGGTCACGGCGCGTATGTTCGGTCCGTTTGATGCCAACGTCACGCTGATCGAGCGTGCCTTTGCCGTCGTCGTGCGCAATCGCCAAGGGGGGGCTGAGGGCGAGGATGCCATCAGCGTCGAGGGCAACGATGCCCACGGTGTCGAGCAGGCGGCGCAGGTGCTGGAAACCATCCGCACCGTCGCCAAGCAGGGTGATGCCGTGCCCGAGCAATCGGTGCGCTATATTATCGATATGGTCAGGGCAGGCGAGCAGAGCTCGCTGTCCGACATGAGCGACGATTGCATCTGCGTCACCACGCGGGGCAAGCCCATCAAGACCAAGACGGTGGGACAGAGAAGATACGTGGAGGCTATCCGCAAAAACACCATTATTTTCGGTGTCGGCCCTGCGGGCACGGGTAAGACCTTTCTGGCCGTCGCAATGGCGGTCAAGGCACTGCGGGACAAGCAGGTCAGCCGCATCATTCTGACCCGTCCTGCCATTGAGGCGGGCGAGCGGCTTGGCTTTTTGCCGGGGGATCTGCAAAGCAAGATCGATCCCTATCTGCGTCCTTTGTACGACGCGCTGTTTGAGATGATGGGCCCTGAAAACTACCAGCATTGTGTGGAAAAGCAGACCATTGAGGTCGCACCGCTTGCCTATATGCGCGGACGCACGCTGGACGATTCGTTTATCATTCTCGACGAGGCGCAAAACGCCACGCCCGAGCAGATGAAAATGTTTCTCACCCGTCTGGGCTTTAATTCCAAGGCGGTCATCACAGGTGACTTGACGCAGACGGACCTTCCGCACGGTACAAGCAGCGGTCTTTCGCTGGCGGTCAAGATTCTCGATGACATCGACGATATTGCCATTCACCGCTTCTCGGAGCGCGACGTGGTGCGCCATCATCTGGTACAAAAGATCATTCAGGCTTACGATCGCTTTGAGAACGAGAAGCGTGCCGAGAATGAAAAGCGCAACGAGAGCTTCGCGGCTAAAAAATATAAAAAATACTAATTTGATCAATAAAGGACGGTAAAAATTATGAACTTGACGGTATACTACGAAAACGAACAAAACGCCATTCCCGTAACTTATAAGCTAAAGATGCTCATTCGCCGCGCGATCGCCGAAACGCTGGCCTTTGAACAGTACAACAATGACGTTGAGGTCAGCGTTACGCTGACCGACAATGAAAATATCCAGGATCTCAACCTTCGCTTCCGCGGCATCGACGCTCCGACGGACGTTTTGTCTTTCCCTCTGTTCGATTTTGAAGGTGAGACGGACGAGCCTCCCGTGGATGAGATCCAGAATATGCTGGGCGACATCGTGCTCAATCTCGAACGCACCCGGGCGCAGGCCGAGGAATACGGTCACAGCTTTGAGCGCGAAGCCGCGTTTTTGACCGTACATTCGATGCTTCATCTGTTGGGATACGACCATGAAACGAGCGAAGAGGACGACGCCGATATGAGAGACCGTCAGCGCAAGATCATGGAACGCATGGGCCTGACGGTTGAAGGTTAAAACGAAAGCTGCTCTGGCAGTTGAAAGGAGTCTATATGCCATATCCGGGATCTAAAAACAAAAGAAATAACGGCGACGTTCAGCCCGAGCCGATCAGACGAGAGGCTATGCCTGCGGCGGTTGACACGGTTGGACAGACTGAGAACTTTTTCTCGCGGAACGTCAAGCTCCTGACCTTTATCGCTTGTATGGTGGTCATCGTTGCCATCATGGCGGGGTTTGGCATTTATCGCGCCATGAATTACGGAGATTTGGTCGAGGAGCCCGAGAATCTGATGACGGTCGAGCAGATGCAGACGATTGTGGCAAAGGGGAAAACGCTGACCTGGAAGGATCTTCACGGCTATGGCTATGAGGTCGTCAGCGACGGATTTGTTTACGTCTGCCGCTACGACGTGCAGGGCGGGGATTACTATTTGATGGTGACCTCTGACGCAGAAGGATCGTCTATTATTTCCGTCATCCTTGTTGACTTGAATACATATGAGCAGACCGAGATATTTAATCCCGAAAGTGTAGAATAAAGAAAAGGACTAAAAAATATGAATCAGACAAGAACTGCCTATATCGCCATCGTCGGTCGCCCGAACGTGGGTAAGTCGACGTTGCTCAATACGCTGCTTGGCGAGAAGATCGCAATCGTTTCCAATAAGCCCCAGACCACGCGTAACCGCATTCTCGGTATCCTGACCGAGGGAAACGATCAGTTCGTCTTCCTCGACACCCCCGGCATCTTCACGCCCCGCAACGCGCTGGGCGAGTTTATGGTGCGCACGGCCGATGCCTCGGTCGGCGATTCGGATGCTGTCATTTTGATGGTCGACGCGACGAGCAAGATCAGCTCGGTTGAGGAAAAGATCATCGAAAATATTAAGAGAACGGGTATTCCGTCCATTCTCGCGGTTAATAAGACCGACCTGGCCACCCCTGAGGAGATCGCGATTTGCCTGCAGAGCTACTCGGAGTGTCACTCGTTTGACGCTTACGTGCCGCTGTGCGCCAAGAACGGCAAAAATGCCAAGGCTCTGCTTTCCGAGTGCGAAAAATTCCTGATCGAATCCGAGTGGCTGTTCCCCGAGGACATGATGACCGACCAGCCTATGCGTCAGGTTACGGCCGAGATCATTCGTGAGAAGATCTTGCGCACGCTGGATAAGGAGATCCCCCACGGCGTTGCCGTCGTGATCGAGGAGTTCAAGGAAGAGGACACGCTCGTCAGCATCCGCGCCGAGATCTTCTGCGAGAAGGAATCGCACAAGGGCATCATTGTCGGCAAGGGCGGTGAGGGCCTCAAGCGCATCGGCTCGTATGCCCGTGCTGATCTTGAAAAGATGCTGGAGAAGAAGGTATATCTCAATCTTTGGGTCAAGGTCAAGGAAAACTGGCGCGACAGCGCCCGTGCCGTCGGCAATTTCGGTTATCAGGAAGACTGACACATAACGCTATCTGCGAAAGGAGAGTGAGGATATGTCGGAGCCGTGCCATACCATGGGGCTGGTCATTCGCGCCAAGCGAGAGAAGGACGTCATCCTCACGCTGCTGACGCCCGAGATGGGCAAGATCACGGTGATCGCCAAGGGCGCGAAATCTCTCAAAGGTCCTCAAATGCCACTGAGCCAGCCGTTTTGCTACGGTGATTTCGAGCTGTATAAAAAGGGCGATCTTTACTGGCTTCACACAGGCGAGCTCAAGGAAAATTTCTACGGCGTGACCTCGCGTTTGGATGCCCTCAATTTGGCGGCCTATTTTTGCGACGTTGCGATTGCCGTCAGCGAGCCGAGCGAGCCCTGTGAGGAGCTGCTTCGCTTGCTGCTCAATTCGCTGTATTTTCTTGCCAACAAAACATATCCCGACGAGCTGATCAAGGGTGTGTTTGAATGGAGGATTCTTGCCATGCAAGGGCTCTCTCCTGCCGTCAATTGCTGCTGTGGTTGCGGCAAAACGCAGGATGGTGGTTTTGCGCTGGATATTGCGCAGGGTGAGCTGTTTTGCGGGGAATGCCGCGCCAAGCGCGAGGTGTTTGGTGATGGTGTGCGCATGGACGACGATGCCCCTCGCCATGAATGGGTGTTGCTTGCGCAGGGCGCGCTGGAGGCAATCCGATTTGCCATTTCCACGCCGCTTGGCAAGATGATGTCCTTCCGCTTGGACGATGAAACCGACCGATATGATTTTTCTCGCGCGGGTGAGAAGTTCGTGCGGTATCATCTGGATGTGGACAGCGCGGCCTTGAAAATGTATGAGCAAATGAGGGGAAAATAGCGTGTAAGCCCGTCAACACAGCATAGCGCTACATCCCAATTATCAATATTTCCGATTCAAAGGATCGATCAATCGACTATGAAAATAACAGAAAAAACAATGACAACGCTGGAGTTTGACCGCGTGCTTGCCATGCTTGCCGACTGCGCTCCCACCGAGGGCAGCCGCGCGATGGCGATCCGCTTGTCTCCATCGGATGATATTCACGTCGTATTGCGCCGATTGCGCCACACGACCGATGCCCGTCGTATGTGCGACGCCAAGGGCATGCCGTCCTTTGGTATGATTAAGGACGTGGCAGGTGCTTGCGAGCGAGCAGAGAAGGGGGCGGTGCTCTCGCCGCGCGAACTGCTCGATATAGCAGGCGTACTTCGTACGGCGCGAACGTTGCGCGACTACGGCACTACAAATATGACGTTTGAGACCTCGCTGGATGAAATGTTCGAGCGCCTGATGCCTAATCGCCATCTGGAGCTTCAGATCGAGCGCGCCATTCCCGCTGAGGATATGATTGCGGATGAAGCCAGCCCCGCGCTTGCCACCATCCGCCGCAATATGCGCGCTGCCAATATCCGCATCAAGGATATTCTTCATAAGTATATATCGGGCGGAACGCACGCTAAATATTTGCAAGAAAATCTGGTCACCACGCGTGACGGCCGTTACGTCGTCCCTGTGCGTGCCGAGTGCCGCGGCGATGTTCCCGGCCTTTTGCACGACACCTCCGCTTCGGGTGCGACGCTGTTCATCGAGCCGATGGCCGTCGTCGAGGCGAATAACGAGCTGCGCTTGTTGCATGCCAAGGAGGAGCGCGAGATCGAGCGCATTTTGGCCGAGCTGTCGGCCGCTGTCAGCGAAGCCGGTAGTGTGATCGATCTCAACTACCGCAATATCACCGAGCTGGCCTTTATTTTTGCCTGCGGTGAGTTGTCTGCTCGCATGCGTGGCATCGCTCCCCTCCTGACGGGCGAGCGTACGGTCAAGCTTTCCCGTGCGCGTCATCCCCTGATTGACAAAAACGTCGTCGTTCCCATCAACGTGTCTCTTGGCACGGGATGCGGAGACAATGGCGGCTATGATACCTTGATCATCACCGGCCCCAATACGGGCGGTAAAACGGTCACGCTGAAAACACTGGGTCTGTTTGCCCTGATGGTGCAGTCGGGCTTGCATATTCCTGCCGATGAGCCCTCTACCATGTGCTTGTTCGACCGCATTTTGGTCGATCTTGGCGACGAGCAGAGCATCGAGCAGTCGCTGTCCACCTTCTCGTCGCATATGGTCAATATTGTTTCCATTCTGAACGACCTGACTGACCGCTCCCTCGTTCTGTTCGACGAGCTGGGCGGCGGCACCGACCCCGTTGAGGGTGCGGCGTTGGCTGTGGCAATCATCGAAGCGGTGCGGGAGGCGGGCGCTATGTGCGGTGCGACCACCCACTATGCCGAGCT
>JAZLDE010000028.1:0-1619 GCA_045614625.1 Eubacteriales bacterium
CATCAATGGTAGCCAAGGACGAATCGCTGTTAAACGTCGCCTTGGTTTCGTCATAATCGTAAACGATCGGACGAATATACTCGCTGATATTGACTTCACCGGTCGCTTCAACGCTTTGGCCTATGACATAGTAGCCAAGTACGTCGTACACCCATTCCCACTTAAGCAGCGGGCCATTATGCGTCGCTTCGGTCAGCACAAGCTTGCTTTCGGGTAAAATGGTATAAGTATAGCTGTTTCTATCGCTGATATAGACGCGGTCCAAGCTCTCGCCGTTGCGTGATGCCGTGGTATCCACGTAGAAATACAGTCGCTTTTTCATCATTTCCGTCAATTCCACGTTTGTTGTCATGGAATCCTTGGATACCGAGACACTTGCGGCAACGATGTGCTTACCTTCGTTTTCAATGGTCAGCGGGATCACACCGCTGTCCCCGGGGGACATCACGATATTTTGCTGGTGAATGGTGATCTCTCCGTCAAACTCCCATTGTTCGGTCTGAAAATGCAGACCTCCCGTCTGCACGACGTTGGTAAACCAGGCAACCGTCAGAGAAAACAGAACAATCATAGTCAAAACAACCGTAACAATTGCCAACAAAGCGCGCATAGCGATATTCTTGCGCAACCCTCCCAGCAATCCGGTACGGTCTTGCCGAGAATTATTCAGTTTTTTGCTCTGACTCTTCTCGGTCATCGTTCTGTTTCAGCTCCTCTATCAGTTCAGCGCGAATTCGTTCGCGCATTTTTTCATACTCTTCGTCTGTCATATTGGAATTGGGTGAGGCGGCTTGTTCCGACGGTTTTTCCTGTTCCATCGGCTGCTCGCGCTCGCCATCCTCCCTCGGATCTTTTTTGTCGTTATCCTCCTGTGCCATTTCCTCAAGGACCTTTTTCAGATCCCCTTTGATATTGCCCACACAATCGCGCAGAATGATACCCGCGATCAAAAGGCACGGAAAGGCAACAAGAGCCAAAAATCCGATTTTATTGGTAAAGAAAGCAACAAAATCCGCGAAGAAATTGTCCGTTCCCGAGCACCAAATCACCTTGCCCACCAAGTTATCTTGGGTGACGTAGTAGGCGTCGGCCGTCGGGTTGGCATCGCCCTGCGTCTGCAGGCAGATCTTACCGTCAATGGTGTCCTTGCTGATCACGCGGTGTGTAATCGTCTTTCCCATCATGCTTGGTGATTGGGCGCGGAAGCATACCACGTCGCGAACCTGGATTTTTTCGATATCTTCATATTTAGTCACAATCAGCGACTTGGCCGG
Organism: Eubacteriales bacterium; assembly: GCA_045614625.1. Classification (GTDB taxonomy): domain Bacteria; phylum Bacillota; class Clostridia; order Oscillospirales; family CAG-272; genus SIG644. The sequence goes on from JAZLDE010000028.1 coordinate 1,275, forward strand.
GATTTCCGGCTCCATACTGCCTGTCGCCACGCGGAACAAGCTGAATCCGGCAAAGGATGCATATCCGCGGCTGAGCACCTGCACTGTTACAAACAGGCAAAGCGCGATGGCAAAAATCAGCAGCAGCGTAACTAAGCGGGATAATATTTTGCTTTCTGTCGTTTTGCTTTTTTTCGTTTTCTCCATATCCATTACTGATTGCTGCCCGCAAGCTCAATGCTCAGCGCAAGATCCTGCGCGCCGACGCTTCCGGTACAATCAATATCCTGTCCTTCCAGCCAAATAAACATTCGAATCCGCTGGGGAACGTTTTTCTCCAGTTTAACAATGATAACGTCATCGGTA
>JAZLDE010000029.1:0-1876 GCA_045614625.1 Eubacteriales bacterium
GTCAACGCCGTACGAAAAACCGGCTGCAAGTATCAGCTTGCCGAACAAACGCGCTATTGGTCGTTTATCGCCAAATGGAGAGCTATGGCCGAGCGAGGCGAGTTCGGTAAAATCTACTACGCCGAGGGCGAATACCTGCACTACGAGCCCAAGTGGGACTATTTCCGCAACAAGAAGACAGGCCACCATGTCTGGACGTGCGATCCTTCCTATGATCAAAACCCCGAGTATGAGCGCACGTGGCGCTACTATACCTTTGGAAATCCCATTTTCTATTTGCCGCACGAGCTGTCGCCGCTCTTGTCCGTTACGGGCGGTCGCATCGAGTCGGTCAGCTGTCTTGGCACCGAAAAAGGCGGCTCGTACACCAAGGGCTTTGACGTCCGCGACCTTGAATGCGCGCTGATGCAAAACTCCAACGGCTCCATTTTCAGCCTGCGTGCCGGCTTCAACGCGCCCTACGGTCATAAGAGAGAGACGGGAGCGCACTGGTATCAGATCAAGGGCACCGAGAAAACGGTAGAATGGGCTCGCTCGGAGCTGGATATGCCCAAGGAATTTATCCCCGGACAGGGATGGATCAATCACGAGGATTGGGGCTGTGCGGATCCTGATGCAGAGGAAATGTTCCGCAATGCTGCGCACGGCGGTGCGGACATGTATCCAATCCACTATTTCGTTGACGCCATTCTGAATGACAAGACGCCGCCCATGGACGTTTACCGCGCCGTCGAGACGGCCGCTCCCGCTATTCTGGCAGCTAAATCTGCCGAAATGGGGGGTATCAAGCTGGACGTTCCCGACTTCCGCGCGTGATTTGAGGAAGCAATATGCCCCTTACCATACTTATTCTGTCCCTCTGCATTCTTTCCTCCGGATTTGCGGGGAATATTTACAAAAAGCTATCCGTGAACAGTGACAGCCTTGCCGCGTCCCTGACCATGCCGTCGCTTTGGTTTGTCATGCTGGCTGCCTTTTTCGGCATCCTGTCTGCATTGACCGGCGAGACGCCTGATCCCACCGCAGTTCCGATCAGTGTCTTAGGTGGTGCCGGCATTGCTGCGGCTTCATTCATTCTGATCGAATCGATGAAGAAGGTGTCGCTCTCCATCTCGCTGATCATCATGAATTTGAACTTCATCATACCTGTCATTCTTTCCGCGATCTTTTTGAAGGTCCCTGCAGCGCCTCTGCAGTTGGCGGGTATGCTGCTGTCCATTACCGTCATCGTGCTTCTGAACGTCACACCGTCGGCCGCGGCTACCGGTGAAAAAACCAAGAAAACGGCGATTCTTTTGCCGCTTGTGGCCTGCATTGCCAACGGTCTGGTCAACTTCTGCATCACCGTCAACGGAAATCACGGCTCGCCCCCTATGTTTTTCTTTGCCGTCATGTACGGCAGCGGTGCGTTGGGCTGTCTTGCGGCGGGCTATGCCGTTCATCGTGTGCGCGGAGGCCGAGGCTTCCCAATCGCCAAGCCTGCCTTCAAGGCCGCCCTTCCCTCCATCGCGCTGCTCGGTCTTTGCAACGGCGTTTGCTTTTACACCGAGCGCCTTTTGGCACAAGGACGCATGAACCCTGCCGCGCTGTTCACTACCGTGACCTGCGCCTCCATCGCCCTCTCGCTCGTGGTTGGATTTTTGTTCCAAGGAGATAAGCTGACCAAGAAAAGCGTGATCTCCATGGTCTTTTGCGTGATCGCCATTCTGTGCCAGCACAGCGGAATCGCCTAAAGAGTGCCTTAGTATTGCCCCTCAAAACATGAAATAGGAGACACCACATGTTATACTACGTCAATGATCCCTTCCTTCGCGCCGCTTGCAATGCAAGAAACGAGGATTATACCCCCGCATACATTCCTGCCATGCTGGCATTT
>JAZLDE010000030.1:0-4056 GCA_045614625.1 Eubacteriales bacterium
GTGAACGATTTGGTCGTGTTGTGCGAGATCGTTCGTGCAGAGCTGGAACGGGAACGCAAAGCAAATCAATGAGAAAGGGAAGAACTTATGTTAAATTCCGACCAAGTCGCAAAATCCATCGTCGAGATTAATCGAAAAAAATATATCGTTTCGCTGATTAAGACCGTGATCTTTTGGGCAGTTGCGCTGACAGCGTTGTACTTTTCGGGCAGAGATAACGATGTCTTCGGTCCGCATACAAGACCGGTTCCGTTTTACAGCGTAGGGCTCTTGCTTGTTCTTATTCCTGTGTTCCGTTATCGGCTCTATCGCGTGTTTACGCGTCCTTCTTTTATCGGTATGGTAGACGGCGGAAAAAACGGCAGTACGATGGCGCAGAGAACGGACATACTCATTGGTATACACGGAGGGCTTGAAAAGGTTGCTATTTATACGCTGTCTGTGACATCGAATCGCAATCGCTCGTATCGGTTTATATTTTCCGCGGGTATGCAGTCCAACTATGCTCGCGAATGTATGAAAAAGGGAACGCGTGTCCGTTACGCCTTTGGCGGCCGCTATCCATGGAGCGAAGAAACTGCACCCGAATATCCGTTTTGCCCCAATTGCGGAGCGTTCGGCGCGATAAACGAGACGCATTGTTCGTGCGGGTGTCTGTATTTACAAGATAGCAGTGACAAAAAGGAGACAAAACCATGTTAAATTCCAATCAAGTCGCAAAATCCATCGTCGAGATTAATCAAAAGAAGTATATCCTTTCATTGGTCAAGACGGCCATCTTTTACGCGGCGGCTGCTGCCGCCCTCGTTATCACCGCGCAGAGTAGTGATATTCTCCATCCCGCTGTTCGCCCTGTGCCGTTTTTTACCGTGTTGCTTCTTTTACTGCTCGTTCCTATTCTTCGCTATCGGCTGTATCGTGTCTTCACCCGTCCTTCCTTTGAGGGCATTGTCGAAACCGCCAAAAACAGCAGTGCGCTCGAAGCCCGTAAGGATGTCAACATCGGTCTGCCGGATAGACCGTATGAAATGCGCAAGGTAGAGATCTATTCCATCGGTGTCCGTACCGACCGCGGCCGTCCGCAGAACTTCTCCTTCCCCTCGGGTAAGATATCCGACTATGCTCGCGAGCACATGAAAAAGGGAAGCCGTGTCCGCTATGCCTTTGGCGCACGCTACCCTTGGAGCGAGGACATCGCTCCCGACCGCCCGTATTGTCCTAACTGTGGACACTTTGGCGCAGATAATGAAACGCATTGCTCGTGCGGATGTTTGTATCTGAGAGAAATCAATCAAAGCGATGAATAATCCAAAGACCGCCCGCGAGTTTTCGCGAGCGGTCTTTACTATTACGTTCTTCTGGCGCGGATCTGTCGGGGTGTTTGTCCGTACAGACGGGTAAAGCAACGGTCAAAATAGGAAACGGACTCAAAGCCGCATTCGTGCGCGATCTCGGCGATGGAAAGGTCGGATTGCCCAAGCAGTACGACCGCGTGACGGCAGCGCAGCATCTGTATGTAGGCAACCACACTCATGCCCGTGGACTTACGGAACAGATGTGCCAGGTGGCAACGGCTGATGCCGATGGCGTCGGCCGTCGAGGACAGCGAGAGCGCCTCGGACAAGTTTTCCTCCATGTAGCGAATGGCTCGCTTAACGTGGTGGTTTTTATAGGAGGCATCGGGGGCGGGAGGTGTGACGCTACCGGTGGTCTTAGTCAGAATATAAGCCAGCGTACCAAGAACGGACGCACGGATGGCAACTGCCGACGAGGTGCCCGCATCCCACGCTGCGCACAACTCGTCCATTCGTTGCTTCATCGCAATATCGTGAAAATGAGTAACAAAGTGGCATGTGACGGTATCCACACCGTTTTGGATGCAAAATTCTCGGTCAATGATCAGACAATCGTACAAAAAGCGAACGGGGCTGTCGGCGTCGGCCCGCACACTGTGCAGGCAATTGGTATTGATAACGACGGTGTCGCCCTCGTGCATGGCGATTTCCTCACCCTCATATAGCACAAAGCCCTGTCCCGAGCGGACATAAAGTAATTCGATATTGGTGTGCCAGTTTGCCATACCGTATTGCGAAGACGGTCCCATATCGCGGTGATAGATAAATGGCAAGAGGGGAGAGGGATAGGTGTGCGTTTCGTGTATCTGTGAGAGCATAGGACCTCCGTTCGCAATATCGTTCAAAAATAACGCAAATTTCAGCATTGACAATACGATAGTATTATTATATAATAAAATTGACAATCGTCAACCCTTTTTTATAAATTTCGCGTTTTTTAGTGAAAGGATGGTAAAAACATGGCAAAAGTAAAAATTGGTATCATTGGTGTCGGTAATATCTCCGAGAGCCACATCGCAGGCTACAAAAAAGACCCCAACGCTGAGCTGTACGCCTTCTGCGATATCAACGAGGAGCGTCTGAAGGCTAAGGGTGCCCGTCACGGCGTGACTCGCCTGTACACCAGTGTTGAGGAAATGGTCAACTCGCTGCCCGAGCTGGATGCTGTCAGCGTTTGTGTTTGGAACTGCAACCACTACGAATGTACCATGGCCGCCCTGCGTGCCGGCAAGCACGTCCTGTGCGAAAAGCCGCTGGCAATGAACGAACAGCAAGCGCAGGAGATGCACGACCTGGCCAAGGAGAAGGGCAAGCTTCTCATGGTCGGCTTTGTCCGTCGTTTCATGTACGAAACCGAGGAGCTGAAGCGTCTGACCGACGAAAACTTCTTTGGCGAAATGTATTATACCAAGGCAACCTATCTGCGCCAGAACGGCAACCCCGGCGGTTGGTTCTCGGATAAGAAGCGCAGTGGCGGCGGCCCCGGCATTGACCTGGGTGTTCACGTTATCGACGAGGCTCGCTACCTGATGGGCAATCCCCAGCCCGTTTCCGTCTATGCAGCCGTCATGAAGAAGCTGGACCGCTCCGCACACCGCGGTAACGTCGGCTACGTCGCGTCCGATGCAGGTCAGATCGACGACGTTGAGGATTTCGTGCAGGCAACCGTCCGCTTTGATAACGGCGGTATCATGATGCTCGAAACCAGCTACGCCCTCAATACGCCCGAGCCTTACTGCCGTATCGAGCTGTACGGTACCAAGGCAGGCTGTGTCACTGACCCGCTTCGCGTTCTGGTCGATGAGTACGGTCACCTGACTGATCTCAAGTTTACCGATATGCCCAAAAATACCTTTGAGGGTATGTTCGACAAGGAAATGCATCACTTCGTCGAGTGCGTCCGCACCGGTTGCGAGTGCCGTAACCCCGCCGAGGACGGCGTGGTCGTCATGCGTATCCTTGACGCGATCTACGAGTCGGGCAGAACCGGCCATGAGGTTGTTTTGAAGTAATTTTACATAATAACACATCCCGACGGGCGAATAGGCTTGTCGGGATGTTTTGTTTTGTAAGGTCTTGCGCCGAATGGAGTTGTGTGATAAAATAAAAGCAGAGAAATTTTCTTTTTTATGGTGCGTTTGGGCTTATTTGTCGTCTATAAGGGTGAGGGCCTCAAACTTTGGAAAGGAGAGAACCGTATGCAAGACAGTGCGATCATTGAGTTATACAACAAAAGAGACGAGCAGGCCATTGCCGCGACGCAGGATAAATACGGTGCTTATTGCATGACCATTGCCTACAACATTCTGGCGGATCGTCAGGACAGCGAGGAGTGTGTCAACGATACCTATCTGCGCGCTTGGAACACCATCCCACCCGAGCAGCCCAAGGCTTTGCGTTCTTATCTCGGCACCATCACCCGTAATTTGGCATTTGATCGCTATCGGGAGAAAACGCGCGATAAGCGAGGCGGTGGGGAGACGCCGTTGGCGCTTGAGGAACTGGACGAGGTCATCGCCGCACCGACCGACGTTGCGCGCGAATACGATCTTCGTGCGCTGGGCGAGTGCATCAACCGCTTTTTGCACACCCGCGTGTCAGCGCGCGATTGCGACATTTTCCTCGGGCGTTACTATTTCGTCTATCCCGTCGAGCAGATTGCGAAGCAGCTGGGACTTGGCGAAAACTACGTGCGCAACAT
>JAZLDE010000031.1:0-12298 GCA_045614625.1 Eubacteriales bacterium
TGCGCGGAGTTGAGCATCTTCAGCTTTTGCGTTGGCGTTTTAAAGAAAAACGCCAACACGGAAGACGGACGCATGCGAAGCAGCAAAAGCTTTTGCCGTCTGCGACGCACCTCAGTCCAACTAATATTTTAACAAAAACGACCTTGCTTTCTCCGCCTGCCGCTCGTGGTAGCTATGCGGCGAGAGATGCATGGGATCAAACATGTCTTTCTCCTCTGTTAGATTTGAAGAGCGGCAATCGAAGGGAGGCCCCGGAGGGAACGTCCGGGCGCGTTTTCTTGGTTCGTTCTTTGCCGCGTGGCAAAGAATGAACATCAAAACCGGCACACCGAGCGCGCGCAGCAGTGCGAGGCCGTAGGAGAAGTTGTTTAAAATCAGATACCCCAATCAAAAAAGGAGAATTTCTTTGCGAAATTCTCCTTTTTGCTTGCTATTTTATTCTTCTCCCCACCGAAAACTGCTCGATAAGAACGTCACCGTATCACCCGAAACGGACAATAGCCCCCCATCGGTGTGACCAATGCGATCATCCTCATCCTCGCTCGGTAGCTCAACCTTGCACTCACACGGCACAACGGTCGTCACAAACGGCACGTGACCGGCCAAAATCGCCAGCTCGCCCTCGCTTCCCCGTACCGTCAGCATGTACGCCTGCCCGTCAAACTGATTGCCGTCGGGCGAGGCGATGATCAGATGAAAGGTGTTCATGCGTCCACCTGTCCCTTGGCCTTGGCAACTGCCTCGTCAATGGTGCCGACGAACAAAAACGCCGACTCGGGCAGATCGTCATGCTTGCCCTCGATGATCTCGCGGAAGCCGCGGATGGTCTCGGACAGCGGCACGTACGTACCGGGAATACCGGTGAATTTCTCGGAAACGTCAAAGGGCTGGGACAAAAACCGCTGAATCTTTCTCGCGCGGCTGACCAGCGCCTTGTCCTCGTCGGACAGCTCATCCATACCCATGATGGCGATGATGTCCATCAGCTCGGCATAGCGCTGCAGAATGCGCTGAACCTCGCGGGCGACGGTGTAGTGCTCCTCACCCAGCACGTCGGGCGAGAGAATACGGCTGCTGGATTCCAGCGGGTCGACGGCAGGATAAATACCCTGCGAGGCGATGCCACGGGACAAAACGGTGGTGGCGTCCAGGTGCGCGAACGTCGTCGCGGGGGCGGGGTCGGTCAGGTCGTCCGCAGGCACGTAAACGGCCTGAATGGAGGTGATCGATCCCTTTTTGGTCGAGGTGATTCTCTCCTGCAGTGTGCCCATCTCGTTTGCCAGCGTGGGCTGATAGCCAACGGCAGACGGCATACGTCCGAGCAGTGCCGAAACCTCGGAGCCTGCCTGAGTGAAACGGAAAATATTATCGATGAACAAAAGCACGTCCTGGCCCTCGTCGTCGCGGAAATATTCCGCCATGGTAAGGCCCGAGAGTGCGACTCTCATTCTCGCTCCGGGCGGCTCGTTCATCTGACCGTACACCAGCGTGGTGTTGGCGAGAACGCCCGACTCCTTCATTTCGTTGTAAAGATCGTTGCCCTCACGGGTGCGCTCACCGACGCCCGTGAAAACGGAAAGACCGCCGTGCTCCTTGGCGACGTTGTTGATCAGCTCCATAATAAGAACCGTCTTACCAACGCCCGCGCCGCCAAACAGACCGATCTTACCGCCCTTTGCGTAGGGGCAGATGAGGTCGATGACCTTAATGCCCGTCTCCAGGATCTCGGTCGAGGTGGAAAGCTCGCCGTACTCGGGGGCGGGACGGTGAATGCCGCGGCGCTCACGGGTCAGGGGCGGGGTGCGATTGTCCACCACGTTGCCCAGAACGTTAAAGATACGGCCCAGCGTTTCTTTGCCGACGGGTACGCTGATGGGGTGGCCCGAATCGGTGACGGGCGTGCCGCGCTTGAGGCCGTCGGTCGAGGACATGGCGATGCAACGCACGACGTTGTCACCGATGTGCTGCGAGACCTCAACGGTCAGCTCGCGCTCGCCGATGGACATGGTCAAAGCGTTGTTGATGGCGGGCAAAAAGCCCTCCTCAAAGCGCACGTCGACGACAGGTCCCATCACCTGCGCCACACTTCCCTTGGCTGTATTTGACATGTGAAATACCTCCTTTTACGTGCCGCTTCCCGCGACGATCTCGGTGATCTCCTGGGTGATGGCACTCTGTCTTGCTCGGTTGTATTCAAGCTGTAATTTGTCGATCATTTCCTGCGCGTTTTTGCCCGCGCTGTCCATCGCGGTCCGACGGGCTACGATCTCACAGGCAAAGCTCTCTCGCGCCGCGCTGACCAAAATGCCCGCGACGTACTCGGGCACGGCGGCTTCCAGAATGGTCAGCTCGTCGGGCTCGTAGATCATACCGCCGCTGCCCGCGCTCTCCTCGCTTTTTGTCAGCGGAAGAAGCCAGCGAACGTCAGGCTGCTGAGAAAGCATCGAGAGATAGCGCGTGCCGAGAATGCCCACGCGGCTGTATTCGCCCTCGCGGAATTTGCGGCATAGCTCAAGCGCGAGTCCCAGCGCCTCGCGGGCGTCAAACCCCTCGGCGCGGCACAGCTCACCGTGAAAACGGTCGCAGGCTCGCTTGCCGATGGGAATGATATCCACGTCGGAATATTCACGCAGAGCGCGGAAGATATTGGCGTTATAGCCGCCCGCCAAGCCTCGGTCGCCTGCGATGACGACAAGGCAGGTCTTACCGTCCTCGGCTTGCTTCATATACGGACTACTTTGACATTCGGGGCTTTGTGTCAGGGGGGCGATGGCCTGCCAGACGGCGGCCTCGTACTGCCGCCCCTTGTTCATGCCCTCCATGGCGCGGCGCAGCTTGGAGGAGGCGACCAGCCCCATTGCCCGCGTCAGATGCAGCGTGGAGTCCACGCTTTTGATGCGGTTGCGCAGCTTTTTGGTATCTGCTCCCATGGCTTACCTCGCCAGCTCGCCGAGCGCCGTTTTGAGCGTCTCGACGTCGGTGGGATCGAAATATCCCGACTCAAAGCGAACGAGCAGATCGTTGTATTTGTTTTCCAGATGCTCGTACAGGCGAAGCTCGTATTCACCGACCTTTTTAACGGGAACGTCGTTCAAATAGCCGTTGATGACGGCGTAAACGATGGCCACCTGACAGCCCACGCGAACGGGGGCGTTTCTCTTTTGCTTGAGCACCTCGACGATTCTCTCACCGAGTGCCAGTCGCGCCTTGGTATCGGCGTCCAGGTCGGAGCCGAACTGGGCAAACGCCTGCAGCTCGCGGTACTGCGAGTAGAGCAGCTTGAGCTCACCCGACACCTTTTTCATGGCCTTGAGCTGTGCCGAACCGCCGACACGGCTGACCGAGATGCCGGGGTTGATCGCAGGCATAACGCCCGCGTGGAACAGCTCGGTTTCAAGGAAGATCTGACCGTCGGTGATGGAAATGACGTTGGTGGGAATATAGGCCGACACGTCGCCTGCCTGCGTCTCGATGATGGGCAGAGCCGTGATCGAGCCGCCGCCGTATTCGGGGGCAACGCAAGCCGCACGCTCAAGCAGTCTTGAGTGCAGATAGAAGACGTCACCGGGATACGCCTCGCGTCCGGGCGGACGGCGGATCAGCAGCGACAGCGCGCGGTAAGCGACTGCGTGCTTGGACAGATCGTCGTAAATGATCAGAACGTCCTTTCCCTGCTCGCGGAAATATTCCGCCATGGCGCAGCCCGCATAGGGCGCGACGTACTGCAAGGGTGCCGACTCGGAGGCCGAGGCGGACACAACGATGGTATAGGGCATCGCACCCGCACGCTCCAGCTCGCCTACCAAGCTGACCACGGACGAGCTCTTCTGTCCGATGGCGACGTAGATGCAGATAACACCCGTATTTTTCTGGTTCATGATGGTATCAATGGCGATCTCGGTCTTACCCGTCTGGCGGTCGCCGATGATCAGCTCACGCTGACCGCGGCCGATGGGGATCATACTGTCGATGGCCTTGATGCCCGTTTGAAGCGGCACCGACACGCTCTTACGCTCGATGATGCCGGGAGCCTCGGACTCTACGGGGCGGGTCTCGGTCGTCAGAACGGGGCCCTTGCCGTCGATGGGCTGACCCAGCGCGTCGACCACGCGGCCGAGCAGCGCTTCGCCCACGGGAACGGACAAGACCTTGCCCGTGCGCTTGACGCTTGAGCCCTCGCGGATGTCGTTCTTGTTGGACAGCAGAGCGACCGAAACCGTCTCGTCCTCCAGATTCTGCGCCAGACCCACGCTGCCGTCCTCAAATTCCAGCAGCTCGCTGGCCATACATTCGCGCAGGCCGTATACGCGGGCGATGCCGTCACCGACGAGGATGACGGTTCCCGTTTCCTTGAGTTCCAAACGGGATTTGTAATTTTTGATCTGGTGCTTGATAATCGCACTGATCTCTTCCGGCTTTGCAATGTTGTGCTGCATATCACTCATCCCTTCATTACTTCTTTTACTTCGCGGAGCTTGGCGCGCAGCGAGCCGTCCATGATCATGCCCTCCATCTCAACGATGACACCGCCCATGATGGACGGGTCGACCTCGCAGGAAAGCAAAACGGTCGAGCCGCTCTTTTGCTGTAGCTTTTGCACGAGCGCCTGCTTTTCGTCCTCGTTGAGCGCCACAGCGCTGACAACGCGGGCGGTCACGACCGCCTGACGAACGTCCAAGAGTCGCTTGTACTCGTCCACGCATGACGAAAAAGCACGGATACGGCCCTTTTCGCACATCAATCCAAGCAGCGACACGACGATCTCGGGCAGCGTGCCCTCAAAGCTTGCGCACAACGCAGCGGTGCGCTCGGACAGAGGTATGCTCGGCGAGCAGACCAGCTCCATGTATTCGGGGTTTTGTTCAAACACGGCCTTGGCGCTTTCCAGCGCCGCCATGATCTCGCCCTCGCGGCCCTCCTCGCAAGCGATCTCGAAGATGGCCTGGGCGTATTGCTTACTGATCTCCTTCATCGCTCTCACCTATCTTATCGATGAACGAACCGATCAGGGCGCGGTGGTCATTTTCGTTGACCTCACGCTCCAGCATTTTCTCGGCGATGGTGGTCGAAACGTCCACGATCTCCCGCTTGATGCCTTCCGTTGCCTTTTTGCGCTCCAGCTCAGCCTCGCGCTCCGCCTGCTGCTTGATGCTCTCCGCACGCTCGGAGGCGCTTGAGACGATCTGCTCGGCGCGGTATTTGGCCGTGTCGGTCGCTTGCTTCAGAATGCGCTCGGCCTCGGCGTCGGCGCCCTGCATTTTTTGCTCCCAGGCATCGCGGTTGGCGTCAGCTGCGTCCTGCGCCTCTTTGGCGGCGGCGTACTGATGATCCAGCTCGGCCTGACGGGCGGCCAGCATCTTTTTGATGGGGCCGAACAAAAAGCGTTTGACCACCCAAAAGATGATGACGAGGTTGGCAAGAGACACCAAAACGTGCCAGAGATTGACCGAAATAATGTCTAACGTTTGCATAAATCCTTCTCCAATGCGGACGGTTGATTACAGACCGATGGCGCTCTTGAGAACGTTGACCATGATGTTGGGGGCAACGAAAATGAGCAGAATGGCGATAACCAGCGAGTAAATACCCGTGGTCTCGGCGATCGCACAACCCATGATCATGGTAGAGGTGACCGCGCTCTTGCTCTCGGGCTGACGGCCGATGGCTTCGCAGGCCTTGGAAACGGCGTTACCTTCACCAATACCGGGGCCGACAGCGCCGATGCCCATACAAATACCTGCGCCCAGAGCACAGCAGCCCAAAATGATACCGATTGCGAGTTCCATAATAAAATTCCTCCAAAATAAAATTGTTTTTTAAATTTTTTCTTTTTTCTTTCAAAAGTTTTGGTCAAGCTTTTTCAAAAGCTTGCGCAGTGGAGGGCGCGTAGCCCTCCTCGCGCTCCGCAGAGCGCGAAACACTCCTTGGCGTTTTCTTTTTGATAACTTTTTCTTTTGCGCCTCTTGTGCCAAAAGAAAAAGTGGGTAAAAGCTTTTGCAAAGGCAACGATCAGTCCTTTTGTGCGGCTTGCGCTTCTCTCTTTGCCTTCTTTTCAGCCTTTCTGCGCTTTCGCTCCTCGTACAGATCCTGCGGGAAGCCGCCCGAAATATTGAGCATGGTCAGCATGGCGAAGATGTACGCCTGCATACAGCTGCTGAATACGTCGAAATACAGCGACAGAATACCGGGCAGACCGATGCGCAGAAGCGGAAAATCACCCAGCGCGCCGGGCAGCCAGCCAAGCACCAGATTGGACAGTCCGCCAAGCGCGGTGGCGATCAGCACGGCGATAACAGAGCCCGAGAGCACGTTGCCGTAGTGACGGAAGGCCATCGAAATGGGCGTTGCGACCTCGCCTAAAATGTTCAGCGGAAGCAGAACAAAAATGGGCTCGGTAAAGCTCTTCATATAGTTGAGCAGACCGCCCTTGAGCTTGTAGTAGGTGATCAGAATGAAGACTAAAATCGCCCAGCCCGCGACGATGTTGACGTCCGAGGTGGGGGCGAACAAGCCAAGCAGTGACAAAAGACTTGACAGCGCCGACAGCGCGAGAATGCCCGCGATAAAGGGGGCAAAGCCCGAGAAGAACGGGCCCATGTTTTCGTGCACCATGCTCTCCAGCGTTTCGACCGCCCATTCGGCCAGCGCCTGACGGCGGGTGGGAACGCCTGCGCGAACGCCGTGCGTCATGAACAAGCAGATGCCCAAAATGCAGAGGATAACCAAAAGCGAATTGACCTGCGCCTCGGTGACGGGGAAATCCTGAATGGGCATGGGAATGGTGAAGTAGATCTGCGCGCCCGTGATGGAAATGCCCTCGGCGGGAGCGGAAAACAGCACCTTGATGACAAGACCCGCGACCAGCGGCAGAACGATCAGGGCGATCAGCAGCGCATCGACGATCTTGAAGCGTAGTTCTTTATTCTTCATGCTCGGCCTCCTCCCTTCCCTTTTTTCTGTCCCAGAGCGGGCGGATGAGAATGGCGGCGCGGGGGAACAACAAAGGAAGAAGCACCGCCCAGAGATTGAAGCAATCCGGCAGCAGCGCACCGATCAGAATGACCAGCCCAAGCGCCAAAAAGCGAAGCGAGCTTGACAGCTTCATGGTCTGCTTGGCTTCCTTTTCTTCCTTTTCCACCGCTCGGACAACGTCCATCGCCATAACGAAGAAGTTGGCAACGACGGCAACGCCCGTCAGCAAATTGCCCAGCAGCACGGTATGATCCCACTTGCCGATGACGAGGAAAACGGACTGCAGCAAAGCGCTGAAAATGAGCGTCCACAGCGCGATATATTTAGTTTCTTTGAGGACGATAGGGTCGATTTTTTTCATACATACCTCGCAAGAACGTCAAAGTATCAATCAATTAATTTTTATTATAACACAAAATCGTGAACATTTCTACTGTTTGAGTCAAGAAAAAAATATTTTTTTTGGCGCGATGACAAAAAAGGACGAACGCGAGATTTACGACGGGATTGCATTGACATAAAAAGTAAAATGTGCTAAAATAATTTTGTTAAACCGCGCCCGTCGAACAACCGGCGGCGGATTTTGAAGGGGGATGGATATGAAACAAAAAAAACGATTTTCTCTTTCTACGACGCATATCATTCTTCTTAGCTTTCTTTTGGCAATCGCTCTGGGCTCGCTGTTGCTTTGGCTGCCCATCAGCGCGGCCGACGGACAAAGCGTTTCTTACGTCGATGCGCTGTTCACCGCCACCACCGCGACCTGCGTGACGGGACTGGTCACGCTGCCCACCGTCACCACCTGGAGCGTGTTCGGGCAGATCGTCCTGCTTTTGCTTATTCAGATCGGCGGACTTGGTATCATCACCGTCATGACCGGCTTTATGCTTGCCTTGCGCCGTGAGATGGGTCTTGGCAACCGATTGCTCATTCAGGATGCCTTTAACCTCAACACGCTGGCAGGGCTGGGCGCCTTCATCAAGCGAGTGATTCTCGGCACGCTGTTTGTGGAGCTTGCGGGGGCGCTGGCGTATATGACCGTGTTCGTGCCCGACTTTGGGGCGCGGGGCATCTGGATCTCGGTGTTCAACTCGGTCTCTGCTTTTTGCAACGCCGGCATTGACATTTTTGCGCAGGACAGCCTGTGCTCCTACGCCACCAACCCCGTCGTCAATCTCGTAACGAGCCTGCTGATCATTCTCGGCGGTCTCGGCTATATCGTCTGGTGGGACGTCATCCGTGTCCTTGGCGACAAGGAGGCGCGGGGCCGCGGACGGTTGCGCCGCCTGACGCTGCACAGCAAGATCGCGCTGGCCTCCACCGCCGCCTTTATCCTGGGCGGCGCGGTGCTTATTTTTCTGTTTGAATACGACAATCCGCTGACCATCGGCAATATGTCGCTGTTCGATAAAATTCAGGTGTCGCTGTTTCAGTCGATCACGACGCGAACAGCGGGCTTTGCCTCCGTCCCCCAACAGCATCTGACGAGCGGTGCGTCGGTCGTGTCTCTTCTTTTGATGTTCATTGGCGGCTCCCCCGTGGGCACCGCGGGCGGCGTCAAGACGGTGACGATGGTCGTGCTGATCGCATCGGCGCTTTCGACCGTCAAAAACAAAAACGAGGTCACGTTGTTCCATCGCACGCTGTCTGCGGCCGCCGTTCGCAAGGCAGTCGCCGTAACGGGAATGTCCTTTGCTATCTTGCTGATCTCGACGCTGTTGCTTTCCTTCGCAACGCCTGCCGATACGCTGGACGTGCTGTTTGAAACGGTCAGCGCGACCGCCACGGTGGGACTATCCCGCGATCTGACCTCTTCGCTGAACGTGTGGGGAAAGATCATCATTCTTGTCACCATGTACCTCGGGCGCGTCGGCCCGATCTCGCTCGCCTTTGCCTTTAACGTCAAACATCAAGTGCAAAATATTGTGAAAAATCCCGTTGAGGAAATCAGCGTTGGATGAGAAAGGAACTATTATGAGTATTCATAAATCATATGCAATCTTCGGACTGGGACGTTATGGCACGGCCGTTGCCCGTGAGCTGGTCAAGAACGGTGCGGAGGTGCTGGCCGTTGATCATGAGGAGTCGCTCGTCAACGCCGCGGCGGCAGATATTCCCGTCTGCAAATGCGCCGACGTGACCGACGTCGAGGTCCTGCGCCAGCTGGATATTGCCAAATTCGACGTGGTTATCATTGCCATGGCGGGAAATCTGGAGGCCAGCGTGATGGCAACTGCGCTGTGCCGCGAGCTGGGCGTCAAGACGATCATCGCAAAGTGTGCCAACGAAATGCACCAGAAAATACTCAGCCGCGTCGGGGCGGATCAAGTGGTCATTCCCGAGAGCGAGTCGGGCGCGCGTCTTGCCAAAAATTTGCTTTCCTCCGGCTTTGTGGATATCATCGAGCTGACCAACAACGTCTGTATGGTCGAGCTGGACGTACGCCCCGAGTGGGTGGGCAAAAATTTGCTTGAACTGAATCTTCGTAAAAAATATTCTGTCAACGTCGTGGCGATCCGTCGCGGCAAGGGCGTCAGCACAGACATCGATCCGAACGAACCCTTGAGCGAAGAGATGGAGCTGATCGTGATTGCAAACACGGCCAAGCTGAGCAAGCTGAAGTGAGACGCTTGTTTTTTCCATTTTTTCTTGTCATCCATCTGCAAGCATAGTAGAATTAAATTGTATTACTATTTCAGGAGAACGGTATGGACGATCTGTTTGAATTTATCCTTGAATTGATCGGCGTGGTTGTTGACGCCAAGCATAAGCATGCGCCGATTTCCGAAAACGAGCCCTATTGCCCTGCGTTTGTTATTCGCTATAAAGCGAAGCATCTTTTGCTGTACGCCGTTTTGTGGGTGGTCATTTTCGTGATCGGCGCGGCGCTCTCTTATTTGGAGGACGTCAACTCGTTTTGGTTCATGCTCGTTTTTCTGCTGTGCATCGGTCTGCTTGCTTTTCTGTATTCGGCGGGAAACAATTGCGCCGTCGACGAGCGGCGTCTGCGTCGCCGCCGTATGTTCATTTTTGGCAAAACCGTCGCGTGGGACGATGTGATCTGCCTGCGCGTGATCGAAAACACGCAGAATCGATCGACCACACTTGCTCTGTACGGTCGCGATAAAAAATGCTGTCTTCAACTGTCCACGCCTATGATCCGTCTGGGACTGCTGATTAAAATGGCGGAATACCGCGGCGTGGAGATCCGACGGGAGACGAATCTGACGGTTAACCAAATGCGGCGCTTGCCGTGACGCATGAAAGATGAACCCATTTTGTCATTTTTTCCTTGACAGCCCAAGGCGGCTGTGATATAATAAAAAAAAAGGGGTTTTACGACTATGTCTACCGAAAACATCTACAAGATCCGTGCCAAGAACAGAGATCTCTTTTTGCGTGTGAGCGAGGGCCATTTTGCCACCAGCCACAGCCATATCAACTATTACATCGACGTCTCCGCCCAAAAGGCAAGACTGTCTGAGGCAACCGCCGTGGCGCGCGACCTTGTTTCGTATTATAACAACACCATCGTCGATACCATCCTTTGTCTGGACGGCACCGAGGTCATCGGTACCTGCTTAGCTAACGAGCTGACCAAGGGCGATTTTATGAACATGAACGCCCATCAGACCATCTACGTCGTCACGCCCGAGCATACCACGGGCAGCCAGCTCATCTTCCGTGACAACACCGCGCCCATGATCGCAGGCAAGCACGTGCTCATCCTTGCCGCGTCGGTCGCAACGGGCTACACCGTCCTCTCCGCGGCCGAGGCCATCAACTACTACGGCGGCATCGTGACGGGCATCGCCTCTATTTTTGCCACGCTGACCGAATGCGGCGGCCACAAGGTGCGTTCCGTCTTCAACACGAGCGACCTCGACGGCTATGCCAGCCACCCCTCGCACGAGTGCCCTTTGTGCAAGCAGGGCAAGAAGATCGACGGTCTGGTTAACAGCTTCGGTTTTTCCAAACTTTGATATTCAAGGGACTTGTTTTTGCAAGTCCCTTTTTTCTATATTCCTATTGACAAGAAACGACGACGGGAGTATAATGATTTTCATAGGGTGGATAAGCCCAAACTCAAAAAATAGGAGAGATCGTTATGAAAAAGTTTTTTGCCGAGTTCAAAAAATTCATCACCCGCGGCAACGTCGTGGATATGGCCGTCGGTGTTATCGTCGGTAGTTCCTTTACTGCCATCGTCAACGCGCTGAGTAACAACATTCTCAAGCCGCTGATCAACTATCTGCTGGCTCTCATCTTCGGTGCCGATTCGCTGAGCGAGGTCTATACCTTCCTGCAGAGAGGCTACAAGGACGTGCTGGACGAGGCCGGCAACGTGATCGGTCAGGAGTTGGACCTGGCTCAGTCCATCTACATCGACTGGGGCGCATTCATCAACGCGATCATCAACTTCTTCCTCATTGCGCTGGTGCTGTTCACCATCGTCAAGATCATCAACGGCGTCCGCAGCAGCCAGAAGAGCTGGGTTGACGGTCTGGATGATCACATCCCCAACAAGGCAGAGCGCAAGGAAATGAAGAAGCGCGGCATCAAGATGTCCGATAAGGCCGCCGTTGCTGCATTCTATGCGGAAAAGGCTGCCGCAGAGGCTGCTGCCAAGGCAGAAGCCGAGGAAAAGGCAAGACAGGAAAGACTTGCCAATCCCACCACTGAGGATCTGCTCAAGGATATTTTGAAGATCTTGAAGAATTCGGATATCGGCTCGTAAGAGATTGATAGAAAAACAAGCTTCCGCTACGGTGGGGGCTTGTTTTTTGTTTGGCTGGATTTTATACGACTTCTCCTTTTGACGCGCACACAGCTGTGCGCGTGCGCTGTGCCGGTTTTTGATGCCACTTCTTGGCACGCCCCAAGAAGTGGCGGAAGAAAGGCGCCAAAGGGCCTAATGCCCTTTGGATACCCGCAACGCGCAAACGTCGCTGCGTTGTCACTCCGCTCATATTTGCGCGAAGTTTGAATTCTTCAGCTTTTGCGTCGGCGTTTTAAATAAAGACGCCAACACGGAAGTCGCACGCAAGCAAAACAGAAAAAGTTTTTGCTATCTGCGACGCCCCCCGATCAAACTAAATTTCAAACAAAAACGCTTTTGCTGTCTCTGCCTGCCGCGCGTGATGGCAAAGTGGCGAGTGATGAAGAAAAAGCATAGATGTCTTTCTCCTCTGTGCGCTTTGCAGAGCGGCACGGAAAGGGAGATCCAAGAGGGAACGTCTTGGCGCGTTTCTTGGTCACTTCTTGCCGCGCAGCAAGAAGTGACACGAAAAGCTGGCACACCGAGCGCGCGCAGCTGTGCGAGGCT
>JAZLDE010000032.1:0-10672 GCA_045614625.1 Eubacteriales bacterium
ATCGTCTACATCTCCTGTGATCCCGACACTCTTGCCCGCGATTGCGTTCGCTTCCGCGAGGACGGCTATGAGATCGGCACGGTGACGCCTGTGGATATGTTCCCGAGGACGGGGCACGTGGAGAGCGTTGTTTGTCTAAAAAAGAACTGATATGAACAAGATCCACATGAACCTAACCCCCGCCCCCTTCGCTATGATCAAGAGCGGGCAAAAAACGATCGAGCTTCGGTTGCTTGACGAGAAGCGTCGACAAATCCGCGTGGGCGATGACGTTATATTTACCAACGTCGAAAGCGGAGAAGCTCTCACCAAAACGGTGGTAAAGCTGCATCGCTTTGACAGCTTTGAAGAGCTGTATCGCGCCCTGCCCCTACTGAAATGCGGTTACACGACCGAGGATGTCCACGCGGCGCATCCGTCCGATATGGAACAGTATTATTCTGCGGAAGAGCAGCGCAAATACGGCGTTGTGGGAATTGAACTGGACTGATTACTTCTTCGAAAGGAGTCACTATGAAAAAAATCAAGGTGCTTATGCACACCCCTTCCAATTTTTTAACCTATTTTGTTGTTTTGATCATGTTTGCCGTCGGCGGGTTTTTTATCTGGCGCAATGCTTACGACGACACGTGGCGATGGATCGGCATGATCCTTTTGTCGGTATTTTTCATTCTCGCCTCGTGGCTGTTTTTGAAGCTCTTTCGGATTTTCGATTGGCTGGTATTTACCGAACACACCGTGGAGCGACATTCCCTCTTTGGCAAGAAGCTGACGTATCAGTATTCGGAGCTGTATGCCTGCGTTGGCCTTTACACCTCCGTTGTGGAAAGCAAAAAATGCCTGATCTTCGCGCCCAAAAGGTTCAACAAAATCGTGACGCGCATCGACACGTCCAAATTCGGAAACGTCATCCCCGTCAATCGTCTGAATTTCATTTATTGCCCGATGAAAGACAAGGTCATCGACCTTTTGCGGACGCGGCATGAGCTGGAATGGGTGGATACCTCCGGCAAGTGAAAATGCGGCAAGCGGTGAATGATCGAAAGGAGAGCGTATGAAAAAGGAAAAAACCACAAAAAGGGTATATTCATTTCACAGCATTTCTTCTCCGTACGATTTTACCACAAGAATCAAAGACGAGGTGCTTCGCTCCAAGCTAAAGCTTGAGCAACGCGAAAACGGATTTGATTTGCAGCTTGACAGCAATCACGGCGGAAGAATCGTTTACAGAGCAAGCATATCCGCGGACGAAAACGGCGGTTGCTTCATACGCGGTGAAATCATATCTGTTCCGTGGAACCGCCAACCCGAGAAGAAGAATATATTTCAAAAAATCATGTCGGTTTTGATCTGTATTATGATGGTTCCTTTGGTGTTGATTTTCTTGCTCGGCTACGGAATATACACTCTGTTTATGCAAATAGGTCGTGACAAGAATAACGGTCCAACAGCCGATGAAACACTTTGCAATTTCATGATAAACAAAATGTGCTGCAAGCAAACGGAAGGCCTGTGATTTGTGAGCACGGCAAAACATCCAATTTTCGCCCCAAAAATAAGAAGCTGAAGGAGGTTTTACATATGAGCTTTTTTGATCTGTTCAAAAGGAAAAAGAACGAGCAGCCCATAGAAGAGCTGCAATGGAATAAAATGTGGGATTTGTGGGTAGAGGAGGAGGCGGCTTCGCCTTACGCCGAGCTTATGACGTATGAAAGCGAGATCAACAACGGCGGGCATATGCAGTTTTTTGATAACGTTTCCAATACCGACGACCTGCCCCAAACGATCTCTATTCTTTATACGGTTTTAAGCGGCGCTTTAAAGCAAAACCTTGAGAATGCCTACCGCGCATATTCCGAGCATCAGGAAGATGAAGACACCCTCGATGAAATCCTGAATGAATGCGACAACGTATTCTATGAAAATGAAAGTGAAGTCGAGGAGATCTTAAAAGAATACGCCAAAACGATAAAGCTTTAAAGTCTTGCCCCTTGCGGCATCCCCAAAAGCCCTATGTTTAAAATTTACAAATCCATCTCTTTACCCAAAGGAAGACACTACCATGAACTCTATCAAAAAACCGCTCGCGACGGCCTGTCTTGACCTGTTGTACGCCATCGTTGCCGGCATCATCGTCGGCACGGCCTACTTTTTCTTTCAGAACAGCAACGGCTTCGCGCCGGGCGGTGTCGGTGGCCTTGCCACCATCACGCACCATCTGCTCGCGGACAGCGTCAGCTGGTCGATTCTGATGATCGCTTTTAATCTTCCCATTTTCATTCTGGTCGGCGCGATCGTCAATAAAAAGCTGGGCTTGATTTTGAGCGTTTATATGATCGTTCAATCGCTCATGCCCCGCCTTTACGAGGCCCTCGGCGCACAGCCCTACTGCCTGGCCGTCAACGGCGAGGACTTCAATATCGTCTTTGCCTGCATTGCGACGGGCGTAATTTCGGGATTTGGCTTTTCTATGATGCTGCGCCGATTTGGCGCCAGCGGCGGCACGTACGGTATCTCCGCACTGATCAAAAAGGCCAAGCCAGAAATGAACATCGCCTACGTATCCTTCATTTTGGACGCAAGCGTAGTCTTTATCGCTTTCTTCGTTTACGGAATGAAGGTCACCCCCACCATCTGTACTCTGCTCAACCTGTTTATCGCCAATCTCATCGTCGACAACGGTCTGAGCGGCATCAAAAACGGTTATAAATTTGAAATCATTACGTCAACCCCCACTGAGCTGTCGGCCGATCTTATTTCCCGCCTGCACCGCGGTGTCACTCGGATTCAGGTGCACGGTATGTATTCCAATACGGATAAATATATGTTGGTCTGCATCGTCCACAAACGACAGATCGGTGAAATGATGAAGATCATCAAGCGCTATCCCGACACCTTCGCCAGCTTTGAAAAGGTAAACGAGGTATTTGGAAACTTCAAGCAAAAGGTTTGATCTCAAATCATATGATAAGTGAGGCTGAACGCATGCCATATTATTTTCCCTTTGGATCAGAGCTGCATCCTCTGGTACAGCAAGATACTTCCCCAAAAAAAGTGTTCGTGCTCGGCGTATACGCAAGCGCGGTACACGCAAAATGGATCAAGGACGGCAAGATCTTTTGTCAGGCTCTCGCTGTCGCCAGCGAGCCGAGAATCTTTTGGGACGGAAACGTCGAGGAAGCCAAGCGCATCATCGATTCCATTGCCATGCCCAAAGAGTTGGGGCACCTGGTGCCCGCGAGTCAACAGCTCAACGGGCCGTCCGCCAAGGTTCTGGATGAGAACATTCTCGCCCCGCTTGGATTCACAAGAGCGGATGCGTGGCTGTGTGATCTTTTACCCGAAACGCGGCTGAACGAAAGCCAAGTCAAGGCCTTGCGAGATAAATACGAGCCCTTGATGCCGGCATACGGGCTGAATCCCGTCACCATTCCCAAGCGTCCCTCGACCTTTTGCGACAAGGCCAGAAGTGAAGCAATCACGGACGAGCTGATGTGCTCAGAAGCCGATCTGCTCGTTTTACTCGGTGATATCCCCATCGCCCAATATTTGAAAAGAGTCGCCGACGTTCCCTATTCCTCGCTCGGTGAATACGTAGACCAATACGGCTACGGCACCCCTACAAAGACGCTTATACGCGGCAAAGCCATCCATGTTCTGCCGCTCGCTCATCCTCGTCAGATCGGCGCCTTGGGCGCACACAGTGAGCGGTGGTTTCAAGCTCATAAAGCGTGGGAAGCCCGCGCATAATCTATAACATTTGAAATCGATCAAGCAAAAATAATACATAAGAGAGGTACAAAATGTCTCCCTTCATTATCGCACTTATTCTGTTTGCCGTTACCTATGTCCTTCTGTTCGCCCTGCCCAAGTTCCGCAGCTACGTTGCCTTCGGCTCGGCCGTTGTTTTCTCCATCTGGTTGTCCTTTTTGTGCAAGGACATTGAGTTTGGCATTTCCGATGTTTTCGGCGCCATAGACTTTAATATTCTTATGATGATCGCTGGCACCATGGGCATTGTTTCGCTGTTCATCGAGTCTAAAATGCCCATGCGCTTGGCTGATGTGCTGCTCTCCAAATTCAACAGCGTGCAGACAGCTATCGTTGCTATGGCTGTACTTTCAGGCGTTGTATCGGCCTTCGTCGATAATGTAGCCACCGTTTTGATGATCGCCCCCATCGCGCTGGCCGTCTGCAAAAAGCAGAACATATCGCCCGTCTATCCCATCATAGCCATTGCCGTTTCCTCCAATCTGCAGGGCGCGGCAACGCTGGTCGGCGACACAACCTCCATTCTGCTCGGTGGCTATGCTGACATGAACTTCTTTGATTTCTTCGTTTTCAAGAGTCGCCCAGGTATCTTCTGGGCGGTTGAATTGGGGGCTGCGCTGACGGTTCTGATTCTGCTGTGGTTGTTCCGCAAAGAAAAGTATCCCTTGAATATCACCAAGAAAACGGAAGTCACCGACTATGTTCCCACCGTCCTGATGCTGGGCGTTATCGTCTGCCTGATCCTCGCTTCGTTTATCAAGGAGCCCGCAGGCGGCGCGCTTCTGACGCTGTATAACCTGCGCAACGGTATCATCTGCATGGTGCTGCTCGTCATCGGTGTTGTGATCAACTTTTGCCGCACTAAGAGCCTTGCTTCCACCAAGCTGGTCTTCGCAGAAATGGACTATCAGACCCTGCTTCTGCTCGCCTCTCTGTTCGTCGTCATTCAGGGCATCACCTCGGCAGGCGTGATCGACAAGCTGGCTGAGCTGCTCGTCAAGATGGGCGGCAGCAATCTGTTCTTAATGTACACCATCATCGTCTTCGCGTCGGTCGTCATTTCAGCCTTCGTCGATAATATTCCTTACGTGCTGACTATGCTGCCCGTCGTCACGGGCGTGGCCCAAAGCATGGGTGTGGCACCGTACGTACTGTATTTCGGTCTGCTCGTTGGAGCTACGCTGGGCGGCAACATCACCCCCATCGGCGCCAGCGCCAACATCACGGGCATCGGTATTTTGCGCAAGGAGGGTCACGAGGTCAAGGCACGCGACTTTATGAAGATCAGCGTTCCCTTCACCCTGACCGCCGTTCTTTCAGGCTACGCATTCATCTGGATCTTCTGGGGCCTGCTATAATTTTGGAGGAAAACTATGCTTCCCATCATTGGAATTATCGCATCTGCAAAAGACGTTGACGATCTGACGTCAACAACGACCTATCCCAAAGCCATCGAGGAGGCGGGCGGCATTCCCATCGTCCTGCCCTGCGGCAACAATCTTGAAACGTACGATCATTTTCTTGATATTTGCGACGGCTTTATGTTCACGGGTGGCTGTGACATTCGCCCCGCCCGCTACGGTGAGGAAACACTGCCCGAATGTGGCAGTATTCAGGATCACCGCGATATCATTGAGCTTGCCTTCTTTGAAAAAGCAATCAAAACCGACAAGCCCCTCATCGCCATTTGCCGTGGCATCCAGCTGGTCAACGTCGGCCTTGGGGGCACGTTATATCAGGATATTCCGAGTCAGATCGGAACGAATATCGCTCACAAGCAAAGCGAGGGCCGTTTTGAACCCTCGCACAGCGTCAATGTCATCGAAAACACGCCGTTGCACGATATGACGGGCGGCAAAGCGACCATGATGGCCAACAGCTTCCACCACCAAGCCATCAAGGAGCTGGGCCACGGTCTTGCAGTCATGGCGCGCGCCGAGGACGGCATCATCGAGGCGGTGTATATGCCCGAAAAGCCCTACGTCCGCGCCTATCAGTGGCATCCCGAAAGGTTGTGGCAGATCGATGCGGACAATCTGGCGATATTTACGGAATTTGTGGACGCGTGCCGTTAATATTGTTTGCCCTGAAAAATAAAAGCTATGAAAAAAAGTCAAATAAAAATTCTTCATACAGATAACAAAATCGTTATCAAAAAGAAGCTTACTGTCGTCTACCTTGTAGCACACACCGTAACTATTGCAATCAGTATCGCCATACCGTTTATTTCTACTGATTGGTGGGATGAACCATGGTTTTGGATATGCTATGTAATCGGCGCATTTTTCTTCAACTTTTCGTTACTTGCTTCCACCACGCTCGGCAAAATCGTTCTTTGCCCGAACACCAAGGAGATTTGCATCTATAATCTGTGTAAAGAAAAATACACCTTTGATGAGATAACGGACATCAAAATCATTTATGATTCTTCTGATCCCGAAGGGGGAAACTTAGATGATTGCAAACTGGTCATTCTTCTGGAAGACGGACACAAAGCAGAACTATATACCAGCAGCAAAGTGCAATCCGAAGAAATCAAGGAATACATTGAAAACTGTCGAAAGGACACTTCACAATGATCGACCTTCACACCCACACCAACTTTTCCGACGGCACCTACTCCCCTGCCGAGCTGATCGACGAGGCTGAGCGAATGGGCCTTGCCGCCATCGCGCTGTGCGATCACAATACCGTGCGGGGCCTGGACGAATTTCTCGCGGCGGCGCAGGGGCGAAACATTGAGGCCGTTCCCGGCATTGAGTTTTCTACGGACTATCTGACTTCCGAGGGGCGCGTTCTTGAGCTGCACGTACTCGCGCTGTTCGTCCGTCCTGAGTATTACGAAACGATCCACGCGCTCGTCGAGCCGATGATCCAAAGAAAGGAAAAAAGCAACCGCGATCTCATTGCGTCACTGCAAAAGGCCGGCTACGACATCACCTACGACGAGGTTCTCGCCGAAGGACAAGGCAACATCAACCGCGCTCACGTGGCGGGCTTGCTGACGAAAAAAGGCTATACCTCCTCCAACAACGAGGCCTTTCGAACCGTGCTCTCGCTCGATCGGGGATTTTATACGGAACCCAAGCGCCTGCCCGTCTTTGAAACGATTGAGTTCATCCGCTCCATCGGGGCCGTTCCCGTACTGGCGCATCCTTTCTTGCAATTTAAAGAAAACGAGGCAGGTCTGCGCGCCTTCCTTGACAAGGCCATCCCTTGCGGTCTTATCGGCATGGAAACGCTGTATTCGACCTACGACGAAAAAACCACCGCCCTCTCCCGCGCCATCGCTCATGAATACGGCCTGTGCGAAAGCGGCGGCAGTGATTTCCACGGGGAGAGAAAGCCCGATATCGCACTGGGGACGGGAAAAGGAAATCTCGCTATTCCCTATGAGTTTTTGGAAAGGCTAAAAGCATTTGCCGGCTAATCGAAAGGAGTCCCCATGGGAAAGATCGTACAAAAGCAAACCAAAATACTGCAAGACAACGTAAAAAGGAATATGATCGGGGCTATCACCCTCTCCGCTCTCACCTTGGCTATTCCCTTTATCCTTTTTCTGTTGCCCGATCCTACGGCGCTTCAGTTCGGCGGGCTTGCCGCACTCGTTTCCATCGGCCTTTTCTGGGCTGTCTTTCTCTGGCGCGAATACGCCCAAGATCGTCGCCTCTATCTTGCCGTATCAGGGGCACCCTGCGCCAACGAGGAGCGCACGATCCACTGTCATAAGATCAAATTCCGCGAGTATGCCGCAGATACCAGCCCCAATCGCCACGCGAGCGCCATTTGGGCCATTATTTTGATAGACAAAAATAACTCCAAATATACCTACGTATTGGAAGAAGCAAAGTCCGGATCAAGCCGCCATTATGATACCATCAAGCAAAAATTGACGGACAAGGAGCTGGTCGTTTTGTGCTATCAAGATACCAACGTCATCAAAAAGATACGCGACGTAAAGCTGTAAAAGGAGCACCTATGAAACGAACGCTCATCATTCCCAACCTCTCGGACTATCCTGTCGTCTATCATCCTCTCATGGAGGATGTGTCGGTATTTGACAGCAGCTGTTCCCCCGAGGCGCGGGTTGTTTATATCGAGAAAAAGGAAGGGCTGTACCTCAAAAGCGCCCCCGAGGGGACGCTTGCCCGCGAGGCGGCCATGACACGCTTTTTCCACAAGAAAGGGTTTGGCACCGAGGTATTGGACTATCGCACCGAGGGCGGCCGCGACTGGATGCTGACCGCGCGCGTGCCGGGCGAGGATTGCACCCACGCTGATTACATAGCAAACCCCGAGCGCCTTTGCGACTTGACCGCGACGCTTTTGCGAGAGCTGCACGAGTGCGACACGGCGGGCTGCCCTATTCCGGACCACACAGCGCGCTATCTGGCACTGGCTGAGCATAATTACCGTAATGGCATTTACGACGCATCGCTCTTCCCCGACAACTGGGGCTACGACTCGGCGGACGAGGCGTGGCAGGTTGTGAAAAGCGAAGGACACCGACTTAAGACCGACACGCTGCTCCACGGCGACTATTGCCTGCCCAACATTATGCTGGACAACTGGCAATTTTCAAAGTTCATTGACGTCGGCAACGGCGGCGTGGGCGACCGCCACGTGGATCTTTTCTGGGGCGCGTGGACGCTGTTCTTCAATCTCAAAACCGACCGCTACCGTGACCGTTTCTTCGACGCTTACGGGCGGGACGTCATCGACCTTGATATGCTGCGCGTGGTTGCGGCGTGCGAGGTGCTTGGATAATATACATATGATACCGAGGAGATAAATCAAATGACCGATTTGGAACGCGCAAGAAATTTTTTCGTCGCTGACCGCTATGCGACTGAAGTAACGGGCATTGAGATCGTCGCGGTAGGCGAGCACTGGGCCAAGTGTGAGCTGAAAATCGACGGTCGCCACAAAAACGCCGTCGGGCACGTCATGGGCGGCGTGATATTCACCATGGCTGATTTCGTATTTGCCGTCGCCACCAATTTCGATGCCCCCTCCCCCACCGTCACCGTGACCTCTAATATCGCCTACCTCGCGTCTCCGCGCGGAAATACCCTCTTTGGCGAAGCAAAGCTACTCAAGGACGGCCGCCGCAACTGCTTTTACGAAATCACCATCACGGACGATACCGGTCTCACCGTTGCCATCGTCACCACCAACGGCGCGCATCTTTGATAAATAAAGGAGTATATCATGAACGAGCTTAACCTTTTTGACCTTTACCCCTCGCAAGAGGAGCTTTCTGCGTGGATCGACCGCCTGTGGGCGGCCGAGGCCAATCTTCCTGCCACAGCAACGCGCCTCAATGACCGCGGCGAGAGAACCCGTCTCGGCATTCACCACATGAACCGCTCCTCGCTGTACCGCTTTGAGCAAGAGGGCATGCGCCCCTTCTACGGCATGTGGTCGCCTGCTTTGAAGGGCCCTGCCCCTCTGATCGTCCACACGCCCGGCTACGGTGCCGAGCCTTCCTTCCATCCCGACGTCGTAGGAGAAGGATACAACGTGCTGGAACTCTCCCCTCTTGGCTATTGGACGCCGAGTGGCGATCTTCACGAGTTGAAATGGTTCGACGGCGTAAACAAGATCTGGCCCGTTTTGCCTCAAACGGCCCTTGACCCTTACAGCATGGAAAGCTACTTCGGCTGGATGCTTAACGTCATGGGCGCCATTCGCTGGGCGATGTCCCAGCCGACAGTCATTCCCGATCGCGTGTCCTTCTTTGGCACCAGCCAGGGCGGCGGCGCATCGCTGCTACTGGGATCGATCTACCGCGATCACGGTGTGCGCGGTGTAGCCGCTGACGAGCCTTTTCTGACCAATTACCCCCTTTCCACCTTCCGCGGAGCTTACGACCACGCCCGCATGGGGGTTGACATGAGCGACAAAGCGCAGGCATGGCACAATCTCGGCTTCGTCGACACTTTGACGCACGCCGAGCGCATGAATTACCCCGTCATGCTCACGCTGGGTACGGCCGATGTTTCCTGCCCGCCTGAATGCGTCCAAACGCTGTACGACGTGCTGGACACTGACAAAATGCTTCTCTCCATGAAAAATCGCGGACACGGCTATCAATACGAATTTGTCCGCCACGCGCTGACCTGGTTCAGCCTGTACGCATAATAATAAAAAACGCAGGAGCGAACAATTGTCGCTCCTGCGTTTTCTATATGATTCAAATTATCTCTTAGTCGTACCACGGCCGTTGCCTGCGCGGAACAGACCCATGATATCATTGACGTCCAGATCTTCTTCGTCCTTCTGCTCAGCAGCAGCCTCAGCGGCAGCGGCGGCAGCCTCAGCGTTGGCTCTGGTTACAGCGGGATGCTCCTTGATGGACTGACGCTCTTCGTCGGTTTCAGCAAAGCCGGTAGCAATGATGGTGATCTTCAT
Source organism: Eubacteriales bacterium (assembly GCA_045614625.1). Lineage (GTDB taxonomy): Bacteria > Bacillota > Clostridia > Oscillospirales > CAG-272 > SIG644. Next base: position 10,186 of record JAZLDE010000032.1, read on the forward strand.
CTCGTCATCCAGCTCGGGATCAAATGCAACACCCCAGATGATGCTTGCGTCGGGATGAGCCTCAGCAGCGATCATTTCGGAAGCCTGGTTGACCTCCTCGAGTCCTACGTCGGGAGAAACAGTGATGTTGATCAGGATACCGTGAGCGCCCGAGATGGAGCTCTCAAGCAGCGGGCTGAATACGGCAGCGCGAGCAGCCAGCTCAGCCTTATCCTTACCGGTAGCAGCACCAACGCCCATGTGAGCGTAGCCTGCGTCCTTCATAACGGACGTAACGTCAGCAAAGTCGAGGTTGATGAAGCCGGGAACGTTGATCAGGTCAGAAATAGACTGAACACCACGGCGCAGAACATCGTCTGCAACCTCAAATGCGTTAGCCAGCGTAATACGGGTATCGGATACCTGGCGCAGACGGTCGTTGGGGATAACGACCAAAGAGTCAACGTACTTGCGCAGCTCGGCAATACCTCTCTCGGCCTGCTCTGCT
>JAZLDE010000033.1:0-11667 GCA_045614625.1 Eubacteriales bacterium
TAACCTCAAAGATGATGGGGCTGGGAGTACCGAACTTGTTGCCCATGATCTCCTTGGTGTTGAAGTAGTAAACTCTCTGATCCTTGCCGGTATCACCGCCGTAGGTGAAGCGCTTGCCGATGGCCTTAAAGGTGTTCTTCAGACTCTCACCGAAGGAACCTGCAAAAATGGAAGGTTCGGTAGAGGTGTCATAGGTGTATTCACCGGGTTCGGCGCAGACCTCAACGACCTTTCCCTGCTCAACGATGATCATGCACTGACCGTCAGCAACGGCGATGCCCGAGCCGTTTGAGATGACGTTATCGCTGCCGCGACGGTTGGACGAGCGGGCGCTTACGCGCTTTTGTCCCTTGGTCACCAGGGTGTTTTTGTCCATAGAATCGCAATAGAAGAATTCCTTCCATTGATCAGCGAGCGTGCTGTTAGCGGCACCGAAAAATGCTTTGATAAGTCCCATATGATAGCTCCTTTCGCCGCAGTGCGGCAGTTGAAATTTTAGTTGATTTATATGATAATGATACGTCTTTATGGATTGATTTTAGTATAGCACAAAAGAAAAAAGATGTCAAGGGCGCAGCGGAGGGGAGAAGTTGTTTCATTTTTAGCTTCCATCCTACAAAAACCGGGCGCAGCCCAAAGGACTGCGCCCGAATGTCTATATTATTTCCACTCCAAGTCCTGACGGACCAGCTCAAAATAGTTGTAAATATCAACGACCACCACTTCCTTATCCGGATTGGCCTTTTGATAATTCTCCACCATTTCGCACATGACCGTCGGTGTTGACCATACGCAACGCAACAGATTGAGGGATGCGCCGCTGTTGCTCTTGCTAAACTGTGTGTTTACAACCTTTTCCAGGTTCTGCGCGCCGACCACGGGATCGTAGCGGTCGTAACCACCGCCTAGAAGGGCAGTAACCACCGTATCCTCATACAGATACGTCTTATTCTGAGCAACGGTAGCGATGCCGTCTTTTGCGAACTTGATCATCCATTTCAGATCATCTGCGTCCATGCCCTGATTGTCTAGTACCATGGGAGCGATGCTCATGTCGGCGCGTTCAAAATATTCGACGTTGTGCTGTGCTATCAAGGGCCACAGCTCATCCGGAACGCGGCTGGGCATGAAATAGCCTGCCGCACTGGCGTCGGATACGAAATAATCGTTGGGGGTTGCGGTCTCGTAGTAGTACTCGATCAGATCGGGATAGGTGTCGATCAGGTTGGGGTTGATCGCCCAGGCAAACGGGAGTTCTCCGCGTCTGGGATCGTCCCAGGCCGTTTTGAGGTAACGGTATACGGGGTGAGTGGAGTCGTAGTCGCCCATAAAGAAGCAGATATAAACCACACCCTCTTCCAAATCGACGTATTCGTCAGGGCGGTTGTTTTCCAGATCCTTTGCACCGTCGTACATACCGTGGAAGCTTTCGTTGTAAGCTGCGTCGATACAGGTGTTATGGAAACCGTTGTAGGGGGTCATCAGAGCGGCGTACTCCCACTCGGTTTTTACCGTACCGTGTGTCGAGGTGGAGTTGTTGCCGGCCTGGCTGTACTTTTGATGCTCAAAGAAGCCGCAGATTTCGTAAGGCCCCTTGTCCTTGGTCTGCTCCAGCATGATCTCATAGATCATAAGGAGGGTTTCCTGGTCAAGACCGATTTCCTGCTTGGGATCGTCCAGGGGAGCCTCGTCGCCCCAAGGGGAGAGATCGTATACGAAGGCGCGCTGATAGACACCCCAGTCGCGCACGACGGTGTAAGAGAGGTTTGCTTTTTCGCGGAAGGAGTAGGAGTCGATGTAGCTGCAGAGGAACTCGGTCGAGCAAAGCCCTTTGGCCAGATAATTTTCAATGGCCCAGCGATAAGCGTCGTTTTTGGCACTGCCCGTCACGCTGCCGTCGAATTTGTCGACCAGATCGAACAGCTTGATGTCGTTGCTCAAAAGATGCTCGTAGCGTTTAAACATTTCCTTCGTCATGGCTACGCCGTCCTCAACGCCTGCCATGGTGCAGGCGACGTTGACGGTCGCAGGAACGTTCGGGTCCCAGATGATGACGGCCTTGATGTAGTCCTTGCTGAACGTGAGCAGCTCCTCAAAGCCGGTCAGTTCCAGCCATTCGACGTCTTCCAGCCAACGACCTTCTTCGCTCAAAACCTCCAGCCAGCCGGCCGTTTCGGTGTTGCAGTCAACGTACACCTTGTGGGGAGATTCGCGGTTCATGATGCCCTGAACGCAGGCCGTTGCGACGGACTCGTCGTAGCGCTCCTTGTGGGTCGCTCCTCCGGCGGCAGGAACCTTGAAATATACGTTTTCGGGAAGGATAAACATACCCGTAGCCTCCAGCTTTTGCGACGTGTATATCACGCTGTCGCTTTGATAAAGATGCTTGCTGATAAACGTGTCGATTGCCATTTGAAGACCGCGGTCGTTTTTGGCGACGATGCAGATCTTTTTACCGATCGCACAGATCAGATAATCCGTTTTTTTATCGGTGGCATTCAACTTTTCCAATGCCTGTGCACTTTCGGGACGCTCGGTGTTGCCGATCAGAATTTCGCAGTCCAAAACGGGCGTTCCGTAAGGACCGCTGTAGTCGGTACCGATGGTAATCTCGATTCCCATCTGCTCGCGGATGGCCTTCATCAGCTCGACGGCACATTTGACTTCGTTGGTCTGTGCGCCCAGCTTATCGCTGCGAATGATCTGGGTTCCGTAAACGACGTCACCGACCATGCCGCTCAGATAGAGTCGCTCGGCAGGGGGAACGGTGTCCTGGGGATTATCCTTGTTTTCGTCCTCGGGCGGCGTGGGCGTTGGCTTGCAAGCGACGAGCAGGGAGGAACACATCAAAATGGCAAGTAACAGGCAAATAATCTTTTTCATGAAAAATTCTCCTTATTTTATCAGCTTTCCAGATCCTGCGTCAGCAGGTTGAAGTAGTTATAAATATCAACGACGACGACGTTTTCGTCGGGGTGAGCGGCCTTGTAAGCCTCAACGACTTCGCAAATATACGAGGGGCTCTTCCATACGACGCGGATGAGCGAGAGCGAGGAGCCGCTCTTGGTAGCGCCCAGCTTGCGGTTGTAGCCGTAGCGAACGATGTTCTCAAGCGACGCTGCGCCCGTCTCAACCGAAGAAGAATTGAAGCTGTTGTCCAGACGGTCGGTGGGAGTGTCACCGTACATGGCGGCGGGAGCCTGCGATCCGCCCTGACCGTGCTGGTCAATGATGATGGTGGACAGACCGTCGGGGGCGAACTGCGACATCATCTCAAGCGATTGCTCGTCCAGACGGTCCTGGTCGAGGATCATGGGAGCGATGGTCATGTCGGCGCGCTCAAAATATTTGATGTTATGCTCCACCATGATATCCCACGTCTCGTCGGGTACGCGGCTGGGGTTGAAATAGCCCGCGGCGCTGGCGTCCGAGGTGAAATAGTCGTTGGGAGTTGCGGTTTCGTAGTAATACTCGATGATGTCGGGGTAGGTGTCAAGCAGGTTGGGATTGATGCCCCAGGCCAGCGGCAATTCTCCGCGGCGAGGATCTGCCCAGTGATCCTGCAGGAAGCGGTAGAGCGGATAAGTCGAGTCGTAGTCGGCCATGAAGAAGCAGAGATAGGTGGTATTATCCTCCAGCTCCAGATCTTCTTCGGGGCGGTTATTCTCCAGCTGTTGCGCGCCCTCGTATTGGCTGTGGAAGCTTTCGTTCCAGCTCCATTCGATGCAGGTGTTATGGTAGCCGTTGTAGGCACTGATGAGCCAGACGTACTCCCACTCGGCGGGAACGGTGTCGTGCTTGGAAACATGGTTGTCGCTGGTGTGGCTGTACTTGGTGAAATCAAAGAAGCCTGCCATTTCGTAGGGCTCGCTGTCCTTGGTCTCTTCCATCAGGTATTCCAGCACCATGGTGAAGGTCTCGTAGTCGGTACCGATCTTTTGGTGGGGATCGTCCAGCGGTGCTTCATCGTTCCAGGGGGAGAGATCGATGACGAAGGCACGGTTGTAAACGGCCCAGTCGCGGATGGATACGTAGGCATCGTCACCGCCGTCGCGGCGGCCCGATGGCCCCTTGATGTTCCATGCGTCCATGTAATGGCACAAAAGATCGGTCGAGCAAAGGCCTTTTTTGAGATAATTTTCGATGGCCCAGCGGTAAGCCTCGTTTTTGGCGCTTACCGTATCACTGCCAAAGAACTTGTCGCGCAGGTCGATGATCTCGGCGTTGTTCAGCTTCATCTCGTATTTCTTGTACATATCGTACGACATGACCAGACCGTCCTCAACGCCCGCTACGGTGGTGGCAACGTTGACCGTTGCGGGGACGTTGGTGTCCCAGATGACGACTGCCTTGACGTAAGAAACAAACAGATCCAGCAGCTCGTCAAAGCCCTTCAGCTTTTCAAAGGGTACGTCCGCCAGCCAGCGGCCGTCCTCTTGCATGGTCTTGAGCCACTGGTCGTTGCCTCCGCCCGAGTTGACGTAGACCTTGGACTTGGACTCGCGGTTGACGATGCCCTGGAGACAAGCGAGCGCCAGAGCGGTGTCGTATTTGGTAGCGCCGCTACCCTTGGCGGATTCAACCTCGTAATACACGGTGTACTCTCCTTTATAATCCAGCGATGCGGGAACCTTGAGCGACGCGGTCTGGGCGTCGACGTACTTCTCGATGAAATAATTGATGGCGTAGGTAATACCTGCTTGCGAGGAGGCGGTGATGACCAGCTTGGTGTCTACCATACGAATGATAAATTCGTTGACGCCCAGATCCTTGTCAACCTTGGGGCTGACGTCGCGGTTGGTCGTGCCGACTAAGATTTCGTAGGGACTTTCGGCAACGCCGCCCGTACCCGTCCAGTCGGTCGTGATGTTAAGATCAGAGCCAAAACGGGTGTTGATTGCCTTGCAAAGCGCAGCGGCACCCTTGGAAACGTTCGAGCCCGAATGGACGTTCTCACTGCGGACGACGATATAGGGGTTTTCTGCGCCCTCACCAGCCAGTACGATCATAGGCTCGGATGGTTCGGGCGGCGTGGGGGTATCGTCCTCGGGGGGTGTCGGCGTGGGCTCGTTGGGGCCGCAGGACGTAAGCGCGAGCGGTGAGCAAATAAGCAGCGCACAAAGCAGACATAATAAGAATGATCTCAAATAGGATTTTTTCATCATCAAAGCCTCCTGTCATGGGGTAGACGTCTTTGCTACAGTTTATCATAAAATGAAACAAAAGTCAAACCTTTTATTTAAAAAATATGGGCAAAAGAAATAAAAAAACAGGCAGAGAGGGTCTACCTGTTGAAAATTGAAATTATAAGCAAAGATAGAAAACGAGAAAGTAAATGATGGTGAGTGGAACGCCTGATAAAAGGGAAACAAAAACTGTTTTTCGATACGACCATTGATCGGGTGAGATTTTCAAAAGCATCAGCAAAAAGCAGAACACGAAAACAGCCACAGCACCAAGACTGATCACAGCCATTCGCTGCTCAAAGGGCGTTTTGTCTATATTTCCAACCAAATAGTCAAACATCAAAAAAATGCTGTCCTTCATAAATTTGAAAAAATCAAGCATTTATGCCCTCCTTGTTTCAACGTGATTTCGCAATAGCTTTTATATCAATTCTAACATGGACAAAATAAAAAGTCAAGTTGTGGATCGAAGAGAACCCTTTCCTTGGTCAAACCTTAAAAAATCTGACACAAACTTCCTATCATACAAGGCGGTTTTTCGCGCACAATAGTAGCAGAGTCGAGAGCGTGCTGCGGCAGAGTGAGGAAGAGAAAGCAAGAGAGACTTGCTTTGGTCATTCGAGCCGATGCAACGTGTGGTCTTTCGGCTCGATTGATATAGATTTGTAAACACAGATAAACCGCACATGCGGTCGCGCATACGCGCGGAAAGGATAGTATTATGGCAAGCAACAAGACGCTGGTTCCCGAAGCAAAGGAAGCAATGGAAAAGTTCAAGATGGAGGCCGCAAGCGAGGTCGGTGTTAACCTGTCCCAGGGTTACAACGGCGATCTGACTTCCCGTCAGGCCGGCTCCATCGGTGGTCAGATGGTCAAGAAGATGATCGAGTCCTACGAGAACTCGCTCAAGAAATAATCAACCAAAGATTACCCTGAAAACCGCCTCTGCCGCGACACCCTCGTGCCGCGGCGGGGGCTTTTTTAGGGAGAAGTGGGACTGTCCTCTTGCAATTTTTGATTACATATGGTACAATATTCCGAGCAAAACGTTAAGGCGGGAGAAGATATGTCTTTCATTCGAAAATACGTTGGCGATCGGCAATTCTATCGCACCGTGCTGGGCGTGGCCGTGCCCATGATGATACAAAACGGTATTACCAATTTGGTCAATCTGCTCGACAACGTTATGGTCGGCACGCTGTCGACCGAGGCTATGTCGGGCGTTTCCATCGTCAATCAATTTATTTTTATATTTAATCTGCTCATCTTCGGCGCGATCTCCGCGGCGGGTATTTTTACCGCACAATATCACGGCTTGGGCGACAGTGAGGGCGTTCGTTACACCTTTCGTTTCAAGTTTATCATCAACGCGCTGGCGGGGGCTCTGGGCGTTGCCATTTTCGCGCTGTTTGACGAACAGCTCATCCGTATGTTTTTGCACACGGGTAGCATGGAGGGCGATCTGGAGCTGACGCTTGCCTACGGGCAGGAGTATTTGCTCATCATGCTGGCGGGGCTGATCCCCTACGCGATCGCGCAGGCGTATGCCTCGACCATGCGCGAGACGGGCGAGACACTCATGCCCATGGTGGCGAGTGCGCTGGCGGTGTTTACCAATTTCGTGCTCAACTGCCTCTTGATCTTCGGCTTGTTCGGCTTGCCTGCGCTGGGAGTTAAGGGCGCGGCCATTGCAACGGTGGTGTCGCGCGGTGTCGAGCTGGGCGTGCTTTTGCTCTGGGGATATACGCACACGGAAAAATGCCCGTGGCTCATCGGTGCGTTGCATTCGCTCTACCTGCCGCCGGCGCTGTTCGGCCGTATTTCGATTAAGGGTCTGCCCTTGATGATGAATGAGCTGTTCTGGGCGATGGCCATGACCTTCCGCAATCAGTGCTACTCCACCCGTGGACTTGACGTGGTTGCGGCGCAGAACATCAGCACGACCATCGTCAATTTGTTCAGCGTGGTTTACCTTGCGCTGGGTAGTGCGATTGCTATCGTCGTTGGCAACGAGCTGGGCGCGGGGAAACTGGAAAAGGCGCGCGACTCAGCGCGCAAGATGATGGCGTTTTCCATTTTCTGCGCGGTATTGATGGCCGCCCTTCTGGTCGTAACCTCGGTGCTGTTCCCGCGACTGTATAACGTCAGCGCGGACGTGCGCTCACTGGCGGCGTTTATGATTCTTGTGTCGGCGGCGCTGTTGCCGTTCTGTGCTTACGCGCATGCGGCGTATTTTACGATTCGCTCGGGCGGAAAGGTGCTGATCACGCTGCTGTTTGACAGCGTGTATATGTGGGTACTGGTGGCACCGCTGGTGTTTGTGCTGTCGCGCTTTACGGATATGAGCATTCATTGGCTGTTTGTCGCGGGGCAGAGCGTGGAGATTATTAAGTGCATGTTTGGTTCGGTGCTGCTGTCCAAGATCAACTGGGCGAAGCAGTTGGTGGGGGAAGAGAAGGGAAGCTGAGGGCTTTGCGACTTCTCCTACGGTTGGGCGCGGCACAACGCGCCGCGCTGTGGGATTATGCTACTTCTTGGCTTTCCCCAAGAAGTAGCCAAGAAGGGAACCAAAGGGCCTAATGCCCTTTGGAAACCCCGAGCGCGAAAAGTCGTTCCGCTGTCGCTTCACTCATTTTTTTCGCGAAAGCAAGCATCTTCAGCTTTTGCGTTTGCAAGTTAAAGAAACTTGCAAACACGAAAGACGCACGCAAGCAAAGCAGCAAAACCTTTTGCCATCTGCGACGCACCCGTGTCCAACTAAATTTCAAGCAAAAACGCTCTTGCTTTCCTTGCCTGCCGCGCGTGGTGGCAAAGCGGCGAGAGCTGCAGAAAAAACGTATATGTTTTTTTCCTCTATTTGCTTTGAAGCGCGGTGCAGAGTAAAGCAAAAAAAGATAGTCTGCTTACAATAGGAGGCGGGGCTTTGGCTCCGCCGACGCAAAACGCGCAGACGCCAACACGCCTTTTGGTAACCACCAAAAGATAGCGAGAGCGGCAAGTCTTGCGGGTTTCTTAAGGGCATTAGGCCCTTAAGTTTCTTTTCTTTCGCCATTTCTTTGTGGAATGACAAAGAAATGGCATCCATATTTGCACAGCGCGACGCGTTGTGTCGCGCCAAAAGACAAAGAGCAAAATATGAAACAACTGTTCCCCCACAGTTGTTTTTTCTTTTTCTCTTGACTTTTCCCCCACCCCCTGCTATAATTAGTTAGTTAACTAACAAAAAGGAGCCGAGCCATGCCAAAAAAGAAAACCACCGAGGCACTGTTGCAGCATCGCCCCCCGCGACCGCCGCACGAAACGCCTCCCATGATCGTCAACGATATCTCGCACCTGTTTTTTGGGAAGGTGCGCTCGCTTGAGCCTGAGGGCGTGATGTCCCAGCACAGCGCAAGATGTATCATCCGCTTACTCGTTCGCGGCGACGGTGTGCGCCAAAATGAAATTGCGGATGCGCTGCATTTGAGCGCCCCCAGCGTCAGCGCGACGCTCCGCCGTATGGAGGCGGAGGAATTGATCTGCCGCCGCGTCTGCGAGGGTGACGGTCGCGCCGTTCGCGTGTATCTGACGGATAAGGGCAGGGAATACGACGAGGGCGTTCGCGCCATGCTGCGCCGTCTGGACGATATTCTCATGCAGGGCTTCGACGAGGCCGAGACTGAACAACTGTCGACTATGCTGTGCCGCATGAGAGAAAATTTGCTGAACGATCTGTCGCAGGAGCGCGACGACGAGGAGGTGACGGAATGAAGCTGGCCAAATACCTAAAGCCGTACACGCTTTTCGCTATTATTTCGCCCCTTTTGATGATGGGCGAGGTCCTGGCCGATCTGTGCCTGCCCTATCTGATGTCCTTTATCGTCGACTATGGTATTGCCGAGGACGGTCTTGCCAAGATCGGCAATAATGCGCTTGCCTCGGGCGTGATGAACGCTTTGTTTGGGGCAGGGCAGTACACCCAACTCAATATCATATTGACCTTTGGCATTATGATGCTGACCATCACCCTCGTCGGTGGCTTTTTCGGCACCTTCTGCGCGTATGCGGCCGCCCGCGCGTCGCAGGGCTTTGGTAACGATCTGCGCTGTGACGCCTATCGCCGCGTCATGTCGCTGTCCATCGAGCAGACGGACAAGTTTACCACGGGCTCACTGGTCACCCGCATGACGGGAGACATCGCCATGCTGGTCGATTTCGTCGAGATGATCCTGCGTATGTTTGTCCGTGCGCCTATGTTCCTTATCGGCGGCACGATCATGCTGCTTTCGCTTAATATCAAATTCGGCACGGTGCTGCTGTGCGCGCTTCCCGTGTTGCTTATCACCATCGTTCTGGTGCTTCGCCGCGCTGTTCCCATGTATGGCATCGTCCAGAAAAAGCTGGACCGCGTCAACGCCGTGGTGCAGGAAAACGTATCGGGTGCTCGCGTGGTCAAGGCCTACGTGCGCGAGGACTATGAAACGGAGCGCTTCGACCATGCCAACGGCGAGCTGCGCGACGTCAACTATCGCGTGCTTCGCATGATGAGCGTGCTTCATCCTGTCATGAATATTGTACAGAATCTTGCCATTTTGGCCATCATCGCGCTGGGCGGCATCGCCATCAGCGAGGGGGTTGACGGTATGAGCACGGGTACGCTTATGGCAGGTGTCAACTATGTGACCAGCGTGTTGCATTCGGTTATGATGGTCACTATGATGTTCCAGTCGGTCTCGCGCGCGATGGCCTCGGGCAAGAGAGTGCGTGAGGTGCTGGATACCGTTCCCGTGATCTCGGATGGCACTCTTACAGAGGGCGAGAACGCCGACGTGGCGGTTTCCTTCCGCAACGTCAGCTTCCGTTATCCAGGAACGACGGGGCGTCCGGTGCTCAAGAATATCAATCTCGACGTTCGCCGCGGTGAGACGCTGGCCATTATCGGCGCGACGGGCAGCGGTAAGACGTCGTTAGTCAATTTGATCCCTCGCTTTTACGATCCCACCGAAGGTGAGGTGTTTGTCGACGGCGTGCCCGTCAAGCAGTACAAGTTGTCCGCGCTTCGTCGTAAGCTGGGCTTCGTTATGCAAAAAAGCGAGCTGTTCTCGGATACCATCGGCGGCAACATTCGCTGGGGGCGCAAGGATGCGTCGCAGTCCGAGGTGGAAAATGCCGCCGCGACGGCACAGGCGGCCGAGTTCATCGAGGGCTTTGCCGAAGGCTACGACACCTTCGTGGCCGAAAAGGGTGCCTCGCTCTCAGGCGGGCAAAAGCAGAGAATGTCCATCACCCGCGCGCTGGTTCGCCGTCCCGAGATCATGATTTTAGACGACGCGACCTCGGCGCTTGACCTGGCGACCGAGGCCAAGCTGCGCACGGCCATGCGGAAGAGCCTGAAGGACACGACCGTTATCATGGTTGCCCAGCGCATCGCGTCGGTCAAGCACGCCGACCGCATCGCTGTGATCGAGGCGGACGGCAGCATTCTTCATTGCGCCCCGCACGAGGAGCTGCTTCGCCTCAGCCCGACGTATCTGGATATTGTAAATTCTCAAGCAGGACAAGGAGGTGTAGCACAATGAACAGACCCGCACCCTCCGGCGGCGCCCCTCGCTCCGCCATGCCCGATATCCGACCGGGACGTCCCGGTATGGGCCCCAATGCCCGCTTGCACGTAGAAAAACCAAAAAATATGTGGCGCACCATCGGCAGACTGTTGCGTTATATCGGCCGCAACGGCGTACTGCTCGCCGCTCTGCTCGTCTTTATGGTGCTGACGACGCTGGTCGATCTGCTCGGTCCCATGTTCCAACAGCTGGCCATCGACACCATCAAGGTGGCTGAAGACGGCCTTAGCGTCGATCTTGAGGCGCTGTTCATTTATTTGGCCATCATGGGCACGGCCTTTATCTTCGGCGCGCTGATGAGCCTTTGCCAGTCGTTGCTCTCGGCAAAGTTGTCGCAGGCGACCGTCTATACCATGCGCAACGATCTGTTCCGCAAGATCTCCCGTCTGCCCATCTCTTACACCGATACCCACCGCCACGGCGACATCATGTCCCGCATGACCAACGACGTGGAAAACGTGTCCAACGCCGTAGCTCAGTCGATCACTACCCTGATCTCCTGTATCATTACCATTGTCGGTGCGTTTTGCATGATGATCTATTACAGCTGGGAGTTGACGCTGATCACGCTGGTCACCATCCCGCTGTCCATCAGCGTTTCGACCATGCTTGGCAAGTTCATGCGCAAGTATTTCGTCCGTCGCCAGAAACTGCTCGGCGCTCTCAATGGACAGGTCGAGGAGATGGTCACCTCCTACAAGACCGTCGTTGCCTACGGCAAGGAGGGCGAGTCGGTCGAGAAATTCGCCGAGATCTCGGATCAGCTTCGAACGAGCAGCATTTCTGCCCGCGTCTGGGGCTCCATCATGGGTCCTTTGATGAACTTCATCGGTAATTTGCAATACGTTGCCGTCGCGGCCATGGGCGGCTTTATGATG
>JAZLDE010000034.1:0-5793 GCA_045614625.1 Eubacteriales bacterium
CCACCGTCTCGCCGCGGCTCGGTCACGCTCGGGTTCTGACACCACACCGTGGTGTCATTCATTCCCCTCGCGCCGCTTCGCTACCCAAAGGGAGAGGCTTTTCGTTGGTTCCATTATAACACAAATCGGCAGAGAAAACAATCTCTCTGCCGAAATCTGTTTGTAGGGGCGACCATTGGTCGCCCGTTTTGGTTTTGTGGTTGTTTGCGGGCGACCATTGGTCGCCCCTACGGTAAACTTCCTTATGAGAAGCCTCGTAAAGGCTTCCTTTTTATTTATAAAACTCATCCATCACTGCCGAAACGATGCTTGATGCCGAGTTGGGATAGACCTCGTTTTCCAGCACGACGCAAACGGCGATCGAGCCCTTCTGATTGCCCGACGTCTGCACCTCGGGGGTGCCAAAGGCCAGAAGAACGGCGTGGGCAGGCTCGGACGTACCCGAGGGGGCAGATGCGCCGATACAGCCAAAGCTGATGCCCTGCGGCTTGAGCTTGGCGTATTGCACCGAGAGGATCGCGTCATTTTGCGCTATTTGTCCCATGGTGCGGAGCAACAGCTGCTTATTCTCCTGCGAGATGGTAAAGAAGGACAGCAGCTCCTTGGGCGTCTTTTGCACAACGTCACCGCTGGTGAAATTGCGGATCTCGTAAAGCAGATGACCGCGATAGCGCGTGCCGCCGTTGACGATAGAGGCAAACGCAGAGCAAAGCTGGGCGGGGGTGCATGTCAGATCCGACTCGCCGATGGCCGCCTTGAATAGCGGTAGCTGACGGTTGGGATCAAGAGAGGACACACTTCCCTTTCCTTCCGCGATCTCAATGCCGGTCGATTGTCCAAAGCCGAGCATTGTTTCGTATTTTTGGAGCTTTTCCTGACCGATCTTAAGACCAAGCTGGCCAAAGAACACGTCACAGCCGTCGATCAGCGCGGTCGACACGCCGAGATATCCGTGCGAGTCGTCCTGCATATATAAAAGAGGGCAAATGACGGTATAGCCGTCGACAGTCAAGGCGTTTTGATCCTTCCAGAGCGACGAGGCGGAGATGATATGATCATTCAAGCCCGCGACGGCCGTGCGAAGCTGCATCAGCTTGCCGGGATAATAAACGCCCGACAGCGCGCGATTGAACATGGGCAGATCCTTGTCGGCCGACAGATCCTCGTAGTCCTCGGAGAAGGTCGAGGCGTCAAAGGTCGGCGCGCTGGCAATGGCCAGATACGCTCCCGAGTCGGGGTCGGTCACAACGATCGCGCCCTTGCGGGAATTGCTTGTTTCCAGCGCCAATCGCTCGCGCAAGGCGTCCTCAGCGACGATCTGAAGCCTGATGTCAATGGTCAGGCGGACGTCCTGCCCCGCGACGGGCTGCTTGATGATCTCGGAGGACACCGTCCGTCCGTTTTCATCCACAAGAATTTTCATTTGCCCGTCTGTGCCGTGTAAGATATGCTCAAAGGCACTCTCACAGCCCGACACGCCCACAATCGCGTCCATCGGGTAGCCGAGCGCGTTGTAATAGTCCCAATCCTCGGCAAAGATCTTGTTGACGCGGCCGAGAATGTGGGAGGCGTAGCCGGGATAGTGATAAATACGCTCGGAGCGCACGACCACGCGCACACCGGAGATTGCGTTTTCCTTGTTGGCAGAAATGACAGCCGCGCTGACGTTGCTTGCCAAAACGTATTCAGCGGCATTGCCGCCAAAGTCGCATACGTCCATGTCGTAATACAGACGGATCAGCGTCGTGATCTGCTCGTTTGTGTAGGCGGGAATACCGTCAACACGGGCACCGAGCGAATATTTGTTAACGTAATAGGAGACCAGCGCGTTAGCCGACGCGGTCGTGGATAGCTCGTTGCGGATCAATACCTGATTCAGCCGCTTGGCGATCTTGCTGTCCGCGTTCATTGCCTCATCCGAGTAGGTCAGGTCGGGATACGTGCCCGAAAGAGGGAAGGAATCCTCGCACAGCGTGCCGTTTTCGTCGGTGGAAAATGGCTCGACGAGTGAAAGTAACGTTTTGTTACGGACGGACACGCCCATCTCCTTGAAGAAGGGCTGATAGTCCAGCGTCAGATCGTAGGAATAGCGGTTGGTGACCAGCGGCAGGCCGTTGCGGTCGTAGATCTCACCGCGCATGGCCTGAATGGTGACCGTTTGCTCGGTCAGTCCATCGGGCAGATTGGTCTTATCGCGGTAGACCATATAGGCGTTGCCCGTCACCTGCAGCGTGATAAGAATGGACAGATACACGATGCAAACGACGATGAACACCGAGGTCAGAATGGTCAATCGACGAGAAAAGAGAGCGTGCGGCGTCAGCTTTTTCCCGCTCTTTTTCTTTTTGTCTTGCTTTTTAGGCAGCGGCATATACGGCATGACGGCACTCTCTCCTTTCGTAAGATGTGTTGTCTTTTTTTAAAATTAAGCGATAACAGCGCTGAGCAGCGTATTGACGAACAAGTATCCGCAAACGACCAGCGCGGCAATGACACCGGGGTTGACGATCGCGGCGCGCAGGGCCATACGACCGGACAGCTGCTCATCCTTCTTTTTGAGCGCGAACTTGCGGCGGCGAATGATAAAGAACACAACGCCAAGTGCGGCCAGCGCGTACTGAACAAAGACGAACAGCAAAACGCACAGCGTGCCGCCCAGGTGATTCATGACGTGCTGCGTGATGGCATCGAGCTGTTCGACGCCCTCGGGGTTGTTGGTCATCTCATTGACCAGCGTCATGAGCGTGTCGTAATCCGCCCAGTTCATGAATATCGTGGGCAGGACGCCGCCGAAGAAATTGACGGCCATGTGGATGAAGATACAATGATGGATCTTGCCCGTTCTGGCATACACGAAGGACAGCAGCATGCCCAGCAGCGCGGCATAGAAGAACTGATAGAAGTTGCCGTGGAAGGCCCCGAACAACAGACCATTGACAAAGATGGCGGCAAGCTCGCCATGCGGGAGCATGCGGTCAAGCAGCAGCTTGCGGAAGATCAGCTCCTCAAAAATAGGAGCGAGCACGACGGTCAAAAGTGCCGAGAACCAAAGAGGCAGGTCCAGGGTATCGTTGAGCTGATTGTAAAAATCAACACCCGTGATGGTGCTCAAAATATACATGATATTGTTACCTATCATACTGCCCGCCATCATCAGCGCCTGCGCTATGAAGAACAGCAGCATGAAATGGCCAAATTTAAGCTTTTTCTTTTCAATCACAGCACGAGGACGGCTGAAAATGATCAAAAAGAGCAAGGGCATGCAGATCACGTACAGCGGCAGCGTGCCAAGCAGCGTGGAAATGATGCCGTTTTCGACAAACTCGGGGGAGAAGAGCTTTATGATGACGTAAAGAACCGAGCTGATGGCGATCCAGGCGATGGTGATGATGGCAACGCCCCAGCCGAGATGACTGTAGGTGCTTCTCATGCGGCGGCGCTCGGGCTCGTAATCGTAGGGCGCGGGCGCGGTCAGAGCTTCACCTTCGGCGGTGGGAGCTTCTTGTGCGGTTTCCTGCGGCGCATCGGCAGTTTCCTCGGCAACAGCAGTTTCGATAGGCTCATTGATTTTAGTTGAGTTTTCAACAGCGTCATTGATTACTTCAGGCTGTTGAGATTTTTCCGTTTGAGGAAGGTTAAAGGAATAGAAATCGAAGTTGGGGTTGGCATTTTTGTTTTCGTTCATAGAAGTCTCCTTTCGGTGGGGTGGGGTTGGGGTTATCTAAATTTTTTACAACTTCTCCTTTTGACGCTCGCACTGTGCCTGCGGCACGCGTTCGCTGTGCTGTTCTGATGTTCATTCTTTCTCATCCGAGAAAGAACGAACCAAGAAAGAGAACTTAAGGGCCTAATGCCCTTAAGAAACCCGCAAGATTTTTCTCTTTCGCTATCTTTTGGTGGTTACCAAAAGGCGTTGTCACGTCAGCAATTTTTGCGTCAGCGGATCAAAGATCCGCCTCCTATTGCAAGCAGGCTATCACTTTTTACTTCATTCCGTGCCGCGCTTCAAAGCGAATGGAGGAGAAAGACATATAATCTTTCGATGCATCGCTCGCCATATAGCCACCACGCGCGGCAGGGTAGAGGACGTAAGGGTTGCTGCCCTTGAGTGAGCGTGGCTTTCTTTAAGCCGCGCTCGCAAAAGCTGAAGACGCTTGACTTCGCGAAAAAATGAGCAGAGCGAAGCGTCGCGACTTTTCGCGTTGCGGGAATCCAAAGGGCATTAGGCCCTTTGGCGCGTTTTCTTGGTTCGTTCTTTGCCGCGCGGCAAAGAATGAACATCAAAAATCCGCACAGCGCACGCGCAAAGCAGTGTGCGCGTCCGTAGAAACGATATTATACTATAAAGAATCCATGCCAAAAATGGCACCAAATTTTTATTTTTTCTCATTCACTGCTCTCTGCAAGCCATTAATCAAGCAATCTCCGCACTCCTGCGCGGTGGTCACTCTCATGCCAATACCGTTGGCAATCACCTTGGCAAGTCCGGGCAATTTTGCACTTTCACCGCACAAAACGGGACCCGTCGCGGCAATGTCCGCGCTCAATTCGGGCGGTGCCGCCTCAAGCGTCGCACGCATCAGATGAATGATTCGGGCGATCGGCTTGCGCAACGCCTCCGCTACGTCAGCCGAGGAAATTTCAGCCGTGGTCGCCAGACCGTTTTGCACGCTTCGTCCGCTGACCATCAGCGCGCCGCGGTCGATGGAGGGGTGCGCCGTTCCAATGCGGCATTTGATGGCATTTGCCGATTGCTCGCCGATGATCAAACCGTAGGCCGAGCGCAAATGCGCAATGATGGCGTGGTCAAATTCGTCACCGGCCGTGCGTCCCGTGCGAGCGCTGACAATGCCGTTGTAGCAAAGGACGGCCGCCTTGGTGGTGCCACCGCCAATGTCAACGATCATACTGCCGTGAGGGCTGGCGATGTTAAGACCCGCACCGTACGCGGCAGCGATGGCGTGAGGAATCAGACGAACCGAGCGAGCGCCTGCGTCGCGAATGACGTCCTCCAGCGCGCGGCGTTCCACCTCGGTGATGCCGTGAGGAATGGACGCGACGACGGTCGGGCGCTGTAAAAATCCAAACGCCTGCGCCTGCTTGAAAAAGGTATTGAGCATAACGACGGCCAGGTCATAGTCGGCAACGACGCTGTTTTGAAGCGGTCGGCAAGCGCGCACGTCGGCGGGGGTGCGACCAAGCATGGGCAGCGCGTCCTTACCGATGGCGATGGGCTCACTGCTGCGGGTGTTGACGGCAATCGCCGAGGGAAAGCGCTGGATGAGCACGTGCTCCTGACGGCTGATGCGGGTATGTGTTGTGCCGAGGTCGATGGCCAGAGGGGATGACATAGATGACTCCTTTCTTTTCGCGAGGCGAAAGTTTGGGATAATATATGAAAATGGGAGAATTTGCAATGGTAAGGGGGGAGCTGAAATTGAAGCGACTGCTTCTACGGATGGGCGCGACACAACGCGTCGCGCTTTTCACTTTATGCTACTTCTTGGCCTTTCCCAAGAAGTAGCCAAGAAGGAAACTTAAGGGCCTAATGCCCTTAAGAAACCCGCAAGATTTTTCTCTTTCGCTATCTTTTGGTGGTTACCAAAAGGCGTTATCGCGTTTGCAAGCTTTACGTCAGCGGATCAAAGATCCGCCTCCTATTGCAAGCAGGCTATCACTTTTTACTTCATTCCGTGCCGCGCTTTAAAGAGAAAGACGAGAAAAACATATTTGATTCAATACATCTCTCGCCGCTTTGCCACCACGCGCGGCAGGCGGGAAAGGCAAGGGCGT
>JAZLDE010000035.1:0-6906 GCA_045614625.1 Eubacteriales bacterium
CGCTCGTAGGCAGCTACAGGGTCGGCAGCTGCAGTGATGGGGCGGCCCACCACGATGTAATCAGAGCCGATTTCCTTGGCCTGGGCGGGAGTCATAACACGCTTCTGATCGCCCACATCACCGTCAGCAAAACGGACACCGGGGGTGACGGTCAGGAAGTTCTTGCCGCACTTGTCGTGAACAAGACCTGCCTCCAGGGGCGAGCAAACGACGCCGTCCAGACCTGCCTTGGCGGCGTTGGACGCGTAGTGCATAACAACGTCAGCGATGGGCTCGCGGATGAGCAGATCGTTTTCCATGCTCTCCTGGTCGGTCGAGGTCAGCTGGGTGACCGCGATCAGAAGAGGACGGGTGCCGTCGGGTCTGGTCAGACCTTCAAGCGCGCCCTGCATCATGCGAACGGTACCGGCCGCGTGCAGATTGGTCATATCAACGTCAAGACCCGACAATACTGCCATGGCCTTCTTTACCGTGTTGGGAATGTCGTGCAGCTTCAGATCTAAGAAGATCTTGTGGCCGCGCGCCTTGATCTCGCGAACGATCGAGGGACCCTCGGCATAAAACAGCTCCATGCCGATCTTAACAAAGGGCTTTCTGCCCGTGAACTGATCCAGAAATGCCAGTGTTTTTTCCTTGCTGTCAAAGTCCAGCGCAATGATTACGTCCTTACCCATTAGTGAGCACCTCCAATAATATCTTTCAAATTTTTGATTCCGTATTTGTCCATCACGCGGGGGAGATCCTCGATGATGGTCTTGCAAGCGAAGGGATCGACCAGATTGGCCGCACCGACCTCGACTGCCGTCGCGCCGGCCAGCATCATTTCAATGACGTCCTCGGCGCAGGAGACACCGCCCATGCCCACCACGGGAATGGAAACGGCCTGGCTGACTTGGTATACCATGCGAAGCGCCACGGGCAAAATGGCAGGACCCGAAAAACCGCCCATCTTGTTGGCGATCACGGGCTTTTTTGTGCGCAGATCGATGCGCATGCCGAGCAGCGTGTTGATCAGGCTGATGCCGTCAGCACCCGCCTCTTCACACGCCTTGGCGATGGATACGATGTCGGTCACGTTGGGCGAGAGCTTGATGATCACGGGCTTGGTCGTCACTGCCTTGACGGCTCTGGTGACCTCGGCCGCCGCCGAAGGAGACGTGCCAAAGCTCATGCCGCCGCCGTGAACGTTGGGGCAGGATACGTTGACCTCCAGCCAGCCGACCTGATCTTCCTTATCTAATTTTTCGCAGGTGTAGGCGTAGTCCTCGATGGCAAAGCCCGAGACGTTGGCCATGACCTTCTTGTTAAAGCATTTAGCGAGCTTGGGCAGCTCCTCCGAGATGACCTTTTCCACGCCGGGGTTCTGAAGACCGACGGCGTTGATCATGCCCATGGGGCACTCGGCAATGCGAGGCGTGGGGTTGCCAAAGCGGGGATCGCGGGTCGTTCCCTTGAAAGAAAACGTACCCAGTATATTGATGTCGTACAGCTCGGCAAACTCATAGCCGAAGCCGAACGTGCCGGATGCGGGGATGATGGGGTTGTCCATGTTAAGTCCGCACAGATTTACACTCAGTCTTCCCATAAGATATCCCCCTTTCTCATGATAGGGCCTTCCTTGCAGATGCGCTTGTAGCCCGTGATGGTCTTGCAGGAGCAGCCCATGCAGGCGCCAAAGCCGCAGCCCATGCGCTCCTCAAAGCTGAACTGTCCGTCCGTCGTGCAAGCCTTGTAGACGGCCTTGAGCATAGGCTCGGGACCGCAGGTGCAGACGTGGGTATAGTCGACGTCCATGGCATTGGTGACAAAGCCCTTGACGCCGTACGAGCCATCAGCCGTCGTGACGGTCACGTCACAGCCGAGGGCTTTGAATTCATTTTCATAGAAAATCTCGTCCTTGGTGTTAAAGCCGGGAACGACGGAAACCGTCTTGCCTTCAGCGCGGAGCTGCTTTGCCAGCATGTAAAGGGGCGGAACGCCCACGCCGCCGCCGAGGAGGAGGGGGTGATCGCCGGTGAGAGTCGTATCGTAGCCGTTGCCAAGGCCGGTGAGCAGGTCGAGCTTTTCGCCCGAGAGCATTTTGCTCATTTGCTCGGTGCCGCGGCCGACGACCTTATAGATGAGAGTGAGCAGACCGTCCTCGCAGTCGCAGACCGAAATGGGGCGGCGGAGGAACTGGCCCTCGAGCTTAATGTTGACGAACTGACCGGGGGCGGTGATGGGGGTCGTGTCGCCCGAAAGGGTCATTTTGTAGACGGTGGAGGTCAGAGGTTCGTTGGTGAGTATGGTAAAGATGGATTGTTTCATTGTTGCTCCTTTTTTATGGGGAGGTGGGGGTTTAGCTGAAGTTTTTACAACTTCGTAGCCGGACGCTCATACTGCGCGACTGCGTCGCGCGCTGAGCGGTTTGGTTTTTTGATGTTCATTCTTTGCCACGCGGCAAAGAACGAACCAAGAAAGCGCGCCAAGGGACTTAATGTCCCTTGGAACCCTGCAGCGCGTCTTTGTGGGCGCTGCGCTCTCGCTCCGCGCAACACGACGCGAGGGCTCACTTCTTCAGCTTTTGAGAGCGCGGCTTAAAGAAAGCCGCACTCACGAAAGTGGCACGCAAGCACAATAGCAAGAATTTTTGCTATTGCTTACCGCGCCCAAGTTTAACAAAATTTCTAACAAAAACGATTTTGCCTTCCCTGCCTGCCGCTCGTGGTGGCAAGCCGGCGAGAGATGCACGAGAAGTTTTTATGTTTTTCTCCTCTGTTTTCTTTGTAGAGCGGCAAAGACAGGGGAGTTCCCAGGGGGAACGCCTGGGCTCGTTTCTTGGCTACTTCTTGTCGGGCGACAAGAAGTAGCATCAAGAGGCCGCACAGCGCGGCGCGCAGCTGTACGCGCGTCAAAAGGAGAAGTTGCTGAAACTTTAGAATAACTTACGCGTCGATCGTCGAAATGGTCAAGGTAGTCTCTTCCAAAACGTCCAACAGAACGCGGACGGTATCAAGAGACGTGAAAATATCCACGTTATTTTCGGTCGCACATCTGCGCAGCTGCAGACCGTCGCTCATCTGGTCGGTCGACGAAATATCGCGCGTATTGATCATATACGCGATATGACCCTGACGGATCGCCTCGGGAATCTCCTCGCTGCCGTCGCTGATCTTGGACAGCGCATGGGTACGGATGCCGTTGGCCTTGAGGAACTTGGCCGTGCCCTCGGTTGCCTGAATATTGAAGCCCAGATTATAGAAGCGGCGGATCAGAGGCAGTGCCTCCTCCTTGTCCTTGTCGGCGATAGTCGCAAAGACGGTGCCGTAGTTCTGCAACGTCATACCCGACGCGCGCAGTGCCTTGTGCAGAGCACGGGGCAGCTTGTCGTCGTATCCGATGGCCTCACCCGTCGATTTCATCTCGGGAGAGAGGTATGCGTCAAGTCCGCGCAGCTTGTTGAAGGAGAAGACCGGAACCTTAACGTAGAAACGGTTCTTTTCCTCGGGATAAATGTCAAAGATGCCCAGCTCCTTGAGCGACTTGCCCAAGATCACCTCGGTTGCGATGTCGGCCAAAGAGTAGCCCGTTGCCTTGGACAGGAAGGGAACGGTACGGGAGGAACGGGGGTTGACCTCGATGATAAAGACGTTGTCGACCTTGTCAACGATAAACTGAATATTGAACAAACCGACGATGCCAATGCCCAAGCCCAGCTTCTTTGCGTACTGGAGAATGATGCCCTTGACACGGTTGGAAATGCTGAAGGAGGGATATACGCTGATGGAGTCACCCGAGTGAATACCCGTGCGCTCGACCAGCTCCATGATGCCGGGCACGAATACGTCGCGTCCGTCGCAGATGGCGTCGACCTCGACCTCCTTGCCCTGAATGTACTTATCGACCAGAACGGGCTTGTCCTCGTCGATCTCAACCGCCGTTCTCAGGTAGTGACGCAGCTGCTCCTCGTTGGCAACGATCTGCATCGCTCTGCCGCCCAGAACGAAGGAAGGACGAACCAGGACGGGGTAGCCGATCTCGGCGGCGGCAGCGATGCCGTCCTCGATCTTGGTCACGGGCTTGCCGTCAGGCTGGGGAATGTTCAACTCGCGGAGCAGATGCTCAAACTCGTTGCGGTCCTCGGCGCGGTCGATGGCAGCGCAATCGGTACCGATGATCTTGACACCGCGATCGGTCAGAGGCTGTGCCAGGTTGATGGCGGTCTGACCGCCAAGGGAGGCAACGACACCGATGGGCTTTTCGAACTCAACGATGTTCATAACGTCCTCGGGCGTCAGCGGCTCGAAGTACAGCTTGTCGGCGGTGGTGTAGTCGGTTGAAACGGTTTCAGGGTTGTTGTTAATGATGATGGCCTCATATCCTGCGTTCTTGATGGTCTGAACGGCGTGGACGGTCGAGTAGTCAAACTCAACACCCTGGCCGATGCGGATGGGACCTGCGCCCAATACCACGATCTTCTTTTTGTCGGACAGAACCGACGCGTTCTCGCCCGTGTAGGAGGAGTAGAAGTAGGGGATATATGCGTTCGTGTGGCAGGTATCTACCATCTTGAAGACGGGGAACAGAGCGTGCTCGCGGCGGAAGTTGTAAACGTCAAGCTCGGTGCATTTCCACATGCGGGCGACGTACTTGTCGCCAAAGCCCATCTTCTTGGCGGCTGTCAGCGTTTCCAGATCGAAGGGATGCGCCTTGAGCGTCTCTTCCATATCGACGATGTGCTTGATGGCTTCAAGGAAGTAGGGGGTGATCTGAGTGATCTCGTGCAGCTTTTCGATGGAAACGCCGTGGTAGATCAGCTCGGCGATGGCAAAAATGTTGTCCGAGCGGAATTCCTTGATATAGTCGAGCAGCTCGTCTACGCTCATGTTGTCGAACTTGGACAGATACAGGTGGTGCGCGCCGATCTCAAGCGAGCGGATGCCCTTGAGCAGACATTCCTCGAGGTTGGAGCCAATGCCCATGACCTCGCCCGTTGCCTTCATCTGGGTGCCCAGCAGGTTGGAGGCGGAGGTGAACTTGTCAAAGGGGAAGCGGGGGAGCTTGGCGATGACGTAGTCAAGGCTGGGCTCAAACGCCGCGGTGGTGTTGGCGATCTTGATGTCCTCCAGCGCCATGCCGACGGCGATCTTGGCGGTCACGCGGGCGATGGGATAGCCCGATGCCTTGGATGCCAGGGCAGAGGAACGGGAGACGCGGGGGTTGACCTCGATGAGGTAATATTCGGACGAATGGGGATTGAGTGCGAACTGAACGTTGCAGCCGCCCTCGATCTTGAGCGCCTTGATCAGCTTGATGGCGCTGTCGTTGAGCATTTTTTCATCCTCGCGGCTCAGCGTCTGGATGGGCGCGACGACCAGCGAGTCGCCCGTGTGGACGCCGACGGGGTCGATATTTTCCATGCCGCAGATGGTGATGGCGTGGTCGCTCGAGTCACGCATGACCTCGAACTCGATCTCCTTATATCCCTTGACCGACTTCTCAATCAAAACCTGGTGAACGGGGGAGAGCTTGAAGGCGTTCAGACCGATCTCGACCAGCTCTTCTTCGTTGTTGGCGAAGCCACCGCCCGTGCCGCCCAGTGTGAAGGCGGGGCGAAGAACGACGGGGTAGCCGATCTTTGCAGCTGCGATTTTAGCTTCGTCGATGGAGTAGGTGATCTCGGAGGGAATGGTAGGCTCACCGATGGACTGGCACAGCTCCTTGAACATCTCTCTGTCCTCGGCGCGCTCGATGGACTCGGAGCTGGTGCCGAGCAACTCGACGCCGCACTCCTTGAGGATACCCTTCTTTTCGAGCTGCATGGCCAGGTTCAGACCCGTCTGACCGCCGATGCCTGGAACGATGGCGTCGGGGCGCTCGTAGCGCAGGATCTTGGCGATATATTCCAGCGTCAGGGGCTCCATGTAGACCTTGTCTGCGATGGTGGTGTCGGTCATGATGGTTGCGGGGTTGGAGTTACAGAGCACGACCTCGTAGCCCTCTTCTTTCAGGGCAAGGCAGGCTTGGGTGCCGGCGTAGTCAAATTCTGCGGCTTGGCCGATGATGATAGGGCCGGAGCCGATGATCAGTACTTTTTTGATGTCTGTTCTTTTTGCCATAGGTGGCCTCCTGTATATATGAAAAATAGATTTGTGTAGACGAAATTTGTAACGACCGTTTCTTTTGACGCTCACACTGCGCCTTCGGCGCGCGTTCGCTGTGCGGTTTTTGGTGTTCATTCTTTCTCGTCCGAGAAAGAACGAACCAAGAAAGCGGACTTAAGGGCCTAATGCCCTTAAGAAACCCGCGGTGCGAAAAGGTCGCGGCGCTCCGCTTTGCTCATCTTTTCGCAAAGACAAAGAACTTCAGCTTTTGCGTTTGCAAGTTAAAGAAACTTGCAAACACGGAAGTAGCACGCAAGCATGACAGCAAAAAAGCTTTTACTGTTCTCTGCCGCGCCTTAGATTAACTATTTTTTAAACAAAACGGTCTTGCCTTCCTTGCCTGCCGCTCGTGGTGGCAAGATGGCGAGAGATGCACAAAAAAATTATATGTTTTTCTCCCAAGCTCTCTTTGAAGAGCGGCACAGATAGGGGGTTCCCAGGGGGAACGCCTGGGCGCGTTTTCTTGGTTCGTTCTTTGCCGCGCGGCAAAGAATGAACACCAAAAGCTGGTACACCGAACGCGCGCGGCTTGCCGCGCAGGGTGAGGCCGTAGGAGAAGTTGTAAAAACTTTAAGCCTTATATACAACCCGCCCGTCGCAGACGGTCAGCACACACTTGCCGAACAGCTTCGCACCTTCAAACGGTGTCGCACGGCCCATCGAGGCAAATACCGCAGGATCCACGGTGAATTGTTCATCCAGCTTGCAAACGGAAAATTCGTTGCCCAGCGGCAAGCCGAATCTCTTTCGTGGGTTATCAACC
>JAZLDE010000036.1:0-21566 GCA_045614625.1 Eubacteriales bacterium
GCAAACAGTCGCGCCTGCCTCCTCAAATTTTTCGCGTATGCACTTGCCAATGCCTCGTGCGCCGCCCGTCAAGACGACGATTTTATTTTTGAAGTTGAACACGTTAACCTCTTTCACAGTTGAATTTGATAGCAGAATTAAGAAGTTCTCCCGCGTTATGACACTAACTACTAATCTTTCTCAATTCTACAAACGATCCATTCTCATCGAGTGTAAAAATGCCTTTCCATTGGTCATCCATCAAGGCATATTGTTTTTCAAGTTGTTCAGCAAAGATTTTGAAACATGAATACTTGTATTTGTTCATGAGAAACGGCAAAAGAAATGGCGAACGCATCGGCTCATATTCTTGATAATTATTTCGCGTTGTCTGACCATGCTTAACAAGCAATTCAAGCATCTTCTTCATTAAAACATTTACTTCTTCCTCAGACGCATATTCAGAATACCCTCTGACAGCGGTAAGCTTGATATCCAGATAGCGCTCTTTTTTGAAAGCCGTTAAGAAAAACTCTTTTCCATTTTCAGGAAGGTTGCAAACAGCTATTTTCAAAATATTATATCGCGCATATGTATCCTTGATAGAAATATATTCCTCTATATTCATAGCTTTCCTCCCTAACAATCAGTTCATGCCTTTCATCTTATATCGCTTCAATAGCCACTCTCAACCCCTTGACAATTTGCTCAATCGCCATAGATGGCTCTTTATTCTGGTCAGCCGAATACGGAACGTGGATAAACCCCGCTTTGACTTCACTGTCTTGAAAATAAGCAAGCACGTATACAGCACGTCGTTGCAAACGTAAGCACCGGCAGAATAGGACACCTGCGCAGGAATACCTGCCGCACGCATCGCTTCGACCATGCTTCGCACAGGTAGCGTCGAAAAGTAGGCGGTCTCTCCACCAACCATAATAGGCTCGTCTTGGGGCTGAAAACCATTATGATCGGGGATGGTCGCGTGGCGGAGATTGATGCCCACAAGCTCGGGGGTAATGGCGTTTCTGCCTCCCGCTTGGCCGACGCAAAGGATGACGTCGGCAGCGATTTCCTCCGCCGCTTTTATGACCAATTCCGCTGCCTTGCCAAACGTCACGGGTAGACGAAGCTTAATCAGGCTATATTCGTTGATTTTCTCGGGCAGACGGGCAACCGCCTCCCAGGATGGGTTGATCTCCTCGCCGCCAAAGGGCGCAAAGCCCGTGATAAGCAATTTTTTCATTTTTTTGCAATACTCCTCAATCGCCCGTAAGCAAGCTCCTTATTTATTGTTGGTAAAGCGAATATCGTCGATGTAATAATCCAACGTGCCGCTTTGGGGGAAAATATAGATGCGAACATAATTGAAGCCCTTCGCATTAAAAGCGTCACTCGACTTCCCTGCTGTGGCAAGCGGTAGATACAGCTCGTTCCAGCCGTCCTTTTTGATGTAGGTAGAGGCGATCCAGTTCAGTTCCTGCTGATCGCAAGTGCCGCTCGAGGTCAGCTCGATCTGTCCCTCGCCGATCTTAGACGCATCGCTCACCCAGATCCAAAGATGCAGATAGCCGTTTTTCATATAGTCTGAAATATCCAAGGTCTCGGTCAGGTTGATATTGTAGACGATCAGAGAATTGTCCTTGATCCACCAAGCGCCGTCTCCTTCCTTGACAAAGTCGGGATCGTTGGTGATACGCACGTTAACGGCAGTACATTCGTCCAGACTATCGCAGGTAGCAAAGATCATATCTCCGTTTTCGTCCACCTTGCCAAACAAGTCGCCACTCTCATCTTTGACACCCATGCAGAAGTAGATATCGTCGATGTAATAATTACCGTACGTACCGTCAGCGGTCAGCATCCAAAGACGAAGGAAGTCCAGCGCCGTTGGGTCAAACTCATCGGACGAGCCGCTCTTGGCATCCGCAAGAGGCAGCCAGACTTCATTCCACCCCTGACGCGTGATATACTTGCTCGGTGCCCATTTGATCTCCTCGCGGTCGCAGTTGGACGAGCTGCTCAGCTCCAACTCACCGCCGATAAAAGTCTCGTCGTCCTCAACGTAGATCCAAAAATGGAGATAGCCGTGCGTCATGTAGTCCGAGATATCCAATGTTTTGTTCGAGGGGAAACGGAACAGAACGATCTCACTTCCGTTATTTCTCTTGCCTGCTTCGGACAGCAAGCTGTGGTCTCCCTCTTTGACAAACATCTCGTCGTCCGTCAGCTTAAGAGGCACGCTTTGTCCGATATTTTTCAGCGCCTCACCGTCGCTGACCCATACGAAATCATAGCTTTCGTCAATGTCGGGCGCGTTGCTCTTTTGCGGCATCGGCTCGGTACGCTCGGTTACGGGCGTGCGCTCAATGGGATAGGAGACCTTATCCGATTCTGCCAGGCAGAAATAGATATCGTCAAAATACATGGTAGACTGTCCCAGTGTCACATTGGAAATTGAGTGAATGCGCAGGTAGTTGACTGCTTTAGAATTGAACATGCCCTGCATTTTAACGTCGGACAGCGGTAACCAGACCTCATTCCAGCCATTATGCGTGATAAAGGATGTTTCGACCCAGAAGATCTCCTGCGTATCCGCTTTGCCCGCGCTGGTGAGTTCAAACGCGCCCCCCCAGAGCTGGGTACTCATATCCTCTACGTAGACCCACATATGCAGATATCCGCCCTCGGTCATGTATTTGGAAATATCCTTGGCGGAAAAGACTCGCTCGTAAAGAATCTCAGATTGTTCCGTTGCCTTGGGGTTGTGGCGATGAGAAGCACTTCCTGCTTTGATATAGGTCGGATCGGTATTGACCACGGCACTATTCCCTGCAGGCGCCGTTTCGTCGCCGAGCTCCAGCTTATCGGTTACGACAAAATCAAAGGAATCGATATGTCCCGCATTGGTGTGGAAATTGCCTTCGTAATAAATTTCGGTATTGATGCGATTATACAGATCGACCGTAACCGTGTCGTCACAAATGATCGAGTCACCCGCCGAGCGCAGTGCGTTAACGATAGCAACCTTAGAGTTGTTCTTGATATGATAGACCGAGCCCATACCGACAAAGTCTGCCGAGGTGTTGATCAGCGTTGCCGTAGAATTGGATACCGAAATCAGCTCGTAAGGCGCGTACATAAACACGTTGTTGATGGCCTGATTCTGCGCATCTCTAACCTCGATCATAGTGCAGTAGTTGCGCAAAAGGGCATCGCGCAGCTCGGTAAAGCCTTCGGAGCCGCCCACGCCTCCTTCACTGACGCTACTGTATTTTTTCCATGCGACAACGCCGGCAAATTTTGTATCCAGATAACCCATGCCGGCATAGTTCTGACGGTTGATAAAGTGTGGGTTGCACAAACAGCTTTCCATCACACCGTTTTTACCGCCGACAATGGCAAAGGTGTTATAGGTACAGCCAAAGGTCTGTTTGATCAGATGATCGTCGCAATCCGAAAAATCAATACCAATCATGGTAGCCGTGACGCCAACGTTATAGGTATACACGCCTGCCCCCTGTCCCTTGATGCCAATGCACTTCTCTGTTTTGGGATCGTTGGCGGCCAGCAGATCGACCGCCGTGCCAATGTCGTAGAGAGGACAGAAAATACGCAAGCCGTTCACGCCTGCACCCGCAGATAACTCAATGCAAGCACCATCAGCCACGTAACTGATTAGGACGGCACCGTCAGGCTCACCCGAGGACGCATCACGTACGAATACCGGTGTGGGACCACGCAACTGTACATTTTCAGGAACACGCAATGTTTGATAGATGCTGTAAACACCTGCAGGAATATAGACCACGCCCCCCGTCTCAGCTGCCGCATCCAGCGATTCCTGAATCAGCGTGGAAGCATCTTTCTTTTTACCCGAAAGCTGCTTGATCTGCGCATTGTAGAGATAAGATGCCGGCTTTTTGTAACTACCGTAGTGGATCTCATACTGAGAGATATCACTCTCCTCGTCCAGATAAATGTCGCCTCCCTCGGCGTGAATGCCCCCCTTGCCCGTCAGCTCAATGCCGCACAGCTTCATACTGCCGCCGCTTGACGAGTTGACGATCGCCTTTTTGTCTGCGTCGATCTCTGCCTGCGCGATGACCGTACCGATAGAGGGGCAAAGCTCCTCGGCAACGATACCATAGGTGCAATCCTTGATGGTAATATCATAGATCAATCCCCAGAAGCCCTGCGCTACGTCAGGTGTTGCGGGCAAATAGATGGCGGTACGACAGCCCTCGATATACAGCGTACTGAAATCTTCGTCGTCAAGGTCATTGAAGACCATGCCAAGCGTATTTTCCTTGCAATACGAGCGCAGCGCGTCAGCATCGTTGCAGGCAAAGCCACAGCCCGCTTCAATCCAAAAGGAGGGAGAGATCATCACGTCGACCGTATAGCCGACCTCTGAGGATCGGTACATTTCAATCGCCGTATCCAGCGCGCAAATGCGCAAGGATTCGTTTTGCATCAGCTCGTGCCCCTTGGTCATCATCACACATACGCCAATGCCACGATACGAGTTTATCATGGTAATGTCGCGCAAAGCGGCAATGCTGGGAGCCTCGCCGTAGATGGTATAGCCGTATGGAATGGGTTCTTGGATATTCTGCTCGGGATAATAAAAGGTCAATCCTATCATACCACACTTGCCGTCCATATAGAAAAGCGGATTGGCCGCGCGGTTTTTCAGCTGTGCCTTGCTCAACGGCTCGGGACGGGCGAGAATGATCGTGCCATACTTGGGATCATCCGTCGTGGCAGGATCTTGCCAATCGCCTTGCAGCACGACCCCCGCAGGAACAAAAACCGTCCGCGTAACCAGGTACTGCCCTGCAGGCAGGTAAACGACGCCACCGCCCAACTCCTCAACGGCATACAGCGCTTTTTGAATGGCAACCGTGCTGTCCTGTCGCCCCGTCGGGTCAGCGCCGTAGGGTTCCTCTGTCGCGATCACGTCGGCAACCACAACGTCATCCGCCGTGTAGAGCGTTTTGACCATGGTCGCGCCTTCACCGATCGTGACAGGATCTTGTTCTACCGGAACGTCATCCGGCTTCTCCACGGGCGGCTCGTCCTCCTGTGAAGGGGGATCTTGGGGCGTGGGAGTGGGTCGGCAGCCGCACATCACTCCAAGAATCAGCAAGATGGTTATAAGTAGGATCAGCCATTGTTTCATCGTTTCTTCCTCCTTGAATTTCTGCGTAAAATAGACGGTTTGAAATATCACAAATGCGCAAGCACTTTGGATGCGCCCCTAATATCGCGCCGCTCTTTAGGCAATTTAAATTTCCTAAATAAATTATAACAAAATTCTCATATAATGTCAATGTTTTGACCGAGTGTAATTTTAGAATCTTCGTCTAAATCAAAAACAGGCGCTTTGAAATCAAAACGCCTGTTTTTTGCAGGTTGCTCCCCGCTCGTTAATTATATATTTTTGCGACAATCTTCAGCTCTGATACTCCGCGTACAGTTCGGCAAAAACGTCGGGGCGGACGATAACGACTCGCTTATTCGTCGCAGCCTCCAACTCGGCGCGGAAGTTTTCCATCACGCCAACGTTATCCAGCATTTGGTTGGCATAGACGAAGACCTTAGCAAAGACGATACCGTCCTTCGTGTTTTTGGCCTGCGAAAGTAGCTGGCTAAGCTGAGGAGTCAGGCTACCACCAAAGGTAGTCAGGTAGGAGCGACAACGGACGATATCATCCACCATATAGACCGATTTAGCATACCGAGTCGTACCGCCTATGGCCTCAGTTACGTTACCGTACGAGGAGAAGAGTGCCGTCAGCGTAGGACACTCGATCGCATAACGCTCGGCCATTTCGTCGGAAATATTATGCAATGCGCGCAGAGCGTGGATATCCGTCTTGCTCGCAACGTATTCCGTCAACTCCAACATACGGTCGACGATGTCCTCGCGGTCGTCCTCGTTGTAAAGGACGCCAAAGTCATCGGGAGACGAAAGGTTGGATATACCGCCGCCGTCAAGGAAGAAATAGTCGTTGGGTGTGGCCTTTTCATAGTATCGCTCCAAAATGGCAGGGGCAATGTAGTACAACGCGCCACAGATGGAATAGCCCTTGGCAATCTTGGCGCGAGCCTCCTCGTCGGCAAAGTTATGCATCCACAAATGGTAATCCCAGGAAAGATTGTCACCCTCAGAAATGTCAAATGTCACGTAAACGGTATCGGACTCCAGCTCGGTTATTTCAGCGGGGGCCTTTTGTTTGAGCTCACCTACCTCAAGGCTGTTGAAAAGCGACATATTAGGCGTGGAAAAGCCGTAGGTGAAATACTTGGCAAACTGGCCGCAGATCTGGAACATTTCAAACTCCGGGAAGCAACCGCCGCCACGACCGATAACGGCCGTATTGGGGGCGCATGCCGCAAAAATGCTCATATAGAAGTCGTAGTCCTCCAACGTTTCCACATCGGTGGTACAGAAAGCAAAGCCTCGTGACATGACCGCGTAGTCACGGCAGGCACGGGTGATGTGACCCTCGCTCTCAGCCGCCGACGAGGTATGGAACAGTACTGTGCGCGAGAATTGATCGCCGTAGGTGTTCCAAAGCCACATATACGCGTCGATCGAGGACTTGAAGCGATTGTCCAGACGGAACAGCACGTCCTTCTTGATCTCGCTCTTCATCTTGTTGTAGCGCGCCTCGGTCATATAAACACCGTCCAGCACGCCCGCCAACGAAGTGGCAACGTTTTCGCTATAGTTGGTAGCAAAGCAATCGCCTACGATGACACCCTTGTAGTGATCAACGAACTTGACCAGCAGCTCATCCAGCGTAGTGCGGACCAGCGTTCTTCCCTTGTCCTCCAGCAATTCCAGATACTCGGCATCATCGTCGATATTACTGTAGCGCGGATCCTCGTTATAAGCACGGTAATCCAGGAAAATCTGAGGGGTGGTGCGATTAACCAGTCCCTGCAGCGTCGTGGCAGTCATGAGATCCTCATACGGCATAGTCATGGCGTCCAAGACGTAAATAGTCTGGGCAGGTGGGTTTTCCGACTTGGGATACACGCCTTCGTCCTCGATCTCAATATCGGGCGCATCGTAGCGGCGGGAATCCAATGGATCGATCTCCTCGATATAGATATCCTTGACTGCAAGAGTGTAGTCGCTGCCCACCGCGCTAATACCGACACCACTGTTTTCAATTAAGGGCGAATCGCTCTCTGCGACGTTCATTTCACCAAGGAAAATGCCGTTCACATAATAAAGCATACGTCCTGCCTCGGGGTGAACTTCGGCACGGAATGTATAGTTTTTCGCGTCCCCCTTGAAGCTCATGCCACCGCGCTCATACGTGCCGCGGCCGATGCGAACGAAGTTACCCTGAATACTAATGCAGATGTGTTCCGCATCGGACGATCCCGTATTGATAAACAACTGCATAATGGGCATATTACCCTCACGGTGTTCAACCGTGAACTGCACACGGTAGCTTCCGTCGGGCGTGTTATACTTCCAACGGGACACCGAAATGACGTCCTTGAACAAAACCTCTTCGGACGTAATGGTGACTTGTCCTCCCGCGCTCGTATAATCCGCCACCAGATCTACGGGTTCGGACCAGCATTCCTCCAGTTCGGTGACGACACGTCCCGATTCCAAGATCTGTCCCATGCTCTTGTCCTTCTCATTCTTCACACTCACCACCGCATTTTCACGCTTTGGCGTCTCATAACGGTCAGGAGTATATCCTACCGCCATTTCCAAAAAGCGATTGATGGCATAAACCGTATCCTCGTCACTATAACCGACGATAATGATTTTTGTGCCACTGATGGCAATGGCGTATTCTCCCTTGGACAGCGTTTCGCGGACCACGTTCTCCTCGGGGATGTTGGTATGTCCGACGATGATCTCGTATTCGGCACGGTTGTTGATATGTTCGTCTACGTAATCCGTAGCAAGCTCCAACTTCACGCCGCACACTTCTTTTATGATCTTACCAATCTGGACGAAGGCTGTACGCACCTCGGCGGACGCATCATCCGATCGGATCAGCGTGTATGCCGATAAATCAATCTCCACGCCCTCGTCCTCTGGCTCAGGCGGTTGTACGTCGTCGGGCGAGGGCTTCTTTTCCTCGTCGCCAGGCGATTGAGGGCGACAAGCGATTGCAAGCATCAGCACGAAAGACATGGCCAAAATAAGGCAAAGGAACTGCGTTAAGCGTCGTTTCATGGATGGATCCTCCAATTACATTTCGTTATGACTTAAGTCTACCATAACAATGGATAAAAGTCAAGGGCGGCGGAGTAAACCGTCGCCCAACATTCTTATTTATTCCCATTCCATTCGCTCAAAAATTCGTCGACGTATTCTTTCATGTACGCCTCGCGCGCCCGCGCGATCTCGATTGCCGTTTTGGTATTCATCATAGCAGTCAACTTGAACAGCTTTTCATAAAAATGATTGATCGTTGTCGACTGGCTTTTGATATATTCCTCTCGACTCATATTCAAATTTGGCTTGACGTCGGGGTCATACATGAGCCTTTGATGATTGCCACCGTAAGCAAATGCGCGAGCGATTCCAATCGCCCCAATTGCATCCAATCGGTCGGCATCCTGCACGCATTTTCCTTCCAGCGTCGCTGGCGTGACCGATTCGTTACCAACGAAGGAAACCTCTCGGATCATCTTGCAGATCGCCTCGATTGTCGCTTCGTCCACACCGTGCGCCCTCAGGAAGCTACGCGCGTTGGTCTGTTGCTCGTAGGTTTCGGGAGACAGCTTTCGATCATCCACGTCGTGCAACAGCGCCGCTAGCTGTACAAGCTCCACGTCAGCCTGCTCGCTCTTGGCAATGCGTGTTGCCATATTGAAAACGCGAAGCGTGTGAAAATAGTCGTGGCCGCTGTACTCGTGCTCGAATTTCTCCTTCATGTATGCCAGTGCCTGATCAATGATTCCCTTTTGCATAGTTACCTCGCCTCATGTATCATTTTTGTCGCTCGGCTTTCTATAGATAAATTATAACATAATTTTTACTATAAATCAACATATTACAAAAACAATTCGAGTTAAAGATGATCCCTACCCAAAATCAACCGCAACAAATAACTACACTCTCATTGTAAAACACTTGGCTTTTTTATCAGAAAGCATTGACATTTTGGGCATAATGTTGTATTATATAATAAACAAATGCGGTATTAATGTGCGATTTGCATAAAATTAATTAATATACCGCATTAATTTTTCTTATAGTTATGAGGTTTTGCTTATGAACAACGGTAAAGAAGCCAGTCGATTCACCGTGAGAGGCGCGATGAGAAAAATCACAAAATATCTGACGATTATTGCAATTTTACTCCTTGCCTGTCTCCTTTTAGGCGCTTGTACAAAAACGCCGCCGGAAATCGTCGATCCCGGAACCACCCCCGAAACGCCGGATGAACCTATTCCCGATGAGCCCAAGGTGTTCTCTCCCAAAAATGTGATTATGATCAGCGTGCAGGATTTGGGTGACGGCATGATCGGCGGGGATTACTATGGTACTCCGCTGACCCCGGGGTTGAATGCCCTTCTTTCGGATTTTTCCCATTATAAGAACAACATCTCCTCGAGCGCTTACGCATCCGGCCTTGACGTAATCATGTCCTCCTCGGTGTACGCGCCGCAGTATAACGAGCCCATTGCAGGACTTCAAGGTGAGGATATCAATACGCTTGGGAAAATTCTGACGGAGAAAGGCTTTTATACTCTTGCCGTGACCTCGGGTCCCAAGGGGGCGTACGGCGGATCCAAAACGTACAAAAGCTTTGGATATCAGGATTTCATCACCGTATCCATAGACGATCTCCCCAAGAAGAGCATATACGACGAGGCCATCAGTGCCTTGAAGAAAAACGATAGCG
Organism: Eubacteriales bacterium; assembly: GCA_045614625.1. Lineage (GTDB taxonomy): Bacteria > Bacillota > Clostridia > Oscillospirales > CAG-272 > SIG644. Next base: position 9,879 of record JAZLDE010000036.1, read on the forward strand.
ACTACTTCTTCCTCTCCATCACGGATCTCGGTCTATACACCGGGCTGTCCGATATCACGGCGACTGAGGTCGCGGGCAGCGAGGACGTTGCAGCTTATGCAAGACGCATGGCTTACGTGGATAAGACAATCTCCAAATTTATCGCGGATCTGAAGGCCGAAGGACTTTACAATGATACTGTGATTATCATTACGGGAACGGGCGCTACCTTTGATCTTCAGGACAGCACCGCCGTTACCGGCATGAAAAAGCTCATCGGCGGATACACACTGGAAAACTATATCAAGGCTCCTCTGCTCGTCAAAATTCCCGGCAAGGAAGCCAAGGAATCCGACCTGCTCGTTTCGCACAATGACGTGTTCGTCACCCTCACCGATTGCCTTGGCATTGACGATGACAATCTTTGGCTCAACGGTAAGTCGCTGGACAAGGGGCACGACAAGATCTACATCCAATCCGTTTTGAACAGAGGCTCTTATATCGACGCCACCTCCATTGTCAGCGCAGACAGCACCGCGAATGCAAATTTGTCTTCACTGTACGACAGAGCGGCAAAGACCACGGGTAGTGCATCTGCCAAGGCCAGTGAGATCCAAGAGAGCGTCGCCTATTTTGAAGATTATTATCTCAAGCTGACCTACGGTCTGTCCGTCAAGTGCTACGAAAGCAGCACGGCCGAGGCACTGGGTGCGTTTGAAACAAGCAAAGACGGCCTTACCGTAACGCCAGAGCAAAATGTCGCAGACGAGTTGCCCCAAGACGGCGATCTATATAAGAATGATGTCAAGCTTTTCAACGAATCCATCATGTTCTCCGCCAACGAATTCAAGGGTGAGTTCGTTTCCGTTATTTACAAAGACGGCGGCCTGATGCTGATGCCGGGCTCGACAGAAGGTACCTTCATCTCGGATGAGGTCTACCTCGGCGGCAGCTTCAAACAAATGCTGGCCTCCTGGAACTCCGATGCCTCGGGCGGTACGGTTGAAATATCCGTAGCCATCATGCTGGACGACGGCACCTACACGGATTGGTTCTCCTGGGGCGTTTGGAGCGCGATCAAGGGTCTTTCCGGTAGCGCCTCCACCAAAAACGAGCATGGAAAAGTCGGCATTGACATTCTGGATCTCAATGAAGAATGTGAGGGAGTCGTCAAATACAGAATCGACATCAAACAAAAAAAGGACCACTCCCCCATCGTCTATAACGTGACGCTGGCCAGCGATAAGGAGGATTCTCTGCTCAAGGCACCCACGGATACCTATAAAAAGCTAGACGTGCCATACAGACGGCAAACGGACGTTCCCGAGATCGGTGGTCAGATTTGCTCCGCTACCTCGCTTTCCATGATTCTTCTTTACCTTGGTGAGGAAGGTCTTGAAGTAGAAGACGTTGCATGGGGCGTACGCGACTACGGTGCCCAAAGATTTGGAAACTGGGCGTACAACGTAGCATACGCAGGTGAGCTTGGATATAATGCTTACATCGACTACTTTGACATCGACGCGATCAAATGGGCCGTTTATACCGGTCATCCCTTGGCCTGCTCGATCCGCGTCAAGGCGGGCCAACTGTCCGCCAGCGGCTATCCCGGCTACCAGTCCAACGGACACCTGCTCTGCGTCGTTGGATACGAAGAACGCAACGGCAAAAAGTGGCTGCTCATCAACGACCCCGCTCATCCTGAGGTTGACGCCATTTTGGAGTCCGACTTTGTAAACATCTACAGAGGCGTATCCTATATCGTTCAGGTCAGACCTGAAAATTAACTACAACATAGAATCATACCCCCTGTCAAATACGACAGGGGGTATATCTTTGGTCAGTCGGGTATATTACTCTGCCGCCTTAAAATTGTAGATCGGCTTGATTCTGCAAATAATCTCGGCGGTGGGGCCAATGTTCTCAACGATCTCGTCCATGCTCTTGTAAGCCATGGGCGACTCGTCAAGGGTATCGGGAACGACGCAGGTGGAGTAGACACCTGCCATCTCTGCCTCGTATTCAGCCATGGTGAGACGCTCAAATGCGGCGGAACGGGACATAAGCCTACCTGCGCCGTGAGGTGCGGAGCAGTTCCAATCCTCGTTTCCCTTGCCAATACAAATAAGCGAACCGTCACGCATATTGATGGGAACGAGAAGCTTCTCGCCCGCCTTTGCGGAGACTGCGCCCTTACGGAGTATCATCTCATTCACGTCTATGTAGTTGTGAATGGTCTGGAAGGTCTCGATAGCTGTCCAGCCACAACGCTCAAGAATGATCTCTGCCATCTTTGCCCGGTTTCTCTCGGCGAACTTTTGGCAAATATCCACGTCGTGCAGATAATCCTCCATAAACGTGCCGTACAAGAAACACAGATCACGGGCCAGCGTGGGTGCCTTGGCCTTGAACTCCTTCTCGAGCGCCTTGAGTACGCCCTGAATCTCGGCACGTCTGCCCTGCTCCTTGTAGGTACGGATGATCTCCTCGCGCTGCTTGAAATACTCCTCCTTGCCCACGTTGAGGTCAACGGCGATCTGCTGATAGAACTCAGCAACCTGTGTTCCAAGGTTGCGGCTTCCCGAGTGAATGACAAGGTACTTTCCGCCATTCTCGTCCACGTCAACCTCGATAAAATGGTTCCCGCCGCCAAGAGTACCAAGTGAACGCTCCAGTCTCTTGGAATCCTTGAGGTATCTGTAGCAACGGAGTTGTGTGAGATCAAATCTCTCCTGTCTGCCCTCCCAAACATTTCTTCCGCAGGGAATGAAATGCGCCGCCTCATCCACCTTCTCAAAATCAATATCAATGTTGCCAAGGTACACGGTGTACATTCCACAACCGATATCCACACCGACCATCGAGGGAACGATCTTGTCGGTGATGGTCATAGTCGTACCGATGGTACAACCCTTGCCCGCGTGAACGTCGGGCATAATTCTGATCTTCGAGGACGCGAACGCCTCGGTATCGCATACCGCCTTTATCTGCTCACGCGCACCGTCCTCAAGGGTGGAGGCAAAGCACTTTGCGGTGTTAAATTGTCCTATGATCTCTATCATGTTAATCTCCTTTCATGATGTACGGTCGGGCATATATCGTAGTTATATGGTTACAACGTGCCCAACCGTATAAAGGATTTAGGCGTTGTTGCCGTTTAAAATTGCTGTTAGCTGACCCAGAATGTTGCCGTTACCGTTCAAGGAAATGTTGCCTACGTTCTCGCAAATGCGCTCAACGTATTCCAGCTCCTTGAGCTTGTAAAGGGTCTGGTTTTCATCCATCAGCTTTGCTGTGTTGAGTAGCGAGCGAGTGGATGCAACCTCCTCGCGACGAGTGATTACGTTTGCTTGTGCACGCTTTTCGGCAACAAGGACGGTGTTCATGATCTCGCGGATCTCGCCGGGAAGAATGATATCCTTGACGCCTGCATCCGTAATTTCTACGAACAGATCCTTTTCCTTGGCTTTCAGTTTAGCGAACACAAACTCGGACATCTGATCCTTGTTTTCAAGGATCTCATCCAGCTTGTATTTGCTAACGTATTCGCGCAGGGCAAGCTGTGCCGCCACGTGCATTTGTTCTGCGAAATCATCGATCTCGGTCAGGATCTTGACGTAGTCGGTCACGCGGTAGTTGCAGACAAAATTGATGCGGAGAGAAACCTTATCTGCAGTAAGGATCTCCTGACCCGTGATATCCATTTGTGTCAAACGGGTATCCACAAAGCCTACATCTACTTTAATGGGAGTTTTCCAGAAGTAGTAGGTGCCTGCATCCAAAATGCGCTCGAGCTTTTGATTGAAGTAGAGCCTTGCCTTCTGATATTCAGCAACCTCGATTTTGGTGTAGTAGATCTGAGGAATCTTGGAGAAGATGTACTCGGGGATGGATTCGTCAACTGTGGGGGAAGAGATATCCACGATTTTGAATTCATGCTGATCTACGACAGACCAAAATGCGTATTTGCCATGGTGAAGAACGGAAGAAAACTTGCCGTTCACATAGTGGAGAGCCAGCTCCTCATCGCCTACCTCTACAACTGCTACACGATCAGCAATAGCTTTGTCTGCAAGCAAGGTTTCAAGAGCGCACTTACTGCATACAATGGGCTGTTCCAAATTGGAAATCTCAATCTCCTTGCCGCCAAACAGGTGATATTTGCCCGCATCAAGCAACTTGATATACTTTCCGTTTTTGAAGAGAAAACCCTTCTGATTTTCGTTGATAATCATCTTTTTCATCATATGTAATCCTCCTTAAAGGTAGTAATGTCGCCTCGCTATCATTCATGCAAAAGCAGCGGCTGAAAATTTGAGTGCCTCCTGCACAGTGCGGAAAGAAATCTTTTGGCACTGTTTGGGATAACACGGTATCCATTCTCAGGCAAGGCTTGCTTTTGCATTGCTCTGCGAGATGTACCGAAGCACTTCTCGCTTTGCCGAATGATAACGAATGTCAGAATAAAAACGTTCTCGCACACGATTTCGTGTACCGTTCTTTTTTGCGTCCCGAAGGACAAAACCAATCCACTGGCGATACGTTTTGCAACGCACGGCGGGATTCGAACCCGCGAAAATCGAGCTTGACAGGCTCAAAGGAGCAAGCGTTCTTCTGGCATACACTTTGGAATATCCTCGTGCACCGCTGTGAAGGATTGACTCAAACACTCGCTTGAAGTAACCTTGCAAGCATATTTTACCATTCTGTTCACTGTTTTTCACGGAAAAAAAGCTGCGAACTTACAAAAAGCTCGCAGCTGAAACCGTATTTTTCATTTTAAACCACAATTTTTTTGCTGTAACAGCTTATCGCGAATACGATCAACAAAGCGCTGTGGCTCGACCACCTTGACCAATGGGCCAAAGGAGAGAACGCGAATGACGATCTCGGGCTCATCGTTATAGTCGTACCGAATCCTGACGGTATAATGCTTGCGATCCAGCCGCTCGGTCTGCTTTTCAAAATGCGCGAAATGAAGCATGACTCGCTCCAGCGCGTTTCTCTCGTCTGTGATATGCAACGTGACCGTTTCATATCGCGTACCCGCTCTGTTTTCACTAATCTCGTGTTCACCGTTATATTTAGCGCAAGACACGATTTTGGCGAGATTTACCGTCGGCATAAAGTGGCATCCTGTGGTGATGAGACGGAATTTGTCATCCTTTTCAGAATACTCCAACCGTATGGGAATGCATTTGGTGTATACCTTATTGCCGTTTCTGTTGATGATATTGATCTTGATGGGCATCTGTTCGCGGATGGCCTTCAAAAGAAATCGGAACCGCGCAATATAACCCTCATCCTCAAACGGGTCTCCGTCGCTGTACTTGTCGTAGATGTGATAATCCTGCGGAGTAAACAGCGGCTCTACGTCATCAAGATCAGGAAACGTTACGTCAAACAGCTTGACGCGAGGATCGAGCGAGATCGCCTTGAGCCACTGCTTTTGCAGATTGGTCAAGGGCATCGTGGGCCGATGTGTAAGCGGCGTGGTCATATCGGAATGAACCAGTTGCCATTTCTCACTTTTGAACGACGGCATAATGGTCAATGCGCTCTCGCCAAACGCCCGCTCGGTAACAATCTTTTGTAGCTCCTTTTCGGAATGCTCTCCGTCGATGACGCGTGCGATAATGGCGGCAATCGTGTTGTAATAAGCGGAGTAAAGCTCGCTGAATATCATTCTGCCGCCTCCTCTCCGATGCCGTACATACGGTACATGGATTCCAGATCCCGTTTGAACTGGTTTTCAATGGTGCGATTGGAAAAATTCATCTGCACTATGCGGCAGATAAAGGTTCGAATCCAGGGAATCATCTCGCTTGTATCGTACACGTCGGCGACAAAGCGGTAGGTTTGCTCGTCGAGCTTTTCTACTGTGCCGATGCGCTTTTCCCGCTCAAGACGCCGCACGATATAGTCTTCCCCATCTTCAATTTTGATGGTGAACTCCACATGCTCCAGATGCTCGCTTCCCCATTTGTTTCTCTTGACGCTGACACCCCACATTTTGCTCTGCATCCCATCGAGTGCTGTACGAAGCTCGTCAAAGCGAGGCGAAACCTCCTCAAGCTTGATATTGGACAGATAATCCACGCGATAGGATTGGAAAATGTTATATTCGGGATAATAAGCAACGAGATGTTGCCTTCCCGTCTGCACGCTGATAAAAATGCGAAGCGGTATGACGCGGTTGCGTCGCGGCAGATCGCGTCGGCGACTGAGATTGGAGAGTGTCACCGCCCGCTTCTCTCGCATGGCAGTAAACAAGGCCGCCAAGACACCGCTGTCGATCGCGCTTGTGATATAATGATGCTTGAAGGTAAAGGCATCCGTGTCTGCTTCTTCTTTATCCAAAATAAACGATCCAATCACGCCACAAGGGGCAACCTCGGAAAAATAATGCAGTACGTCATTAAGGGCGGTCACATCTGTGCTTTCGGTTCGACGGTAATACACCTTGCGCCCTTCCTTTTCCGACACGATGATACCCGCCTCGCAATACTCCTTGAGCTTTTTGCGAACGGTGGACTCGTCGAACATCATAGGTGCTTCGAACCCTGACAGATACGTTTCATCGATCTCCAAAAGCAGCTCGGAGATGGTCTTCTTGACCGACGGATCGTGGAGTATGTCGAAAAGGATGAAGTGCAGCGTCACGTCGCCGTCGGTAAAACTCTTGGCCTTCCACGCATTGTACAGAGGATTGTGTCTGATCGTTCGGCTGTCGATCGATATGAAAATATTTTTGCCTTCAGGCGTGCGAACGAAGCTCATATGATCACCCAACCAGCTCTCAAGTCTGCGCCGCTCGTCGTCGTAAGACCGCGCGCTTTTTGAGCTGTATCCGTCACGACTCTTGAAGCCGTACACGTAAAACTCGCGCATGTATGCTCGAATCTTTTCAAAGTTTTTGATCAGCTCGCTGTATGAGGACATTTTTCACACTCCTTTCCGACATTTTTATTGTTTTCATTATAACACAACATTTTCCGCTTTGCAATAGGTAAACAAAGCCGCCCTTGAATCAAGGACGGCTTTGTGTGTTTGAATCGTATTTACAGTGTCATGTCAATCTCGTACTTGCTGCCCTCACCTGCTTTGATCGCGGTGTGGTAGAATGCCTTGGATGCGTTGATCATGTGAACGACGTCCTGCGCGCCTGCCGTTTCGTAGGCCGAGTGCATGGCGAGCTGGGCAAGGCCGATATCCAGCGTGAGCATGGGAATCTGCGAGACCACGATATTGCCCAGCGTCGAGCCGCCGCGAATGTCGGAACGGTTCAAGTAAGTCTGGGTGGGCACGCTTGCGGTGTTGCAAATACGAGTGAAGATCGCGCCGCTGATGGCATCCGTCGCATAGCGTTGCTCGGACTGATGCTTGATCACGATACCCTCGTTCATATGAGGGGCATTTTGCGCATCCGCATATTCTGGATGATTGGGGTGCTGGGCGTGAGCGTTGTCGGCCGACAAAATGCAACTGCTCATAAAGCGGCGGTACAGCCCTTGCGTGTCAGCGTCGGTCACACCGACGGCTTCGTCCACACGGGAAAGAATATCACCGAGCAAGGACGAGCCTGCACCCTGACGCGAGCTGCTGCCGATTTCCTCGTTATCAAACACGGCCAAAACAGGCACAACGTTCTCGTGCGCGCCGCCAAGGAAGCCCTTGAGCGCGCCGAAGGTACACATCAAGTCATCCAATCGAGGAGCTGAGATAAACTCATTCTGCAAGCCCCAGAGGCGTCCCTCGTCACGAACGTAGAGGAACAGATCATGGCTGACGATGGCGGCCTTGTCACAACCGAGCTGTGCGGCAACGCGATCCAACAGATGCGCCCCGCTGTCGGCCGCACCGACCAAAGGAAGCATATCGACCTGCATGTTATACTTTTTGCCGTCATTTGCGGTTCGATCCATGTGAATGGCTACATTTGGGATAAGAGCAATATCTTCGGTCAAATGAACGGGCAGCGAGCGGATACCTGACTCATCAGCCACGACGGCGCGACCTGCGACGGACAAAGGACGATCCATCCAAGAGGAGCAGATCATACCGCCGTAGCGCTCGACGTTCCATTTTGCGCACTTGGCCGTCGACTGCTCGAACTCGGCCTTGAGCTTAAACGAAGGAGAATCTCCATGAGTAGCGATGATCTGATATCCCGTCGTTTTTTCAAGATCGGAGGGCATAATGAAAGCGATCAGCGAGGACTGATTTCGAGTCACAAAGTATTTTCCGCCTGCGACAAGATTCCAGCTCTCTCCCTCCTCCAGAGCACTAAAACCCTGCTCGGTGAGCATGGATGAAAGTGTCGCGGTGGTCTGATAAGCTGTCGGACAACGTCCGATAAAGTCAAATAGTTCCTGTGCAGCGATTTTGGTGTCAACGTTGGTGTTCATATCATTGGTTCCTTTCCCTTTTATTTCCGTGGAAATGATAGTTAAATTTTAGCATTCAGCTTGGCCTTTCGTGCCTTCCAATCAGGCATGAGTGTCGTCATGAGCGCGTGATAGGCCGGCGAATGATCGGGCTGAATAAAATGGGCAAACTCGTGCATCACAACGTATTCGATGCACTCGATAGGCTGATCGAGCAGGTATAAATTGAAGTTGAGCGTTCCCTTTTTGAAATTACAGCTTCCCCAGCGCGTTTTCATAGGGTGGATGCGGATGGCGGTGGGCGAGATAACGAAGCGGCGTTGCTCGTCCGTCATGGCAAGCGCGGAAAGGCGCGGAATCACCAAGCTGCGGTGACACTCGAAAATGATAGCAAGTAGCTGTTCTTTCTTCGCGCTTTGGTCATCAGGAAAGCTTTCAGGCACGCGACGATTCTTGCTCTGACTGCGTGCAACGGCATGGGTGATGCGATCAGCGTAACGGTCAAGAAACGCGTCGATCTGTCTCTGTTTGGTGGCATACGGGACAGACAGGCGAATACTCCCGTCGGGGCGAACGCGCAGATTCAGCCGCTTGACGCCGCCGATATGAAGCTCGTACGGATAGTCAACGCCGCCGTATCGGAAGTATTTATGTTTTACTTGTTGCTTCATGGTTACTCCCGCGCATCCACGTCACGCAAGCGACAATCCAATTCATACAGTGCTGTCTTGTTGGAATCCCAATGAAGCACTTCGCGCGCTTGCTGATAGGTCAACCACACACATTCCTTGTGCTCGTGTGAGAGTGTAATTTCTACCAAACATTCAAACGCAAATGAATACTCGGGGATAATATACGCATCCTTATCCCAGTACTGTCGATGCGTTTTGGCAAAGCATGTATTTGGAACAAAGGCCGTATTTTTTAACGCGAAAATTTGCTCCGTGCGAATACCGATCTCCTCGAAGATCTCACGCTTTGCGGCATCAAGCGGCGTTTCGTCATCCTCGCCGCCGCCTGCCACAAACTGCCATTGGTCATGGTCGGCACGGTGAAAAACACAATAATACGGTACGCCGTCCACGATTTTATACGGCAGAGCTAAAATTTGAAACGGTGCGCGCATACAAGCCTCCAAATCGAATTTAGAATATTATACCACACGCTGCCCCTTTTTGTAAAGTCTTTCCCCCCGCTTTATCAAAATATTTCTTAAAGCTCTTGACAATATTTTCGTTTTCGTATATAATAACGATGTATATAAATGTTGTCCAAAAGCATTGATGAGGAAGAGTAAGGATGTGTGCTTGGCAAAGAGAGCGGACGGTTGGTGTAAGTCCGTGCAAGCCTTGTCCCCAAGGTCGCCTTTGAGCTGTCCGTGCCAACCGCTATGCACAGTAGTGCGGATCGGCCGCCCGCCGTTATCGGGTTAGAAGTCGTATCGGCTTCTTTTGAGTGCGCGCCTTGTGCGCGAAGTCAGGTGGTACCGCGTCCATCGTCCTGATATTCAGGGTGATGGGCTTTTTTCTTTTCATCACGCTGCGGCAACGTTTCATTTATCACAGTACACAGTATACGGAGGACTTTTTTATGGCACAATCTTATCATGAACTGCCAAAAACCTACAACCCCGCCGATTTTGAAGAGCGAATCTATCAAAATTGGTGCGACAAGGGCTATTTTACGCCCGATCCCAAATCCGACGCCGAGCATTTCTCCGTCGTCATTCCCCCTCCCAACGTCACGGGTCAGCTCCACATGGGACATGCTCTTGACGAAACGCTGCAGGACATTCTGGTCCGCCACAAGAGAATGCAGGGCTACAACACACTTTGGGTTCCCGGCACCGACCACGCAGGTATTGCGACGCAGATCAAGGTCGAGGAACAGCTTCGTGTCAACGAAGGTCTGACCCGCTACGATCTCGGTCGCGAGAAGTTCCTTGAGCGCGTTTGGGACTGGAAAAATAAGTACGGCGACAGAATCATCAGCCAGCTCAAAAAGCTGGGTGCATCCTGCGACTGGACGCGCGAGAGATTTACCATGGACGAGGGCTGCTCGAGAGCCGTTCGCGAGGTTTTCGTTAACCTTTACGATAAGGGCCTGATCTACCGTGGTCACCGCATCATCAACTGGTGCCCTCACTGCTTGACCGCTCTGTGCTACGCCGAGGTTGAATACAAGGATCAGCCCGGCCATTTCTGGCACATCAAATATTCCATTAAGGGGGAGGACGGCTACGTTGTCGTCGCTACCACCCGTCCTGAGACCATGTTCGGTGACACGGCCGTTGCCGTCAACCCCGAGGACGAGGACATGAAGCACCTGATCGGCAAAACGCTGATCCTGCCTGCCGTCGGTCGCGAGATCCCCGTCATTGCCGACGATTACGTAGAAATCGGCTTTGGTACGGGCTGTGTTAAGATCACCCCCGCCCACGACCCCAACGACTTCTTAGTCGGTCAGAGACACAACCTTGAGCAGATCAAGGTCATGAACGACGACGCGACCATGAATGCCTATGCCGGCAAGTACGAGGGCATGGACAGATACGAATGCCGCAAGGCACTCGTGGCCGATCTGGAGGCCGACGGTTACCTCATCAAGGCCGAGCCCCACGACCACAACGTCGGCACCTGCTACCGTTGCGGCACAACCGTCGAGCCCATGACGAGCGATCAGTGGTTCGTTAAGATGAAGCCATTGGCTGAGCCTGCCATTGAGGCAGTTGAGAGCGGCGACATCAACTTCATTCCCGAGCGCTTCTCCAAGAACTATTTCAACTGGATGAACAACATCCTTGACTGGTGTATTTCCCGTCAGCTTTGGTGGGGTCACCGCATTCCCGCCTTCTATTGCGATGACTGCGGCGAGATGACCGTTTCCAAGGAAGACATCACCGTTTGCCCCAAGTGCGGTAAGCCCGTCCGTCAGGAAGAGGACGTACTGGATACCTGGTTCTCCTCTGCCCTTTGGCCCTTCTCTACGCTGGGTTGGCCCGATCAGACCGAGGACCTTGCCAAGTACTATCCCACAAGTGTTCTTGTTACCGGCTACGATATCATCACCTTCTGGGTATCCCGTATGATGTCCTCTGGTCTTGAGCACATGGGTCAGAAGCCCTTCTCTACCGTTTTCAGTCACGGTCTGGTGCGTGACGCACAGGGCCGCAAGATGTCCAAGTCCCTTGGAAACGGCATTGATCCCCTGGAAATGATTGAAAAATTTGGCTGTGTCGCTCTTCGTATGAACATGGTCACCAGCAACTCTCCCGGCAATGATATGCGGTTCTATGTTGAGCGCTGTGAGGCAATGCGTAACT
>JAZLDE010000037.1:0-1854 GCA_045614625.1 Eubacteriales bacterium
ATTTTGCCGGCCACTATGAAAGGAGTACACCCCTATGAACGACACCCAAACCACGGCAGTCGAGACCCCTGCTGAGCAGGAGACCGCATTGCCGGCAACAAATGAGGAGCGTTACGTCGCTCCCAAGCGCCGCCGCAGATGGGGCGACCGCAAGGATGGCCGCCGCCTGCGCACCATCCAGCCCATGTCCCGCCTGATGCCCTTCATCATGCCCAAGAGAAGCGATGCCTGTAACATGTTTACCGACTCCTTCGACGTCACCGAGGCGGACAAGTATTGCCGCCGCATGATCCGTGACGGCTACACCAATTTCAACTTCATGCACCTGCTCATCGCCGCCTACGTGCGCGCCGTATCGCAGTATCCCGCCATCAACCGCTACGTCAGCGGTCAGCGCATCTTTGCCAGAACCGAGATTACGGTTGTCATGACCATCAAAAAGAGCATGAAGCTGGACGAGCCCGATACCTGCATCAAGGTCACCTTCGCGCCCGACGATACGGCGGCCGAGATCTACGAGAAATTCAACCGGCTCGTGCAGGAAAATCAGGAGGATGCCGCCTCCAAGAGTGACTTTGATAAGATCATGGACTTCTTTACTAAGTTTCCCCGCCTGATTTTGCGTGGCGTGGTGGGCCTGGTGAAGTGGTTTGACTACCACAACGTGGTCCTTTTGCCCGATCTGCCCTTCTACGGCTCTATGATCATCACCAGCATGGGCTCGCTCGGTATCCCCGCCATCTACCACCACATCTACGACTTTGGTAACCTGCCCGTTTTTCTGGCCTTCGGTAAGAAATATTACAAGCTGGTCATGGACCGCGAGGGCAACGTCTTCAAGCGCCGCCACGTCGACCTCAAGGTCGTCACCGATGAGCGTATCTGTGACGGCTTCTATTACGCCAGCGCATTCAAGTACATCAAAAAGCTCATCGAGCACCCCGAGGCGTTGGACGAGCGCCCCGAAAAGGTCGTTGAGGACGTCGAGTGACCTATATAGAAAGGAAGTCTTTTCGTGAGAAAAGGCTTCTTTTTTTGCTTGGTTTTAATTTCTACAAAAAAAGTATAATTATTTTTCAAAAACCTCTTGACAAATGCGCAAAAGTATACTATAATGGTAGTGTAATAAGGAACAGGACAGGAGGGAAGGCCATGATCGGATTGACCAGAGAAGCAGACGGCGCGCTGCGTATCGTTTGGCTGCTGGGCAAAACGGGCGACGTGACCGACGCAGGAAGTATCGCCGAGAGCGTGGCTGTTTCTCCTAAGTTCACCCTGAAGATCCTGCGACAGCTGTTGCAGGGTGGCGTTGTGAGAGCGGTGAGAGGCAAGCGTGGCGGTTACGCGCTGGCGCTGCCGCCAAGCGACATCACGGTGCGCCGCATCGTGGAGCTGATCGACGGTCCCATCGCCATCAACCGCTGCCAGGAGGAGGATTTCTTCTGTTCCCGCATGGGCTATGACAAGGGCTCATGCCGCTTTCATTGCCTGTTTGCCGCCGTCAGCGCGCGCTTGGCGCGTGACCTTGAGGCGGTGACGCTGGAGATGATGCTTTCAGAGGAGCATTGTCCGAGTGAATTTTTGATATCCCAAAAATAAAAAAATAAATTTTACCAAATACTTAGGAGGATTTTGATTATGAAAAAGTTTGTTTGCCCCGTTTGCGGTTACGTCCATGAGGGTGAGAGCGCACCCGAAAAGTGCCCCGTTTGCAAGGTTCCCGGTGAGAAGTTCACCGAGGTCAAGGGCGAGATGAAGCTGGCTGCAGAGCATGAGTATGGCGTATACGCTAAGACTGTCAAGAACAACCCCGACATCTCCGAGGAAGATAAGCAGTACATCTTTGAGCAGCTG
>JAZLDE010000038.1:0-15887 GCA_045614625.1 Eubacteriales bacterium
GATACGGAGAAATTGCTGATAAATACATAAAACAATTAAATGATTTTTATGAGCATTTGTCGGTTGAAAAATATGTAATAATGCCTAACCACATCCATCTTTTGCTTTGGTTAAAGGAAAATAAAAACAAGACCGATAACGGACAGTCGAGGACGCCTGTCCCTACAAATGTTGAAAGAGCGAACAACGCGTGCTCTCAATTTGTATCGACATTCAAGCGCTTTTGCAATAAGGAGTATGGCGAAAACATTTGGCAAGCTCGTTTTAACGACCATATAGTTCGTAACCGCGATGACTATGAAGAACACGTAAAGTATATATATGAAAACCCGATTCGTTGGTATTATGACGAATTATACACAGAAGAATAGAGGGGTATGGGCTTTGCCCGAAGCATTTGTAATACAAATGAGAAACTGGCGATAAACAGAACGATAAATAAGAATTTGACAAAAAGAGGTGTTTCTCAATGAAAAAGTGGTTGTTTCCCATTGCTTATGCAATCATTTCTATCGTTATATTTTTACTCATCGGTGTATTAGGTGTTTGTGGAAATGGTGACGGTACAGGATATGGAGGAGTAGTAATTATCTTATGCGGTATAATATTCTACTGCCTAATTATTGTCCCTGCAATGTGCCTCGTGTACTCAAAGCGTTGTTTATCAGGAGAAAGGTTTCGTGTTCTTTTTACCTTTTATCAGTCATTGCTAATATCTTTACCTTATCTTATCTTGTTTATCAAGGATAACGAAACTTTTCTTTATAGTTTCATCCTCTTTGTATGGTGCGAGTTATGGTCTTTGCTCGGACTTGTTAAATTTAAGCGTAAAATCAAAAACAAGAATGATTAATAAATACCAAATTATCGAACTAATAAACGCCGACAGTTTTTTGTAAAAATCTGTCGGCGTTTATTAGTTGTTTACTGCGAATCAAATAAAGCAAATTTATTCGTGATTTCCCCGCTAAGTGTGCACGCCCTTTGCGAATTCCCTTTTTTCTCATTTCATTAACTGCTCGATTTCTTCTCTCGTTGCAAGCTTTGGCGAGCAGGCCGTCGCACCGCCTGCGGCAAGTCCCAGACGCAGTGCATAATCATAGCCTCGTCCGAGCCCCGACAGAAAGCCCGCAACCATCGAGTCGCCCGCGCCGACCGTATTGATCGGCTTGCCGCCGACCGCACCCGCGCGATGGACGCTTCCCTGCTCGTCCAAAAGAAGAGCACCGTCGCCCCCCAGTGACACGAGCACGTTGCGCGCGCCAAGGGTTTGCAGCTCTCGCGCCGCGCTCTCCACGTCAGCATCGCTTGTCAGCTCCCTGCCCACAAGACCGCACAGCTCGGCGCGATTTGGCTTGATGAGCAAGGGACGGTACTTGAGCACGTTCAAGAGCAGCTGCCCTTCGGCGTCGATCGCAGCGTGGATGCCACGCCCCTGCAGACGCGAAAGGATGGTTTCATAAATATTCTTTGGCAACGACGAGGGCACACTTCCTGCCAACAGCAGTACGTCCCCCTCGCCAATGCGATCCAGCTTGGCGTAAAGCTCCTCCAGCGCGTCCTCGGAGATCTCAGGGCCTGCGGCGTTGATCTCAGTTTCATCGTCACACTTGATCTTGACGTTGATACGAGTCAGCCCGCTTTTCAGTTCGACAAAGTCACAGCTCACGCCCGTGCGTTCCAGCATCTCGCACAGCGCCTGTCCTGTAAAGCCTGCCACAAAGCCAAGCGCCACTGTCGGCTCGCCCAGCTGGTGCAACACGTAGGACACATTGATGCCCTTGCCGCCAAAATCCAGCTGCTCTCGCGAGGAGCGGTTGGTCTTGCCCGTGGTATAGTCGGGCACGTAGACCGCGTAATCCAAGGCAGGATTGAAGGTCAGCGTATAGATCATGTCACTTCTCCTTGCCCGTCGTGCGGCGTCTTCTGCGGCGGCGGAAAATCTTACTGCGGAATAGGATCACGTTCATCGCGATAAAGAACGCGACCAGAATGATAAAGGTAAGGATGGGTTGCTTGGGTGCCAAGGTCGCCAACAGCATCATGGGGAAACCGAAAACAATGGCAGGCAGGTTCTGATAGACCAGATTGTCCGCAACGGGCGTTTTGAAATCGCCGTCGACCTCGCGAAGCAAGATCATACCCGTGCTGGCCGTACCCGTCAGCATACCGTACATGGCCATGAACTGCTGCTCGCAGTAGCGAGGGAACAGTTTTCTTGCAACGTAGTGGTTGTACCAGTAGGTCGACACCGCACCTACGACGCCGAGGATAAGCAGCACGTGCCAGTACTGCTTGATATAATCCAGACGGATGGCCGCGATGCCCGCGACGATCATCAGATCGAAGAAGAAGCCGCCCATACGGTTCATCAAAAAGGGATTGACGTACTCTTTTTTGACAACGTTGGCGCGACGGAGCATATCCAGCACCCACTTGAGCACAGTGGCCATCAAAACACCAAGCAAGAAGTTAAAGCCGTACAGCACCGACTTAAAGCCGGGCAACAACAAGCTCAAAAGGCAAATTGCACCGTACGCCATCATATAGACCGCCAATATAATGGCAATTTGAACGGTCATCTTGTCAATACTGCCGTTCATGTGGATCTCATCGGGGCTCTGAATCTGCTCGGCGCTCATGGACTCGGCGCCCTCCTCCTCGGCAATGGTGATCTTGCCCTTCTTCTTGAGAATGTTCAAATGGATGACACCGCCGATCGCAGCGCTCATAAAGCCCAGTGCCGCTACGGTAAGTCCAAAGCTGCGACCGCCGACAAAACCGTGCTCCGTCTCATAAATATTACCGTAGTTAAGCGCCTGACCCGTGCCCTGACCGTAGCCAAAGGGCAAGAGAATTCCCGCGGCGGAAAAGAAATCCTTGATGATAAAGGCGGCGATCATGGTAATACCCATACCAAGAATGCCCTGCAGCAAATAAGTAGAAACCGTCGTCACGCCCGTATTGAACACCTCGACCGTGCGGCGCATGCCCTTCTGACGGCGCTTGGAGCGGAAGGTCGTGGCGATAAAGCCGAGCGCCAGGCAATGATAGGTGATGACCTCCATGGTAGCCATACCGCTGCCGCCGAAAAACGCGGTGTCAAACAGCAGCTCGCCCGTGACGGTCTGATAAATGACCGAAGCCAAAAGCAAAATGATACCACCCAGAACCGAGGTAGGAATGAGCGACATACGCAACGGCTTGATTGATTTTTTGAGCAGGTTGGCAACCAACAGGCTGAATAGCAGGATTGCGATCAGGTTGATAAAGCCCCAGACCTCAAAGTCCCAAAAATTGAAGTTCTCCATATGCTACTCCTTTTTTCACGTTATCGTAATGGTAATAGAAATTCACGTATTTGACCGCGTTGAAGCGCTTGCCGCCCTTGAGCTGATACAGATCCTCGCCAATATAGATATTGAGCTTGTTTCTTCCAAGCACCGACATAACGCTAACCTCGTCAAAGGGCAACGCGATATCCACACCCTCGCCGATCAGCTGCATACGGTCACCCCACAAGCGTACCGTCACCTCGTCGGCGATCTTTTCCTTGTGTTTGTAGAGGATGACGCGCGCAAGCGCCGCTTTGTCCTCGTAGACGGGCGCATCGGTATAAGATTGCGGATCCAAATCGCAAATGAATTTTTCCTGATAGCGGTACCAATCCTTGACGTAGGTAAACGGGAACGGCTTATCCAGCCCCTCAAGGGTCAGATCAGGCAAATATTTCACTTTCTGTCCGCATTTTTTGCAATGGATCACGTCGCCGTGGCTCTCCCACTCGGACAGCCCGCAATCGGGGCAGACGTACATGGCGCGCTCGAGATATTCGGCGCACTTTTTGTGGTGATACTCACCCTTAAGCGTCGTATCGTCGCAATACAGCTCGCGGCTGATCACATCGAACAGCTCGTCGTCCGTCATGGACGCGTATTCGGCAGGCTCGATCACGCGCGAAACGTAGGCCTGCATCTTACCCTTGCGAATCACGTCGCTCCAGCGGGGATGTACGCCATAGCCGCCCTCAATGCGGAAAATGGCCACAGGGATGCGAAGCAAACGGATCAGCCCCGTGATGGAGGGCTTGATGCTCTCGGTCACGCCGCTGTAGGTGCGGTTACCCTCGGGAGCGATAGCGATCGTGCCGCCTTCTTTGGCGACTCGCACACAGGTTTTGACCGCCTTCATGTCTGTCACCGACTTTTTGATCGGAATGGGAGCAACCACGTGCTCGATGATACGCGACAGCCACCCCTTGGAAAACAGATCTTCGGACGCGACATAATATACAGGCGAGCGGAAGGCCATTTCCACGAAAAACTGGTCAAAGGCAGTCTGATGGTTCATCAAAAGGAAGAACTGTTCTTTTTTGGCCCGTTTGAATTTTTCTACGTGGATGTGATATGCCAGCCTTGTATATATAAATACCGGCCAACTGAACAGGATGCGGTAAATGCGGTGACGCAGACGGCGCCACGGCTTTTTCTGTTTCTTTTTTGCTTGATCCATTTGAAAATCTCCTTATGTCCAAAGGTCGATGGGGTTTGGTCATATATGGATATTATACCTCTAAAATGTTGACATGTCAAGATTTTTTTATAGAGAGGGCATGAGGGGGACATTTGAAATATCAAACAGCTTTTCCTTTTGACGCACACACTGCTTCGCGCGTGCGCTGTACCGCCATGGATGTCCTTTCTTTGTCGCTGAACAAAGAAAGGACGAAAGAAAATCAGCCAAGGGGTCTAATACCCCTTGGAACCCCCGAGCGCAAAAAGGTCGCGGCGCTATTTCGGCTCCGCCGAATTGGTCGCTCTGCTCATCTTTTCGCGAAGTGATGCTGCCTCAGCTTTTGCGTTTGCGAGTTGAAGGAACTCGCAAACACGGGAGTAGCACGCAACGAGCAAAGGCAGATCTTTTCGCTGTCTGCGACGCCCTCCGGTTCAACTAAATCTCAAACAAAAACGATTTTGCTCCCTCGCCCGCCGCGCGTGATAAGTTCCGTCCGGCGCTGCAGTATGAGTTTTTATGTTTTTCTCTTGATCCACGTTGAAGTGCGGCGCGGTGTGAAATGAGAGATAATAGGCTGCTTGCAGTAGGAGGCAAATCTTTGGATTTGCCGACGCGAAATTTGCAGATACCAAAACGCCTTTTGGTAACCACCAAAAGATAGTAAAAGAGCAAGGCTTTGCGGGAATCCAAAGGGCATTAGGCCCTTTGGCGCCTTTTATGGCCACTTCTTGGGGCGTGCCAAGAAGGGGCCATAAAAGCCAGCACAGCGCACGCGCAACGCTGTGTGCGCGTCAAGAGGAGCATCTGTAACCCCCCTTCCCCCACACGAAAAAAAGCGTATCGTCAATGACGATACGCTTTTTTATGTTCAAAGAATTATTCCTCAACGGGAGCTTCTTCCTCTGCGATCTCCTCGGGCATAGCCTCAGCCTCTGCCTGAGCCTCGTCCAGCAGAACGCGGATGGACAGGCTGACCTTCTGCTTCTCGTAGTCGATGTCTACGATACGAGCGTCAACCGTCTGGCCGATCTCCAGAACGTCAGCGGGCTTAGCGATGCGCTGCTGTGCGATCTGAGAAATGTGGATCAGACCGTCAACACCGTCAACGATCTCTGCAAATGCACCGAAAGGCATCAGATTAACGATCTTAACGGTAGCTACGTCGCCGATAGCATACTGGGAGGTGAAGATGTTCCAAGGATTGGTAGCATCGGTCTTGTAGCCCAGCGAAATTCTCTTCTTCTCTGCATCGAAGCTCTTAACGAAAACAGTGATAACGTCACCAATGGCAACAACGTCCTCAGGCTTGCTGATGTGCTTCCAGGACAGCTCGGTTACGTGAACCATACCGTCAACGCCACCCAGATCAACGAATGCGCCGAACTTGGTCAAGCTCTTAACAACACCGGTGTAGGTCTTGCCTTCTTCGATGGTTGCCCAGAACTCAGCCTCTTTCGCGATCTTTTCATCGCGCAGGACGGAGCGGATAGAACCGATGGCCTTCTTGCCGGGCTTGATCTCAAGCACGCGGATCTTGGTTTCCGTGCCAACGAGAGCACTCAGATCACCGTCCTTGGGAACGCCGGTCTGCGAGCCGGGAACGAAAACGCGGTTTGCGTTGGTCAGTACCAGAACGCCGCCCTTAACAGCCTCAACGACCTTACCCTCGAGAACCTCGTGGGTCTCAGCAGCTGCAACGATGTTCTGCCAGTTCTTGTCCGAATCAACTCTCTTCTTGGAGAGTTCTGCGACGCCCTCGATATCGCTGACGCGGATAACGAATGCTTCGATCTCGTCGCCCTTCTTATACAGGGCCGTCAGTTTAGCCGAAGGATCGTCCGTGATCTGCTCTGCCTTGATGTAACCCGTAACGCCTGCGCCCAGATCAAGCTGAAGCTCAGTATCGCTAACGTGCTCAACAACGCCGGTAACAACATCTCCTGTATTTAAAGTTTTGAAAGAATCTTTCAGTAGTGTTTCGAAATTTTCCATTTCGCTCATGGTTTTGTATACCTCCTCTATTACGTCGTTCGGTGTCGATGCACCGGCGACAATACCTACTCTTTCGTAGGGTTGCGATATCTGACGGACAAGCTCGCTCGCATCTTCCACAAGCAACGTCCGCACGCCTTCTGACCGACATGCCAGCGCCAGTTTTTGAGTATTGGAACTCTGTTTACCGCCGACAACAATCATCAAATCATGCGTGCGCGCCATGGCTTTTGCCTCGGTTTGCCGCAAATCCGTAACATTACATATTGTATCAAAAATTAACGCATTTGTATATAGTTTTTTGATAATTTCTTGGCATTTCAGCCATTCGGCCAAAAAAAAGGTTGTCTGAGCCACAACGATTGGGCGTTTTTGACAAACATCGTTGCACTGTTTTTGCTCCATCGAGGCATAAAACTCATCCGCCGAGTGGAAAACGTGCTTTTCGCCATCAAAGCAGCTCAATATTCCCTCAACCTCGGGATGATTTTGAGCGCCAAAGACAATAAGCTGACAATCAGGCAGACAATTTTCCTGCACGATTTTATGGATACGCGCCACGTAAGGACAGGTACAATCCACAAAACGAAAATGCGGATTTTGCGCACTGCCCTGCTCGATGATACGGCGAAGCTGCACAGAGATTCCGTGGGCGCGAATAAGCAATGCCACGGGGCTCTCTTCACACGCCGAGTCGATCAGCACCTCAAGCTCGCCGGCTTCGATCGTCTGAACACCGCGCGCGGCCATACGGGCGTTATAGATGCCGTTATGGATCAGCTCGCCCAGTGTCACTACGCGCTCGCCGTCGCGGCGATTTTCCAATAGCTTTTCCAGCGTGTCGGTCGCGCGACGCACGCCAAAGCAAAAGCCCGCGTACTTGGCAACCGTCACGGCCGCATTGCTTTCGTTACGATTCATTGGTCAGTCTCCTCGTAAAGCGTGCAAATGCGCTCGAACACCTCGTGCGACATGCGCGAATATTCAGCCTGACGAACGTGATGCGTGGCATCCGTCAGCGGCTCAGCAGATGCGAGCGTTTCGTAGGGGATCGGCTCACCGAAAATAATATCCACGCCGCAGAACAGGCTCAGCTTGTTCTTTTTTGTCTTCATGCAGACAGGCAGAACGGTGACGTGCGTTTTGTCGATCAGAAGACCTGCGCCATTCTTAACCGTTTCCATCGTCTCTCTCGGTGCACGGCCGCGACAGCGAGTACCCTGTGGGAACATGCCGACGCACTTGCCGCTCTCGAGGAGCGCAATCGAGGTTTTAATCGCCCCGACGTCGCCCGCACGGTCTACGGGATAGGCACCGAAGGCGCGGATGACCGACGACAGAAGCGGAATTTTAAACAGCTCCTTCTTAGCCATAAAATGCGGCTGTTGCTTGTGAAGGGCAGCCGCCAATAAAATAGGGTCAACGGCTGAGAGATGGTTACTGCACAGCAGATAGTTCTCCCCCTCAGGCTCGCGCTCAACGTAATGCACGCGGACGCGGAACAGCCACAAGAAGAAGCGCGCGAGCAGGCGGTGCATGCCGCCGTAAAAGGCCGAGCCCTTGATTTCCTTGTCCTGCTTTTCAGTGATGCTCTGTTGCTTGTTTGTTTGCTTCATGCTTTCTTTTCCGTTTTTTCTCATAGTATCACGCGTGGAGCTTATCCATATGCGGCTCGATCAGCTTGATCACCGCATCGACCGACTCCTCCACGCTCATGCCCGAGTTATCCAGATGAATGGCATCGGGCGCGGGAATGGCGGGGGCGATGGCGCGTCCGCTGTCCTGGGCGTCGCGCTCCTTCATCTCGCGCAGCACGTCCTCGTAGTTGGCGGGCATGCCCTTCTCCTCCAGCTCCTTGGTACGGCGAAGCGCGCGCGCCTCAGCCGAGGCGACCATAAAGACCTTGACGTCGGCATCGGGCAAAATGACCGTACCAATGTCACGGCCGTCCATCACGACGCTGTTGCGGCGGGCGATATCGCGCTGGGTGTCCAAAAGGAAGGCACGCACGGCGGGAATGGCCGACACGTCGGAGGCGGCCATAGAAATCTCGGGGCGGGGGGTGCGGTCGCCGAGGTTTTCACCGTTGAGATAGACGCACTGCACGCCGTTTTCATACTTTACGTCAATGTGAATATCGGGCAGCAGGGCTTCAAGGGCGAGGGCGTCCTTGGTGCTGATGCCGCGGGAAACGGCGGCGTAGCCGATGGTGCGGTAGAGCGCGCCGGTATCTACGTATACGATGCCCAGCTTTTTGGCAAGGGCCTTGGCAACGGTGCTTTTGCCCGCGCCGCTGGGGCCGTCGATGGCAATTTGGATCATGGCGGAAGTTCTCCTTCTATAATTTATATGGAAAAATCTGAATTTCAAACTACTTCTTCTACGGACGCGCATACTGCTTCGCGCTGCGCTGTTCCATTTGATGTACTTTCTTTGTCGCTGAACAAAGAAAGTACCAAAGAAAATCAGCCCGGACGTTCCTTCCGGGACCTCCCTTTTCCGTGCCGCGCTACAAGGATAAAGACGAGATAAACATATCTTGTTTTCTACGGTGCTTCAAGTCTTGTCAACACGCGTGGCAGGCGTAGAGGGCAAGAGTTTTTGCTCATAAATGAGCGTGGCATTCGCCATCAGCGAGCGCGCGTAGCCGGGCGAGCCTCAAGAAGAAGTTGCAAAAATAAGACTAACTTATTCTCCCCCACCCCACGCCGCGTTCTCGCCCGCCACAACGGCAGTAGAAAAGGCAATCTGAAGGTTAAATCCTCCCGTGTAGGCGTCTACGTCCAGCACCTCGCCCGCAAAAAACAACCCGGGCAGGCACTTGGATTCCATCGTCTTGGGGTTGATCTCGCGCACGCTGACGCCACCGCGGGTGACGATGGCCTCCTCGATGGGGCGAAAGCCGCGCAGCTTGACGCGCAACCCCTTGAGCAACGCCACAAGTGCGCGACGCTGCTCTCTCGTCACGGCATTGACCTTGACGTGAGGGTCGATGCCCGACAACCGGATGACCTCGGGGATCATCTTCTGGGGCAAAAGATCGCCCAGCGCGTTGGCGAAATCTTTATTTTTGTACTTATCAAAATCGGACAGAATTCGAGCATCCAGTGTTTTCTCGTCCAGCGCGGGCTTAAGATCGATCACCGCCTCGTACTTACCGGGAGCGATGTCGGGCAGATGCGCCGAGGCCGACAGTACCATCGGTCCCGTCAGCCCGAAATGGGTGAACATCATCTCGCCAAAATCTTCAAACACTGTTTTGCCATTGGCCGTTGAAACAATCGAAAGGCGCACGTTTTTGAGCGACAGCCCTTGAAGTGAGGGGCAAAGATTGCCCTCGGCCGTAATGGGGACGAGCGAAGGACTCAGCGCCGTGACGCTATGCCCTGCCTGCTCGGCCAGCTTGTAGCCGTCGCCGTCCGAGCCCGTCAGCGGATAGGATTTTCCGCCCGTGCAGACGATCACGGCATCAGCGCGAAGCTCACTGCCCGTGGTGGTCACGCCGCACAGCGCACCATCCTCGATCAGCAACGATGTTACGCGCTCATACACAACGTGAACGCCCGCCTCGCGACAGGCATCAGCCAGCGCAGCAACGATATCGACCGCACGGTCGGACACGGGAAACACCCTGCGCCCACGCTCCGTCTTGAGCGGCACGCCTCGCGACTCAAAAAAGTCCTTGGTATCGGCCGTTGAAAAGCGACTGAGCGCGGTGTACATAAAGCGAGGATTGGTCATGACGTTGGCAAGAAATTCATTGGTGTCGCAATCGTTGGTGACGTTGCAACGTCCCTTGCCCGTAATACGCAGTTTGCGCCCCAAGCGCCCCGTGCGCTCAACCAACGTCACCTCCGCACCGTTTTGCGCTGCCGTGAGCGCCGCCATCATACCCGCGGCACCGCCGCCGACGACGATCACCCGCGTCTGCATCTCACTTGGACGTGTCATATACTTCGTATTCCTGCCAGATCTGCTCAAGACGGTGCAAGCGCTCGGTCAGATCGTTCTGCTTCTTGAGAGAGAGCGCAACAATCAGCGCATTGATAATGCTTAAGGGTGCAACGAGCGAGTCCACGAAGGACGCCATGTCGGTATGCGCCGTCAGCAGCTGGTCGGCGTGCGGAGCGATGGGCGAGTTTTGCGAGTCGGTCAGCGAGATGACGTTCGCGCCTGCATTGTGAGCAACCTCCACCGCCGTAACCACACGTCTGGAATAGCGCGGGAAGCTGATGGCCACCAGCACGTCTTCCTTGCCGATGCTGATCATCTGCTCGAACACCTCACTGCCTGCAGTCGACTGAATGACCTTGACGTTATCAAACATACGGCGCAGACCCGAATCCAAAAATCCCGCCAGATGCGAGGACGAGCGAACGCCCATAATATAGATCTGGCGCGCGCTCAGCAGCGCCTCGACTGCGCGATCAAACGCATCGCGGTCCAACTCCTCGGCCGTGTGCTTAATCTTTTCGGCATCGGAGGTCAAAATCTTATCGACTACGTCTCCGTCGCCGATGAGATGGTTGGTTACTTCAATGCGCTGGAAGGCGGTCAGGCGGTTGCGGATGATGCCCTGCATGGCGCGCTGAAACTCGGGGTATCCCTCAAAGCCCAGCTCAGTCGCAAAGCGCACGACGGTCGATTCGGACACGTTGACCGTTTCTCCCAGCTTAGCGGCAGTCATATACGCTGCCTTTTCATAGTGCTCCATAATATAGGTTGCAATGCGACGCTGTCCCTTGGAAAAAGATGCCATGCCCCCTTCCATCTGTCGTAATAAATCGTTCGGCATGTCTGTCTCCTTTCACATCTTTCATTTTATTTCTCAATTGAGATCACATGAATATACAGATTATATTATATTCCTTTCAAGCACAAATGTCAATCGAATTTGCGGATTTTTGCAAGTTTTTGCAAAGCAACCGTCATTTAATGACATTTTCGCATCAAAAAAAGCAGGAGAGCCTCAAAGGAAGCTCTCCTACCTGTTTCATAAATTCAAACGTCTTCTCTGTAGCGGGCGGCCTGCGTGCTGAACAGCTCAAAGTACCTTCCCTGCTTTTGCATGAGCGTGCGGTGATTCCCCTCTTCGATGATGGTGCCGTATTCCAGCACCACGATCTTGGAAGCAACCGTCGCACTGGACAGTCGGTGCGACACGAAAATGGTCGTCTTCCCCTGACGCAGGCGGTCAAACTGATTGTAGATCTCCTGCTCAGCAAGCGCATCCAACGCCGCCGTCGGCTCGTCCAAGATCAGCACGTCGCAATCGCTGTAAAATGCGCGGGAGATGGCCAGCTTTTGCCATTGTCCACCCGAGAGCTCCATACCCTCCTGCTCGAAAATACGCATCAGCGGCGTCGCATAGCCCTCGGGGAAGGCATCGATGAACTCAGCCGCGCCCGAGGCCTCGGCTGCCTCGCGCAGCTCCTTTTCCTCCATCAGCTTGCTGATATTACCGAAATGAATGTTCTCCCCCGCGCTTTCGGCATACTTTCCAAAGTCCTGGAAGATGATGCCGAACATGCGGTAAAGATCCTGCACATCGTAGTCGCGCAGATCCTCACCGTCAAGCAAAATGCGTCCCTCGGTCGGGTCATACAATCTTGTCAGCAGCTTGAGCAGCGTCGTTTTACCCGCACCGTTCAAACCAACGAGAACCAGACTCTCGCCCGGAACCAGCGTCATGTTGATGTCCTTGAGCACGTCGCGCTCGGTACCGGGATAACGGAAGGACACGTGATCAAACACGATGGTATGCTGCTCACCGTGGCGCACCTTGAGAGGTGTGGCAATACGAGGCGCGATGGTCTGCTCGTAGTCCATAAAGGTCATTAGATTGTCGATGAACAGCGTACCCTCATAGACCGTCGAGGAGGCCGAGATCAAGGTGGAAACACTGCCGGCAATGGAGGTCAGCGCCCCCGTGAGCAGCGTGTAATCACCGATCATGATCTCGCCCGTAAAGACGCGGTAGGCGATCATAGCAAAGAAAATACAGTTGACCACGGAGGAAATCAGCGCAAACCCCACGTGCCAGCCACCCTCGCCGATGATCAAGCGCCGCATGCCCTTGTAATAGCGCTCAAAGGCATCGTCGTATCGGTCGATAAAGGTATCGGACAGATCGTACAAGCGAAGCTCCTTGACCATATCCTTGTTGACCATGAGCCCCGAATAATAATCCATCTGGCGGCGTTCCTTGGAGCGCCAACGCATATAGCGGACGTTTTTATGTCGATAGGTAAAGGTAATGATGGCCGAGGGAATCGACACCGCCATGATGACCAGCGCCGACCACCACATGCCGGGAGCTCGGAACAAAATGACGATATACGAGATCAGACCGATCATGGTGCTGACCAGTCCCAGCGTGGACGACAGCGTCTGAATGGGACGATGCCCTGCCTCACGGTTGGCGTTCTCCAGCTTTTCGTAAAAGGCGGGGGAATCATAGGCCGCCAGATCAATGGCCTTGGCCTTGTGCATGATCTTCAAGCGGATATGACGAACCACCCGTTCGCCTGCAATACGCGTCGTGGCTGATTTGATGCGATCAAGTACGGCATTGATGATACGATAGGAAAACAGTACGATCAGCATGGCAAAAATAGGCGATGCCAAAAACAGCGCTCGGTCGACAGACTGTCCAAAGCCAGCCTGCAGCTCGTTGAGCACACGGCTGGAGATCAACGAGCCCAGCACGGGCATAAAGCCGTTGAACAACGCCATGAATACAAGGAAAAACAAGATCCACGGTCCCGTTTCCCAAACCAAGCGCGTAATATACAGTAGCCTTTTCAAAAATCCGCCGATGACCAGCCACAGATAGTGCGGCACCTCGGAAAGTCGTTTGGGGCGCGGAATACCGTCTCTGGGCTCCTCTTGTCTTGAGCGGGGCGGCGCACCTTTTGGTTTTGGTTCAGGTCTCATTTCGTTCCTCCATTAAAAATAGATCCTGTTCTGATACTTGGTCGGCAGTCCCTCTCGCCACAGGTGGGAGTCGTTCGACAGCTGAAGCACCTTGGGAATGACGATGCCGTCCTTTTCGGTGAAAT
The DNA here is from genome assembly GCA_045614625.1 of Eubacteriales bacterium. Lineage (GTDB taxonomy): Bacteria > Bacillota > Clostridia > Oscillospirales > CAG-272 > SIG644. Next base: position 13,569 of record JAZLDE010000038.1, read on the forward strand.
CGATCACCGTCATGCTCGAGTGCCCGATATCAAAACGCAGCGCCATTTCGGGATACGGAATATCAAGCAGACAGCTCAAAAACGCCACACCAAAGCCGTGGTGGGCAAACAGCGCCACCCGCTCGTCGTTGGGTCGCTCCGCAACATAGGCACACGCGTCGTAGTCATGACGGTAACCAAGCGCCAGCATAAAAGCGTCACACTCGCGCTGCACCCGCTTCATGCCTTCGCCGTATCGGGTACTCGCAAAGGCGGGGTGGGTGTACCATTCCCTGCCCAACGCCCGCACCTCGGGACTGATGAGCACCTTGGCAGTGGGCTGATGATAAAAGCACCACGTCAGGTGTCCCGTCGCCTCGTCGGTCACGGTCAGCTCATCCCAGACATGGTTCTCGTGGCACCAATCCAGCGTCGTCATGTCCTTTTTGAGCATCTCGCAGGTGGGCTGCGCCGTCTGCATGGCCCGTTTGGCCGTCGATGAATAAATGCGATCCAACCCATACGCGCTCAGGCGCTTGGCCAATGCTTCGGCCTGACGATGCCCCAGCGGTGTGAGCTGATCGGGCGAATAAATAGGGTCTGCGTGACGCAAGAAAAAGAGTAACATCGTTTTCTCTCCTCAAAATATGCAGTAAGTCTTGATTTTCAGACAAAAATATCGTATAATTATTGTAGCACAGCCGCGCCGCGCTGTCAACCGACATTTCGCCGCCGCGCACATTTTTTTGAAAGGAGCTCTGCTGATGAAATATAATTGCTGTCTGCCGGCAGACATACTGCTGCCTGCACGCAATATGATAGAGCAAGGTCGCTGGGCAACGATCGCCTGCGACCAGTTTACGAGCGAACCCTACTACTGGCAACAAGCCGACGCGCTGGTCGGCGACGCCCCCTCCACCTTGCGTATGATGTTGCCCGAGGTCTACTTATCCGAGACCGCCGAGCGTCTTCCCGCCATTCACGCGGCTATGGACGAGGCACTGGCTCACCATCTGATCTGCCACGAAAGCGCCATGATCGCAGTGGAGCGCACCCAGCTTGAGGGCGCCGTGCGCCACGGACTCGTTGCCATGATCGATCTGGAACAATACGACTATCAAAAGGGCGCGACCTCGCTCATCCGCGCCACCGAGGGCACGGTGCTCGAGCGCATTCCGCCCCGCGTGGCCGTCCGTCGCGACGCGCCGCTGGAAATGCCCCACGTTATGCTTCTTATCGACGATCCCGATGCAACCGTTCTTGAGCCGCTGTTCAAGGGCAATTCCTCCCGTGAAATCGCTTACGATACCGATCTGATGCTGAACGGCGGTCACATCAAGGGGCATTTTCTGACCAAGGAGGAGCAATCCAGCGTTCTGGATGCGCTGGAGGCTCTCGTTGCCCCCGAGGCCATGGCCGCCCGTTACGGCGATGCCAATCTCGCTCCGCTGCTCTTTGCCGTTGGCGACGGCAATCACTCACTGGCTACGGCTAAGGCGGCCTTTGAAGAGATCAAGGCCAAGATCGGAGCCGAGGCCGCCGCTTCCCACCCCGCTCGCTACGCATTGGTCGAGATCGTCAATTTGCATGACAAGGCATTGTTCTTCGAGCCCATTTACCGCGTGATGTTCGACGTTGATCCCAACGACGTGCTGGATCGTCTGCGCACTTACCTTGCCGCATTGAACGGCACCGCTGCGCCGCAAAGCATCAAATGCTTGGTATCCCTGCCCGAGGGAGGGCTGTATGCTTCGCACCACGTTACCGCCACGCATCCCGTTCAGCAGCTGACGGTCGGCACGCTTCAGACGTTTATTGACGAGTATCTGTCGACGCACCCCGAGGCATCGGTCGACTACATACACGGTGAGGATTCCACCGCGGTGCTGGTCAGACAGCCAAACACCATTGGATTTTTGTTTGACGGCATGGAGAAGTCCCAGCTGTTCCGTTCGGTGATCTATGACGGGGCGCTTCCGCGCAAGACGTTTTCCATGGGTCATGCGCAAGATAAGAGATATTATATGGAGTGTAGAAAGATCAAATAATAAAAGCCGGAGAGAATGGAAAACGTTCTCTCCGGTTATTTTATTTATACTAAACCTCAAACGACTTCTCCTACGGACGCGCATACAGCTGCGCGCTGCGCTGTACCGGTGCAAATGCCATTTCTTTGTCGCTGAACAAAGAAATGGCGAAAGAAAGTCAGCTTAAGGGCCTAATGCCCTTAAGAAACCCGCAAGACTTTTTGCTATCTGCGACTATCTTTTTTGGGGTATATACCTCCTGAGTCTAATATAGTGGAGAAGAAGGGGGAGGGGGACGGAGTCAATTTGCAAA
>JAZLDE010000039.1:0-2430 GCA_045614625.1 Eubacteriales bacterium
GCTGAGAATGGGCATGGCACAGCGAACGGGCAGGCTGTTGCCATCGGCAATAGCCGTCACCGTTGCCTCACCCGCCTTGGGCAAAAACAGCGAGCGTTCTTCAATGATCTGCTCCATCTCTTGCGACAGGGGCTTGTCAGCGTACTCCTTGCGGGGCACACCGGCCGTGGCGACCACGGCGTCACGGTCGCAGATCACCACCGAAAGCCCGCAGGTCTTGTGCAGGGTCTCGGCATATTCGCCGGCAAAAGCGGCAAGCTCACCAATGGGGGAATATTTTTTGAAAATGACCTCCCCCTCACGGTCTGTATAAATTTCAAGCGGGTCGCCCACACTGACAACATGGACAGAAAAAACCTTGTCCGACCGTTTTTCGGCGGACTGTACCGCCACCAAGGGGGCACCTACGGTGGCTTTTTTGATATTTTCTCTGCCTTGATCAAAATTTGCGGCGGCAACCCCGTTCTGAATTTCGACCTCGCCCTCGCTGCATCGCAGCAGGCGCTCCACATCCTCCTTGAGTTGGATCTCAAACTTGTCTTGGTATATCACGATGCGCTGAAGGATCAGCGTAAGGTCCTTTTTCTCCAGATTTTCTTTGTTCAATATCTTTTGGAAAATATCCAGTATCGTGCGAGTGTGCCTTGTGGCGCGAACGATGGTATTGTGTGCATTTAACACCATCATCAGCTGATTTTCAAGCCCTTCAATGCGGTTGGTGCTTTCGGTGATCATCGTGTCATAGGTCTGCTCCAACACCGCTGCATTGGTTCCCGCACGCGAAATATCCCGCACTTTTTGCCGCATCATAATTTTCAGTGCCTCACGTTCTTCTGCGATCTGCTGATTGATCATATCGGCCGTGTCGGCACTTCCTATGGTGCTTTTCGTGTCATTGGCAAGCTGCTTTTCCAGCTCCGTTATCATTTCGGACGAATCCGTAATGATCTTTTTGATATAATACTTTAACGCCTTGTCCAGCACGTCGGTGCGAATGTGGTGCGTGGTACATCCCGCAAGCCCTCTTGCGTGATAGGTGCCGCAGATATAGGAGGCTGCAAGATCGGGCCGACTGCGCGAAAACATCGGTGCGCCACAATCTCCGCAAAACAGGAATCCCGAATAGTGATTGGCGTATTTTTTCTGCCCTCGGTAATGGCCCGTGCTACGTAGCTTTAATTGCTCCTTGACCTGAGCGAACAGCTCGTAGCTGATGATGGGCGTGTGGTGGTCTTCGAACACGAGATGCTCATGCTCCTCCAACGGCACGTCCTGCCCATTGATCTTTTTGCGGTGAAATTTACGTTGGCGTAGCGTACCGATATAGAAATCGTTACATAAAATTTCGGAGATCGTGACAATGCTCCACGCCTCCTTCACCCGTCCGCGATATTCGTCCCCTGCGGCTTCCTTTCGCATTTTCTCGCACATACGTGGCGTGGGAATATGCTTTGCGGTGAGATGGTTGGCGATACGCTTGTAGCCCCAACCGTTCAGATAGAGCCGGAAGATCTCGCGTATGACCTGGGCTGCCGCTTCATCCACCTCAAAGGTCATTTTCTTGGTGTTGGTCATCACGTATCCATAGGGCACCGAGCAGATCCATTCGCCCTTGCTTTGGCGGTTGGCAATCACTGCGGTCACCTTTTCGCTGGCATCGGTAACAGGCATTTCGTTGACGAAGAAGTAAAGCTTGATCTTCATCCAATCGCTTTTCAAGGGATAATCCACACCGTCACCGATCGCAATGATGCGGATGTTTTTCTCGATTAGATCCTCAAATTCCGCAAGCCCTTTACCCGTACGGCGCGAAAAACGGGAGAGGTCCTTCACGATAAGAATATCGTATTGATTCTCCATCAAAAGGCGGCGCATTCGCATATAATCGGGGCGCTGCTCGAAGGTATAGCCCGAGAAATCGCGGTCCTCAAAGTAATCCACGTCGCTGCCGGGGAAGTTCATTTTGCAATATTCACCGATGATGGCTTTTTGGTTTTCAATACTGGTGTTATCTCGGTTGAGCTCTACGTCTACCGAGATTCTTGTATAGGCGGCTATTTTGAAGCGTTCTACCATGTTATCTTTCCTTTCTTCGTATTTTCAATGACATTGTACCATCACCCTATGCCACAATCAAGCGGTAAGTTTTGACAATCAGAAAACATTGTGAAAACAGGCAGGTAGCAAAGCCACCTGCCCGTTGTTTTTTGCGCCTATTCGATCACGTCACTATCCGTTAGCAATCCGAGATTTTGGCGTAACAGCTCAGCCGTGCCTGAGATCAGATCTCCGGTACCAGACTTGAATACCGCCACCCAATATTTATGCGCTCTGAAAAGCGCAAAATACGGCGCAAGGCTCTCCTGCAGGGCACTGTCCTGTGCCTCTGCGCGGGTGAGCCATACTTCTACGATCTTGTCGTCCTTGTGG
>JAZLDE010000040.1:0-17928 GCA_045614625.1 Eubacteriales bacterium
CTGCTTCCGTAACCTTGCTTACAAGGGCGAAATCCCCGGTGTAAAGAAGGCATCCTGGTAATTCAGTTTCCCCGCCACGCGCTCGTGGCAAAAAATACAAACTCCCAACTATCGGAAGGAATCAAGACACGATTTACCACCGATATGCCGCCGAGGGAAAACCTCGGCAGCAAGATAATTTAACTTGCATAAAGGAGAAGAAAAACTATGCAAATGTCAGACGTAATTGCAGATATGCTCACCAGAATCCGCAATGCTAGCAACGCTAAGCATGCAACTGTTGACGTTCCTGCATCCAACATGAAGAAGGCCATCGCGGACATCCTTGTCGCAGAAGGCTATGTTAAGAGCTACCAGATCATCGACGACGGTAAGCAGGGCACGATCCGCATCACCCTGAAGTACCTCGCCGGCAAGCAGAAGGTCATTCGCGGTATCCGCAGAGTGTCCAAGCCCGGTCTGCGTATCTACGCATCCTGCGAGGATATGCCTAAGGTTATGAATGGCCTGGGTGTGGCAATCGTTTCCACTTCCAAGGGTATCATGACCGACAAGAAAGCTCGCCAGCTGAATGTCGGCGGCGAAGTCCTTGCCTTTGTTTGGTAAGAGAAGCGGGAGGTAGAACAAATGTCTAGAATTGGTAGAAAGCCTATTACAGTTCCCGCAGGTGTTACCGTCACGCTTGGCGACGCTAACGTCGTTACCGTGAAGGGTCCCCTTGGAACTCTTACTCAGCAGTTCAATGCTAACATGACGCTGACCCTGGACGCAGGTGTCCTGACGGTCGCTCGCCCCGATGATGAAGCTGAAAACAGAGCCGCACACGGCCTGACCCGCACCCTCCTGGAGAACATGATCGTTGGTGTTTCCACCGGTTACTCCAAGACGCTGCAGATCGTTGGTGTCGGTTACAGAGTTGCACTTCAGGGCAAGAATCTGCTGCTCAACCTTGGTTACTCTCACCCCATTACGGTAGAGGCACCCGTTGGCATTACCTTCGAGGTTCCGGATACCAACACGATCATCGTGAAGGGTTACGATAAGCAGGTTGTCGGTCAGATCGCCGCTGTCATTCGTTCCAAGCGTAAGCCTGAGCCTTATCACGGCAAGGGTGTTAAGTACTCCGACGAGGTCGTACGCCGTAAGGCAGGTAAGGCCGGCGGTAAGGGTAAATAATGAAAGGAGCGTAATTGAAAGATGGTTTCTAGAAAAGATAGTAACAAGGCTCGTCTCAAGAGACACAAGAGAGTCAGAGCACACATCTCCGGCACCGCTGCTTGCCCCCGCCTGGCTGTGTACCGTTCGAACGCTAACATCAGTGCTCAGATCATTGATGATGAGGCCGGCAAGACGCTGGTCAGCGCTTCCACCTACGGTAAGGGCTTTGAAGGCAATGGCGGCAACAAAGAGGCTGCTCGCGAGGTAGGTAAGGCAATCGCCGAGAAGGCAGTTGCCATGGGTATCACCGAAGTCGTTTTCGACCGTGGTGGCTATCTGTATCACGGACGTGTATCGGAATTGGCTGACGGCGCTCGCGAGGGCGGCCTGAAGTTCTAATCGAAAGATTAGTCCGGTTTGTACACTGTTCAATCAAACAAATTGAACATCATTTGGAGGAAAAAATGAATAAGATCAATCCTGCAGAGCTCGATCTCCACGAGAATCTCGTAGCTCTGAACCGTGTTTGCAAGACAGTCAAGGGTGGTCGAATCGCTCGTTTTGCCGCACTGATGGTAGTCGGTGACGGTAACGGCCATGTCGGCATCGGTCTTGGCAAAGCAGCCGAGGTTCCCGAAGCAATCCGCAAGGGTATCGAGGACGCAAAGAAAAATATGATCACCGTTTCCCTGAAGGGAACGACCATCCCCCACGAGGTTATCGGCGTATTCGGCGCAGGTAAGGTTCTTCTGAAGCCTGCTGCCCAGGGTACCGGTATCATCGCCGGCGGTAAGGTCAGAGCGGTGCTGGAGGCTGCCGGTATTTCCAACATTCGTGCGAAGTGCCTGCGCTCCAATAACCCCACCAACGTGGTAAAAGCTACCATGGCGGGACTTGCTCAGCTTCGCAGTGCGGAGGAGGTCGCTAAGACCCGTGATATCTCCGTTGAGCAGCTGAAGGGATAAGGAGGGGCGAACAATGATTAAGGTAACTTTGAAGAAGAGCCTGATTGGCACGCTCCCCGCTCAGAAGGCAACCGCTCAGTCGCTGGGCTTGACCAAGATCGGTAAGTCTATCGTTCTTGAGGAAAACGCAGCAGTAGCGGGCAAGATCAAGGTCTTGTCTCACCTGGTTACGGTTGAAACCGTAGAAAAAGCGTAAGGAGGTAAAACAATGAAACTCCATGAACTTTCTCCCGCAGAAGGCTCCGCAAAGAAGCCTTTCCGCAAGGGCCGCGGCCCCGCTTCCGGTAACGGTAAGACGGCAGGCAAGGGCCACAAGGGTCAGAACGCTCGTAGCGGCGGCGGTGTACGTCCCGGCTTCGAGGGCGGTCAGATCCCGCTTTACAGAAAGCTGCCTAAGCGCGGCTTTACCAACCGCTTCGCTAAGAAGTATGCAATCGTTAACGTAAGTGACCTCAACCGCTTTGAAAATGGTGCCGTAGTTGATGCTGAGGCACTGCTGGCTGCTAAGATCATTCGCGACGTCCTGGACGGCGTTAAGATTCTCGGCAACGGCGAAATTACAAAGAAAGTCACCGTTAAAGCCGCAGTCTTTTCTGCAACTGCTAAGGAAAAGATCGAAGCAGCTGGTGGAACGACTGAGGTGGCATAAGGATGATTCAGACGTTAAAAAACGCGTGGAAAACCCCCGAGCTGAGAGGTAAGATCCTCTTCACCCTTCTGATTCTCCTTCTGTACCGTCTGGGTGCAAACATTCCCGTTCCTTTTGTTGACGCAGATGCCATGAAGGCTACGTTCGATATGCAGAACGGCCTGCTTGGATATATGAATTTGCTTTCGGGTGGCGCACTGGCTCAAGGTACGCTGTTCGCCCTGAACGTATCTCCCTATATCACGGCATCCATCGTTATTCAGCTCCTTACCATTGCGCTGCCTTTCATGGAGCGCTGGTCTAAGGAGGGCGAGGCCGGTCGTAAGAAGATCAACGCCGTTACCCGTTACACCACGGTTGGCTTGTCGCTGATCACCGCAATCGGCTACTACTTCCTGCTTAAGGGCAACTCCACCGGCAGCTATCTGACCAAGAACGGTCAGGGCTGGTTCGGCGCGATCGTTATCATCGCTTGCTTCTGCGCAGGTTCGTCCCTGATCATGTGGTTGGCTGAAAAGATCAACGAGAAGGGCATCGGCAACGGTGTCTCCATGATCCTGTTCGTCAACATTTTGTCCGGTATTTACAACTGGCTCGTACAGACCTGGTATATCGTATTCCCTCGCGGCGATTTCGGCAGCTTCGTCTCCGAGATCACGGAAACGAGAGACTTCTGGCATACCAGCTGGTGGGGCTTGATCGTAGCAGTTCTGATGATTGCTCTGACCCTCGCCAGTGTATTCCTTATCGTATGGTTCACCGAATCCGAGCGCCGCATCCCGATCCAGTACGCTAAGCGTCAGGTTGGTCGTAAGATGTACGGCGGTCAGTCGAGCAATCTTCCTCTGAAGATGAACATGGCAGGCGTTATGCCCGTCATCTTCGCAAGCTCGATCGCTTCGATTCCCGCAACCATCGCATCCTTCTGCAAAGAAGACAGCTGGATGTACAAGTTCGCCAACGAATGGTTCAGCCCTGCTACTTGGCCTTACCTGGTAGTCAGCGTCGTTCTGATCTTCCTGTTCTCTTACTTCTATATTATGATCTCCTTCAACCCCGTTGAAGTTGCGAATAATATCAAGAATCAGGGTGGTTCGGTTCCCGGCATTCGTCCCGGCAAGCCTACGTCCGACTATATCAAGAAAATCCTGGGTCGTATCACGACGCTGGGTGCTGTGTTCCTGGCAGTCGTTGCTGGTGTTCCCATGCTGGTTAACATCATCAACACGGCTATCGTGGCTGCTAATACAAGCTCTTCCGGTTCCGTTGCTGCCGGTACGATCACCTTCTCGGGTATGGCATTTGCCGGTACCTCGATGCTGATCGTCGTTGGCGTTGCTTTGGAAACCTTCCGCAGCCTGGAATCTCAGCTTGCAATGCGCAACTACAAGGGATTCCTTGATTGATTCGCTACTTCCATCGGAGGCAACGTATGAATTTGATTTTAATGGGCGCTCCCGGCGCGGGTAAAGGTACCCAAGCTGTGAAGATTTCAGAGAAATTCAATATCCCGACGATCTCTACCGGTGACACCCTCCGCCGCGCTATTGCTGACGGAACGGAGATGGGACTTAAGGCCAAGTCTTTTATGGACGAAGGCAAGCTGGTTCCTGATGCCGTGGTGATCGGAATTATCAAGGACTATCTGGCAACAGATGCCTGCAAAAACGGCTTTATTCTCGATGGTTTCCCCCGTTCGCTGCCTCAGGCAGAGGCGCTGGATGCCATGGGAGGCAACATCGACGCTGTTGTCAGCATTGACGTTGCGGATGACGTGATCGTGGAACGCATGAGCGGCCGCCGTGTGTGCGCTTGCGGTGCTTCCTATCACGTCCGCCACAATCCGCCTGCAGTTGCGGATGTGTGCGATAAATGCGGCTCTGCTCTGTATACCAGAGCGGATGACAACGCAGAAACGGTTAAAAACAGATTGCAGACCTATCATGATCTGACCGAGCCCATCGCGGAGTATTACAATGCGAAGGGCAAGCTGATCCGCGTGGACGGACAGGGTGCGGTTGAGGACATCACCGCTCGCGTCTTTGCCGCGCTGGAGAGCATCGAGGCTTGAGCATGATACAAGTCAAAAACGCGCTGCAGATTGCAGCTATGCGTGACGCGGGTCGTATCACGGGCGAGGCTTTGCTTGCCGCCCGTGACAGCCTGCGCGAAGGTATGACCACCTACGAGCTCGATAAAGTAATTCACGACTATATCGTTCGCGCGGGGGCTAAACCTTCCTTCCTCGGTTACAACGGCTTTCCCGCCAGTGCCTGCATCAGTATCAACGATGAGGTCATCCACGGCATTCCTTCCAAGAAGAGAGTGATCCGCGCGGGCGACATCGTAAAGATCGACGTAGGCGCCTATTACCGCGGTTTTCACGGTGACAGCGCTCGTACCATTGCGGTCGGCGAGGTCAGTGATACGGCAAAGCGCTTGATTGAGGTGACACGCGAGAGCTTTTTCAAGGGTGTATCGGCCATCGCCGTGGGTAATCGCCTCGGTGATGTTGGCCACGCCATTGATTCCTACGTGGTGGAGAATGGATTTTCGACGGTGAAACGCTATATCGGTCACGGTATCGGTGCTGCACTGCACGAATCTCCCGACGTTCCCAACTTCGGCACGCCCGGTCGCGGCACTCGCCTTTGCAACGGCATGACCTTGGCAATCGAGCCTATGGTCAACGTCGGTGTGGAGGGCGTGCGTGAGCTGTCGGACGGCTGGACGGTAGTAACTGCGGACCATTCGCTGTCCGCGCACTACGAGAACACCATCGCTCTGGTCGGCGACAAGGTCGAGATCTTGACGCTGGTCGATCCGCAATTCTGATTACCGTAAGCACACATTGCAATTTGTTAAGGAGGAAACATTATGTCCAAGGACGACGTAATCGAGTTTGAGGGCATCGTTGTTGAGGCATTGCCCAACGCGACCTTCAAAGTCAAGCTGCCGAATGAGCACATCATTACTGCTCATATTTCCGGAAAGCTGCGCATGAATTATATCAAGATTTTGCCCGGTGACAAGGTAACCGTTGAGGTTTCCGTCTACGACCTGGAAAAGGGCCGTATCACCTGGCGTGCGAAATAAGTTTAGAAAGGGTTGATATCCTATGAAGGTTAAACCGTCTGTTAAAAAGATCTGCGAAAAGTGCAAGATCATCAAGAGACATGGCAAGGTCATGGTCATCTGCGAAAACCCCAAGCACAAGCAGACTCAGGGCTGACCCTTGCCACAAACAAACCAATTTAGAGAGGTGAAAAGACATGGCTCGTATAGCTGGTGTTGATATTCCTAACAACAAGCGCGTTGAGATCGCCCTGACCTACATCTACGGCATCGGTCGCAAGAGCGCTAACGATATTCTGGCTCAAACCGGAATCAATCCCGATACCCGCGCAAAGGACCTCACCGAAGAGGACGTTGCAAAGCTGCGTGACGTTATCGAGAATCAGTACACGGTAGAGGGTGACCTGCGCCGTGAAGTTGGTCTGAACATCAAGAGAATGCAGGAAATTAACTGCTATCGTGGTATCAGACACAGAAGAGGTCTTCCTGTCAGAGGTCAGAGAACCAAGACCAATGCAAGAACTCGTAAGGGTCCTGCGAAGACCATCGCGAACAAGAAGAAGTAAAGGAGTGGCATAGAGATGGCTAATGTAAAGAAAGTTGTCAAGAGACGCCGCGAAAAAAAGAATATTGAGAAGGGTGCCGTTCACATTCAGGCTACCTTTAACAATACGATCGTTACGATCACCGATGCACAGGGCAACGCACTGTCCTGGGCTTCCGCCGGTGAGCTCGGCTTCAAGGGTTCCAGAAAGTCTACTCCCTTTGCTGCTCAGTCTGCATCCGAAACGGCTGCAAAGGCTGCAATGGAGCATGGTCTGAAGACCGTTGAAGTATTCGTGAAGGGCCCCGGTGCAGGCCGCGAATCCGCTATCCGCGCACTTGAGGCAGTTGGTCTGCAGATCACTCTGATCAAGGACGTAACTCCCGTACCGCATAACGGTTGCCGCCCGCCCAAGCGTCGTCGCGTATAATTTTACTGGAGGTACAAAGATTATGGCAAGATATACTGGTCCTGCGTGCAAGCTGTGCCGCAGAGAAGGTACGAAGCTGTTTCTGAAGGGCGACCGTTGCCTGTCCGGCAAGTGCGCTATCGACCGCAGAAACACGGCTCCCGGTCAGCATGGTGCTGCTACTAAGAAGCTCAGAGAGTACGGTATGCAGCTGCGTGAGAAGGAGAAGACCAAGAGATACTACGGCGTTCTCGAAAGACAGTTCGTTAACTATTTCGAGGAAGCAGATCGCACCAAGGGTATGACCGGTGAAAACCTGATTTGCCTCTTGGAGCGTCGTCTGGACAACGTCGTTTACAGAATGGGTATGGCAGCATCCCGTAAGGAAGCTCGTCAGCTGGTTCTGCACGGTCACTTCACGCTCAACGGTAAGAAGGTTAACATTCCTTCTCTGATCGTTAAGGCCGGCGACGTTATTTCCGTTAAGGAAGCTAGCCGCGCAAGTGTTAAGATCAAGGCTCTGGCTGAGGAACTGGCTACCAAGTCCGCTCCCAAGTGGCTGGACGTTGACAAGAACGGTCTGTCCGTTAAGGTCGTTACGCTGCCCGCTAGAGATGACGTTGACTTCGAGTTCAACGAACAGCTCATCGTCGAGTTGTATTCCAAGTAATATCCACCGCGTCCAAGAATGGCTCGGTGGTCTTGGATCACTCGAGCTGCACACGCATCAAAGCAACCGCGGTTTAATCGCGGCTTGCAAACTATGAAATTGAGGAGGGTTATTTGGAATGATTGAGAAGCCCAATATCACAACAGTCAACCTGAGTGATGATGGTAAGAAGGGCGAGTTCATTGTAGAACCGCTGGAAAGAGGATTTGGTACGACGCTGGGTAACTCCTTGAGAAGAGTTCTTCTGAGCTCTTTGCCGGGTGTTGCTGTCACCAGTATCAAGATCGACGGCGTTTTGCATGAGTTTTCTACCATCCCCGGTGTTGTCGAAGACGTAACCGAGATTGTTTTGAATGTTAAGGGTATCGTAGCAAAGCTGCATGCCGCAGGCCCCAAGACCGTCGTGATCGACGTTGTTGGTAGCCGCGACGTTACTGCAGGCGATATCAAGGCAGATTCCGATCTGGAAGTGCTCAATCCCGAGCATCATATCTGCACCGTTGGTGAGAACGACCGTTTCTACATGGAACTGACGTTCGATGCCGGCCGCGGATATATCTCGCAGGAGCGCAATAAGCAGATCCGCAATTCTGCTGCAGGTGCTACCAGCGCCCCCATCGGAACGATCTACACGGACTCTATTTACACACCGGTTTACAGCGTAAGTTATACGGTGGACAACACTCGTGTTGGTACCATCAGTGACTACGATAAGCTGACGCTGGAGGTCGAGACCAACGGTACGATCTCCGCAAGAGAAGCGATTTCGCTTGGCGCCAAGATTCTCAACGAGCATCTCAACTTGTTTGTCGAGTTGTCCGACGAGGCAAAGAAGGCAGAGATCATGGTGGAGAGCAAAGAAACCAAAAAGGAAAAGGTCCTTGAGATGACCATTGAGGAGCTTGACATGTCTGTCCGTAGCTTCAACTGTTTGAAGCGCGCAGGCATCGATACGGTGGAAGATCTGACCAACCGTACCGAGGAGGACATGATTAAGGTTCGTAACCTCGGTAAGAAATCGCTCGAAGAAGTCATTCAGAAGCTGCATTCGCTGGGTCTTGATCTCAAGAGAGAAGAAGAATAAGCGAATTGCATAAACTATAGGATAGCAGAGAAGGAGGGGTTTTACAATGCCCGGAACCAGAAAACTTGGCAGACCGACTGCCCATAGAATGGCAATGCTGCGCGGTCTGGTCACCCTGCTGCTTGAGAACGGTCAGGTCGAGACGACTCTCGCCAGAGCAAAGGAAGTTCGTTCTCTCGCAGAGAAAATGATTACACTTGGCAAGAAGAATACGCTTGCTTCCCGCCGTGCTGCTCTTGCATTCATTACTAAGGAGGCTGTTGTCACTAAGGTGTTCAACGAGCTGGCTCCCAAGTATGCAGAGCGTCAGGGTGGTTACACTCAGATCTTCAAGATCGGTCCTCGCCGCGGTGACGCTGCCGAAATGGCAATCATCAAGCTGATCGAAGACTAATTCTGAACGATCACAATAAAAAGAACAGTCGCAAGGATTCCTTGCGGCTGTTCTTTTTCGTTCGGGGATTATTGAAACGCTCAGGTGATAAATTGCCCCAGGTTGCGCACCAGCGCCTGCATTTCCTCGCGCGATTGGATGCGTGAGGCATGCTTGATCAGTTCCTCTCGTGCGGCGTCGGATAATTTAGCATAGTCTGTCATGGCGTGCATGTTTTGAGCCAGTGCCAGCATTAGCCCCGTGGGAAGGGGGGCATTGGTTGTATTTTTGCAGCTTCTTTGATCGTTCATGGTAAGATTCCTCCGTACTTATAGTATGAGATGGCAAAGGCTTGCACATGCTCCGGTCGTACACAGGCAAGTTTTGGAAGGGTGGAATGTAAAATTTTTAACGAATTTTCCCACCTTTTGCCATAAATCCCTTGCAAATAAACAACTTTTCATGTATAATAGGAGTGTTAGGCTTTTGATAGCACAATACTATAGTTAAGAAATATCCCGACCGGCGAAATCGCACGTGCCGAGATCAAAAGAAAGGATTTATCATGTCAGAATGTACTCATGATTGCTCGACTTGCTCGAGCAACTGCTCCTCAAGACAAGAACCCCAGTCGCTGATTGCTCCTTTGTGCGAGCTCAGCAACGTAAAGCACGTTATCGGTGTCGTCAGCGGCAAGGGCGGCGTCGGTAAGTCGCTGGTCACCTCTATGCTGGCGGTCAATATGCAGCGCGAGGGCTACAAGGTCGGTATCCTTGATGCCGACATTACCGGCCCCTCTATCCCCAAGGCCTTTGGCCTGAAGAAGCCTGTGGAAGGCGACGGTCACTATATGATTCCACCCTCTACCACGACGGGTATTGATATTATGTCGGCCAATCTGCTGCTCGACGACGAGGAGAAGCCCGTCATCTGGCGTGGCTCTCTCATCGCAGGTACGGTCAAGCAGTTCTGGACGGATACCATTTGGAACGACGTGGACTATCTGTTCGTTGACTGTCCTCCCGGAACGGGCGACGTTCCGCTGACTGTCTTCCAGTCCATCCCGTTGGATGGCATCGTCATTGTCACCAGCCCTCAGGAGCTGGTTTCCATGATCGTGGCTAAGGCCGCCAACATGGCTAAGATGATGAACGTTCCTGTGCTGGGCCTGGTTGAAAACCACAGCTACGTCAAGTGCCCCGATTGCGGCAAGGAAATCCACATCTTCGGCGAGAGCCACATCGACGAGGTTGCCGAGAAGTTCGGCTTTGACGTGCTGGCTCGCATTCCGCTGGATCACAAGCTGGCCGCTTTGGTTGACAAGGGCTGGATTGAAATGATGCAGAACGATTATCTCGATGCGGCAACGCAGGTGCTGATCAATCGTACGCAGAACAAGCAGTAATCGACATTTTCCAATAAAAGGAGTATTTACAATGAAAAAGCTCAATAAACTCAAGAATTTCAAGGGTGTGCAGGGTCCTGTCGTGACCATCGTCATGGACGGTGTCGGTCTTGCCCCCGATAGCATCGCAAATGCCGTTAAGGGAGCCTACACCCCCACGCTGGATATGCTGATGAGCAACTATCCTATGGTTTCGCTCAAGGCGCATGGCACGGCCGTTGGTCTGCCCTCTGACGACGATATGGGTAACTCCGAGGTTGGTCACAACGCGCTGGGCGCCGGTCAGGTGTTCGCGCAGGGCGCAAAGCTGGTCTCCAACTCCATTGAGTCGGGTAAGATGTACGCCTCCGAGACTTGGAAGACGCTGGTCGGTAACGTCAAGGAGAAGGAAACGACGCTGCATTTCATCGGTCTGTTCTCGGACGGTAACGTTCACTCGCATATCGATCACCTCAAGGCAATGCTGACGCAGGCAAAGACTGAGGGTGTCGGCAAGGTTCGCGTTCACATTCTTTTGGACGGCCGTGACGTTGATCCCACCTCCGCGCTGGATTACGTTCTGCCTTTTGAGACCTTCATGGCGGATCTGCGCGACGATAGCTTTGATATCTGCATCGCGTCCGGCGGCGGCCGTATGAAGATCACCATGGACCGTTACGAGGCAAACTGGGGCATGGTCGAGGCCGGTTGGAAGACTCACGTGCTGGGCGAGGGCCGCACCTTTGCTTCTGCTGAGGAGGCAATCACCGCTTATCGCGCCGAGATCCCCGGTATTCTGGACCAGGATCTGCCCGCGTTCGTCATCGCCGCTGACGGCAAGCCCGTCGGTACGATCGAAGACGGCGACAGCGTGATCTTCTACAACTTCCGCGGTGACCGTTCCATCGAGATCTCCAAGGCGTTTGACGGCGACGATAGCTTCGACGCGTTTGCTCGTATTCGCGTGCCCGACGTTCTGTACGCAGGTATGCTGGAGTATGACGGAGATCTGCACATTCCTCACCGCTTCCTCGTCAATCCTCCCGAAATCACCAACACCATGTCCGAATATCTGGCAAACACGGGTGTTGCCCAGCTGGCAATTTCCGAAACGCAGAAGTACGGTCACGTCACCTACTTCTGGAACGGCAACCGCTCGGGCAAGTTCTCCGATGAGCTGGAAACCTATATCGAGATTCCTTCCGACGTCGTTCCCTTTGAACAGCGTCCCTGGATGAAGTGCGCCGAGATCACCGACACGCTTATTGAGTGCCTGGAGAGCGGCAAGTACCGCTACCTGCGCGTCAACTTCCCCAACGGTGACATGGTCGGTCACACGGGCTCTCTGCTGGCAACCCGTTGCTCGATGGAGGCGCTGGATCTCCAGCTGGCTCGCATCCTGACTGTCATTGACAATCTGGGCGGCGTGGCGCTGATCACGGCTGACCACGGTAACGCCGACGAGATGTTCGAGGTCGACAAGAAGACGGGCGCGCCCAAGCTCAACAAGAAGGGCGAAATGACCCCCAAGACCTCCCACACCCTCAACCGCGTGCCTTGCATTCTCTACAATAACGTTTGCGCTGACGCATATACCGTCAAGGCAGACGAGGGCCAGTTCGGTCTTGCCAACGTAGCCGCTACCATGGTCAATCTCATGGGGTACGAGGCTCCTGCGATGTGGAGTGAGTCCATTATCGAGGTAAAATAATTGAATGATCTGAGAAGAGCTTTGTTAAAAGGCTCTTCTCTTTTTTGGGGGGAGGGGGCATTGAAATTTCCAACAGCTTCTTCTACTGCCTCACCCTGCGCGGCATGCCGCGCGCGTCCGTAGGAGTAGTCGCTGAAAATTTCAACTATCCTCTCCGCTGTGTGAGGCTGTAGGAGAAGTTTTTCAAATTCAACCATAAGTTTCAAAATCCCTATTGACAAATCCGTTGTACCATGCTATACTGAAAGTGCACTACATGAGATAGTACAGTTAATGCACTTTCTTGGAAAGGAAGGGATGTCATGCTACTGATCGATAAATTTTCAAGCAAGCCCGTTTACGAGCAGCTCATCGAGGGCATCGAGCGGGATATCCTCATCGGCACGTTTGCCGAGGGGGCACAGCTGCCGTCGCTTCGTGAGATGTCGGCGATGCTGTCGGTCAATCCCAATACCATACAAAAAAGCTACGCCGAGCTGATGCGACGGGGCATCGTTCAATCGGCTCACGGCAGCGGCTGTTACGTTGCTGTCGGCGCCAAGGAGATTTTGCGCCGCGAGGCGGCAGGCAGACTTGGCGAGCTGAGCGCACTCGTTCGCGAGCTGAGGCTGGCGGGTCTTAGCGCACAGGACATCATCGCCGCCGCGACTGAGGCGGCAAACGAACAAAACGAAGGTGAAGGAGGGAGAGCACAATGATCGTTGCCAATGAGATTACCATGAAATTCCACACGCCGGGTAAAGAGCCCTTTGTCGCGCTGGATCGCTTGTCTTGTCAGATCCCCCGTGGCTGTATCTACGGCATGATCGGTGCCAACGGCTCGGGTAAATCTACCTTTTTGCGTCTGCTTTCGGGCGTCTATCGCCCTGCAAGCGGCAGCATTACGATCGACGATATGCCCGTCTGGGACAATCCCGCGGCCAAATCGCGCATCGTTTACATTCCCGACGATCTGTATTTTCTGCCCCAATCGTCCATGAAGGACATGGCGCGTATGTATCGCGCGCTGTATTCGAGCTTTAACTACGATCGCTTCCACAAGCTGAGTGAGACCTTCAGGCTTGACCCGACGGCCAATCTGAACACCTTTTCCAAGGGTATGCGCCGTCAGGCGGCGGCCATTCTGGGGCTTTCGTCCATGCCCGATTATCTGTTCTTTGACGAAACGTTTGACGGTCTTGACCCCGTCATGCGCGGGCTTGTCAAGCAGGTCATCTACCGCGACGTCATTGAGCGCAACACGACGACCATCATCACCTCCCACTCGCTCCACGAGCTGGAGGACACTTGCGACCAGTTGGCGCTGCTTCATCGCGGCGGTATTATCTTCCAGTCGGACGTTCAGGATTTGAAAACCTCGCTCTTTAAGGTACAGACGGCGTTCGCCGCGCCTTTTACCAAGGAGAAATTCGAGGGACTCAACATATTGTCCTACACCCAGATGGGCAGTGTATGTACCTTCATTCTGCGAGGCGACCGATCCGCGACCGAGGCGCACATCCGCGCCATGTCGCCGCTGTTGCTTGATGTTTTACCGTTGACGCTGGAGGAGGTCTTCGTCTACGAGATGGAGGCGCTGGGCTATTCCTTCAAGGATATTTTGATGTAAGGAGGTCAGGACCGTGAAAAACAAGATATTTGATTTTCGTTTGTATCTGCAGGGGCTTGGCCGCCTGCGCGTGATTGGCATTGCTTTGGCAATCTTGTGCCTGACCGTTTCCATCCTCGTGCCGACGGTGCGTTGGCTGGACGGCCCGGCGAATTACTATCAGATCGAGCACCCGATCGACGGGGATGACCTTGTTGTAGAGGGCTCGTCGCTGACAGCGTCGGAATTGGAGCGGCTGGACGGCGAGGGAGTTTTGAATTATGTCAAAATCCCCGAGACGATTTCCGAACGCGGAACGATCGTTCCCGTGACGGTGGCGTCCTACTTCTCGCCCGTCCTTGTGCTGATGATGTTCGCGTTTTTGAACAAGCGCAAGGAGTCGGATTTTTACCATGCGATTCCGTTTACCCGCGGCTGTGTTTACACCAGCTTTGTCGCGGCGATCTTGACCTGGGTGTGGGGCGTGCTGATCGTCAGCAGCCTTTCGACCGCTCTTGTCTGGGCGCTGTGCCCCTACGTTACCTTCTCGTTTGGCGGGTTGCTCACTCATATGTTACTCGCTTGCCTCAACGCCGCGCTGCTGGCCGCTTTCACTACGGTGGCCGTGTCGCTGACGGGCACGGCGACGACAGCCGTCGTTACCACCTTGCTGGTCATGTGGTCCTGGCGCTTGGTTCTGCTGTTTGCACGGATGAGCCTGAGCGACTTGCTCCGTATCACTCCGATCAATAGTATCCTGGGCGGGTATCTCAGGTTTTCGTTCCTGCTGCCCATCTCGATCATCGTTGGTGAGGTCACGACGCCCATGGTGATCTATGCCGTGGTGATCACGCTTGCGCTGTTTGCACTGGGCGGCCTGCTTTACAGCAAGCGCCGCAGTGAGCTGGCAGGGCGCTCGGTTCCGGGGCGCTTGGTGCACAATCTGTTGCGTTGTCTGATCACGCTGCCCTTGGGACTGACGTTGACCTATCAGTTCATTGGAAGCAGCGATTTTGCCACGACGCTGGTCATTTTCATTTGCATGCTGATGGTGTTCTATCTGTACGAGCTGCTGACGACCAAGAGCGCCCGCCGTATGTTCCGCGCGACACCTTGGCTGGGGGCTGTGATCGGCGTTTGCATCGTCTTTTTCGGTGTGATGCATCTGAGCGCTTACGTGGAAACGCACGAGCGCACCGATGCTGACCGCATCAAATCGGTGGAATTTGTGCAGGGTGCGCAGGTGTCGACGAACGACGTGGTCATCAACGCGTATGAGCTGAGCCAGATCTACAAAACGGACGATGCCGACGTGATCGCCGGTGTATCGGATGCATGGAGCAAGTCGCAAAACGGATGGGGGAGCTACGAAGATAGTCATGTCGTTCTTCGGATCAAGCTGAAGAGCGGACGGACGGTCACGCGTGAGCTTGCGTTCAAAAGAGGCGAATTTGCTACGATGATGGGCAATCTGCAGAAAAAGGAAGATCCCAAGCCCGTTCCGTCCGGCGAGGAGGTTACATCGCTTCAAATCAGCTCGTATGGCGGATATCGTTCAACGGTCATTCGCGTGTCGGGTGAGTGGAGAGCGCGTCTGTTGCAAGCGCTGGAGGCAGATTATAACAACATGACACCCGCGCAAAAGATGGAGAGCCTTTCCTATTACAAAGAGTCGGTGCTGGCTCAACTGCAAATCACGACAGAAAAGGATGGTAAGACAGCGATCTATTCGTACGGCGTTCATGGAAATATGCCGCGAACGATGAGCCTGTTGTACGAGATATACGGCTTGCCTGACTATAAACGTGCCGAGGCGGCAAAGACCGCGATCCGCGGCTGGAAGACGAACTCGTCAGTCACGATCAGATTCTTTCCCGAGGACGGCAAGTTTTTAGAGAAGGAAAACGTCAGCTCCAATGAACCTCATATGAATTATTTAAAAGAGGTGTTGCTGAACGCGATCGATCGTGAGGAAAGCGGAAGCAACACGGGGCGACGCGTGATCGTTTACATCAGCGGCTTTAATCGGGGCGCCTACGGTAATGACTATTTCGACGTTTTTGTTCCCGTCAGCTTGACCGAATCCGAATGGAGTACATTGTTTGGAAATTAAAATTCAAACCGAGAGTCGCCCAAATGGGCGGCTCTTGGTTTTAGCAAACAAAATCATTGACACCCGTGGCGAATTGTGTTATACTATATAAGATAAATGCTTTTACCATAGGAAAGGAATTTGACACAATGGAAAATAATAACGTACTCGCCGTCGTTGGCGGCAAGCAGATTACAAACGCAGACGTGGATGCGATGATCGCCTCCATGGGCCAGCAGGGCCAGGCTTACATGAGCCCCCAGGGCAGAGCCATGATTCTCGAGGAGCTGATCGCCCAGAAGCTGTTGCTGCTTGATGCAACCCGCAACCTTTATGAGCGTGAGCCCGCCTTCAAGGAGCAGCTCGCCCGCGTCAAGGAGGACCTTTTGATCAACTACGCCGTTGGCAAGGTGGTATCGGGTGTCCGTGTCACCGATGACGAGGCAAAGAAGTTTTTTGACGAAAACCCCGACCAGTTTATGGGTCAGGAGACGGTCAGCGCCAGCCACATTCTCGTTGACAGCGAGGAAAAGGCAAACGAACTGCTCGCCAAGATCACGGCAGGTGAGGTCAGCTTCGAGGATGCCGCACGCGAGAACAGCTCTTGTCCTTCGGGTGCGCAGGGCGGAAGCCTGGGTGAGTTTGGTCGCGGCCAGATGGTGCCCGAGTTTGATAGTGCTTGCTTCTCGATGGAGGTCGGCGAGGTTCGCGGCCCTGTACAGACGCAGTTTGGCTATCATCTGATCCGTCTGGATGGCAAGAAGGCGGCAGAGACGTTGCACTTCGGTGACGTGCGCGAGGCCATCACCCGCCAGCTGACCATGGAGAAGCAGCAGGCGGCGTATCGCTCCAAGATCAATCAGCTCAAGATTTTGTATCCTGTCGAGCGCTGATCATACAAAAAAAGATACAACGGGGGTTAGCAAGTCTTGCCCCCGTTTGACGTAACAAGAAAAAAGGAGGTTGCCCGTATGACGAATACAGATCAAAGCTGGGAGGAGCTGCAGACGCGCTGTCGCGATTGCCGCGCGTGCCCCTTGGGTGAGAGCCGTACCAATAACGTGTTTGGCACGGGTGACCGTCAATCCCCACTCATGTTCGTGGGCGAGGCGCCCGGCGAGCAGGAGGATGCCACGGGAATTCCGTTTGTTGGCGCTGCGGGCAAGCTACTCGATCGCTATCTGTATGCGGTCGATCTGCCCCGAGATCGTGTGTATATTGCCAATATTCTCAAATGCCGACCGCCCCGCAATCGCGATCCCGAGGAGAGCGAGCAGGAGGCCTGCATTGGATACTTGCGCGAGCAGTTCCGTCTGATCCAGCCCAAGGTGTTGGTTTGCCTTGGCCGCATTGCCGCCATGAAGCTGATCAAGCCCGACTTTCGCATCACGCGGGAGCATGGTAAATGGTTTTACAAGGGTGGCGTCTGGATGACAGCGGTGTATCACCCCTCGGCACTGTTGCGTGACAACACAAAGCGAGAGGACATGCTGCGCGATATGTGGGCCATTCGCCAAAAGCTACAGGAGCTGGGCATCGCGCCCGAGGTGGAGGAAACGAACGAATGAACGAGCAAAACAGTAGTGCGGCGCTGCGCATTGGCAGTGTGACGCTGCGCCATGGTTTGATGCTTGCTCCCTTGGCGGGGGTGAGTGATCATCCCTTCCGCCGCATTTGCCGCGCGCAGGGAGCGGAATTTACCGTCAGCGAGATGGTGTCGGCCAAGTCGCTGTGCTATGAAAAAAAGAGCCGCCGCGCAAGCGTGGGAGAAAACTCCAAGAGTGCGCCGCTGGCCAAGGTCTGGGCGGACGACGTGCCCATGGCGGTTCAGCTGTTTGGCAGTGAGCCCGAGTTTATGGCCGAGGCCGCCGCGATGGTAGCCGAGGGCAGCTACGCGGGCTGCACGAGTGAGGCGCGTCCTGCCGCCATTGACATCAATATGGGCTGTCCCGTACACAAGATCGTATCCAACGGCGAGGGAAGCGCCTTGCTTCGCGACATTCCCTTGGCAGGGCGCATCGTCAGAGCCGTCAAAGCGGCCGTCGATCTGCCCGTGACGGTCAAGATCCGCATTGGCTTTGACTCGGAGCATATTTGCGCCGTCGAGATGGCCCGGGAGCTGGAGGCAAGCGGTGCGGACGCCATTTGCGTCCACGGCCGCACAAGAGAGCAGATGTACCGCCCCGGGGTGGATCTATCTGCCATCGCAGCCGTCAAGGCGGCGGT
>JAZLDE010000041.1:0-6470 GCA_045614625.1 Eubacteriales bacterium
TCCGTCCTTGAAATGTACCTCAACGCACTGCCCGAGGTCGTTAAGAATGCCGCTACGCCTCTTGCCAAGACCGACAAGATCGTGATGTACGGCGATGGCAACTCGACCAAGCTGGTCCGCGACGTCATGAACAGCACCGACCAGGTCATCCAGGGTGTCAAGGAAACGACCGGTATCGACCTGATGAGCATGCTTGCCGGCTTTGTCGGCGGTAAGGTAGCAGCTGCACCCGCACCCGCGGAAGCTCCCGCTGTCGCATGTGATGAACAGCCCGAGATCGAGGTCGAGATCGTAGAACAAAAGCCGACGGAAGAGTAATTTTACACAACAATAAAGGGGGCTGAATCCAGCCCCCTCATAAAAATATTGAAGGAAACATTATGCAAAAAGTCAGATACATTCGCCTTATCTTTTTGGCTGTCGGATTGATCGGTGCGCTACTGGGGCTTGTGTTTTCCAAATCGAATAGCGCCTTGTCACCCGTCTTTCTCGTAGTAGCCGGCATCGGCGTGCTTGGACACGTGATCTATACGATGATCGCGTGGCATTGTCCCCATTGTGGGCGATTGCTGCCGACCAAGCATGGTTTTTGGAGCAAATACTGCCCGTATTGCGGCGAGATGCTAGATAAAAAATAAAAAAGTAGCCCGAAATTCTTCACGAAGAATTTCGGGCTTGTTATATCAGGATTGTGGTTGCTTTTTTCTTTGCTTGCGTTTGCGGATCAGCTCGATCGACAGCAAGACGAGTCCGTAGCCCACGGCGTAAATGGGGGCCATGACCCAAGCGGTTAAGGAGGTGCCGCTGAGTATGGGCTCGGCAATATGGAAGGCATCGGGCAAATGGAACACCGACATTTGGAAGGCGCCTACGGTCAGATATGCGGTGAATCCAAATAGCGTGCAGTACCATTTTTTATAGGTGATATGGATCTGTTCCAAAAGTAGCAGGGCAATGACCATGACTAAAGTGAGACTGTGATGCAATAGTCCCGAAATTGTGGGAAGGTAAAAGATAGTTGCCCCCTGGGACAGAAAGGTTGGATTGAATACGGTGATCGCCGCCCCGACCAGGCCCAAAGCCCAAACGAAATGATAAACGGGATTATCCTTTTTGCCCAAGAGAACCGACAAGGATAAAACCAGGCTCGTCATGCCGCAAAAGCTGTCTGGTATGATCTGCTCCCAACGTGCGTCCCCGTAACGGTAGACCTGCGAGAGTCGGTTGATCGAGATCCAGAACAACAACATCGCGGCGATCGACTTTAAAACGATTTTTTGGGACTTTTCGGTTCTTGCAAATCGCTTCGTAAAAAAAAGAACTACGAAAGACAAAGGAAGGGTAATTGTCAGGTAGATCAGATGCACAGAGCCAAAAACACTGAGATCCATGTTGTTCTCCTTCTTCATTGATTAAAATACAAATGGTGCACAGAAAAAATTGGGTATCAAATCCCAATATATTATAAATGGGATCTTACCCCAACTCATCGCGGCGGATAAATTCTTCTTGCGCAGTGGGGGACATATCAACAAATATGGCACTGTAACCGGTAATACGGACGGAGAGATCGCCGTAGTTTTCCGGACACTGCTGGGCGTGTCTGAGCTCTTCGGTATCGGCAATCGAAATCTGCAGCTGCATACCGCCTTGTTCAAAATACGTTTCTATCAGCGCTTTCAAGCGAATCAGACCTGCCTTACCACGTACGGCATCGCGACGCAAGCGTACGTTGAGGGCTCCCGAATGGATTCGGTCGAATGGCAGCTTTGCGACCGAATTGAGCAGTTGGGTGACGCTTTGCGCATATCCGACAGTAGGAGAAAGGTTTTCGCTCAGCGGCGTGCCGGCCAATCGACCGTCCACGGTTGCCGCCATGGCGCCGCCTTGCCATAAATGGTTCATATCGTTAATGGTCACGTTAAGCGTCAGCACGTCTCGAAGCCCTTGCTCATTGGTAGCTTCGCGGTCGATGACATCCAAAAGATCACGCATCAGACGGACGGCGTGAGCATCAGCCGCCTCGCTGTCCGTTCCGTATTTGGGAGCACGGCGGCAACGAGCCAAGAGATCGGGACGGTGGGCAAAATTATCAGCAGCTGCTGCCACCAGCTCGGGGAGGGTGCAGATGCCATCCCTCCAAACCAGCGTTTCGATAGCGGTCAGCATGTCAGCCGCGGTGCCGATATTGCAAAGCGAAATATACAGCGCCGGATACTTAACGCCGCCGCAGAGGCTACTGTGAGCGCGCTCAATCACGCCCGGCATAAAGCAATCCGTCAGGCCGAGTTCTCCCACTGGCAGGTGAGCCCCACGACAAAAACGCGCGCGGTAGTTCTCAAACGTCGGTCGTAGCCAAGTGGCGTAGTGCTCACACGCGAGACGATAAATGTCGCCCATACAGGTAAAGCCGGTTCCGTCGCCCAACACTTCGTTAAGAAGGCGTGGGAGCTGTCCGCCTGCACTGCCAACAATAGCGTTTCCACCTCCGATATCGGCCCAGTTACAGGGATGAACACTGTAGTCGACCGTGTCACACTCCTCGACACCGATATGGCGGTAGGCGGGAATGACGGTTTCGTCGTTATACAACAGCAGGGAAGCATTGTCGCGGGCCTTTTGGCAAAGAATGTCCCACAAAGCATCACTACTGTCGGCAGCGTGACGGCAGATGTAGATGGGATTTTTCAGTAAAGGATGGATATGCTCGGCAAACAAAGGAGTCAGGGGGTTTTGTCTGTGATCACCGTGATTGCTGCGCCCGCCCAATACGATGTAGCCGGGGGAGTCGTATACGGGATTACGATCCCAGCCGGTATGTGCGCCACCGGCGGCGGGATTGGCCATTTGATGCTCGCCACGCCCGATGTGAAGACTCGTTTTGCAGGAAAAATCGTCGATATAAGCCCCGGCGTCCTCTCGCGTCATTGTACCGGCAGAAATATCTTTTTGATACAGGGGAAGCAAGAAATCGTCCATGCGTCCAAACGTTAAGCAGGCAACGTAATCGCCGCCATAGATCAGATAAATATTATAGATAAAAAGGCAGAGCTGAAGAGCCTGGCGGAAGGTGGAGGGGGGATGCTCGGTCAGCGCACGACAGACATCGGCACAATCTCCAAGCCCGGCTTCGTCTGCGGCTTGTCCGTATCTTGCAATATAGGCACGGATGGCGACGTACACGGCCAACATCCCACGCAAAAAAGTAACGGTTGTCTCATCTTCGCCGTTCGATAGAGCGCGTTCCAAGCGCTCGGTCGCCTCTCTGATATACCCCACGATGCCGACCTGCGTCAGGTGGGCAAAGTCCAGCGTCGTATGGCCAAAGTTAAGACGAGTAATGGGATTTTGCGTTCGTTGGGGCCATATTTTCGTAAGGCGATCTTCTTCCTCTTTCGTTGGGATATGCTCCTCAAAGCGCCCCAGCAGAAGATCATGTGGCTTAATAGGGAGAGAGGCTCGGGACAGAACGTAAGCTAAGCCCTCGCCCTGTTGTAACGGTTGTGGTAAGTCGCGTACCTGTTTCCAGGCTTCGTCAAGCAGAAAATAACGCTCGACCAGGGTGCTCTCCTGCGGCTTTTCACGAAGGAGGCGGGTAGCCTCAGCTACGGATAGGGCTGCTTTTTGTTGATTTGTCAGCATGGATTGGTCTCCTTTTGGGCGAATTGCGAGGGGAGAACATTCTCTCCAATCGTAACATTAAGACCATACGAGGCGAGAATGTGGGCAAGGGCAGAGAGGCTCGATGCGTCGGGTGTGGGAATATGTGCCGCGGGATACGGACGGCCAAGGGCCTCGTATTTATGTTCCGCCAATTTGTGCATGGGGAGCAGCTCCACATCTTGAATATGGGTTTGCGTTATTAAAAATTGGGCCATAGAATGCATATTTTGCTCGTTGTCGTTCAAATGAGGCACCACGGGGACACGAACGATCATATTCGCTCCCGCTAGGCTTAGTTGACGAACGTTATTTAAAATAGGATTGATTGATCGCCCCGTTGCTGCGCGATGTCGCTCGTCGTCCATCGCTTTGATATCGATCATCCAAAGATCGACCAAGGGGATCAGCGGCTTGATCTGGCGCTCGTAGTCGGCGTAGGCGCAGCTCTCCAGGGCTATATGAATACCACGTGCTTGCAGCTGCTCTGCCAGCGGCGTGATGAACGCTGTGTGCAGCAGTGGCTCACCACCCGAGAAGGTTACGCCCCCGTCACTTTTTTGATAATAGGTAAGATCACGCAAAAGGATATCCAGAAGTTGTTCCACGGAATAGTCCTCTCCGTAACGCTTTCGGGCTTGTGTAGGGCAGTCGGCCAAACACATGCCGCAGCCGATGCAGCGTTCATCGTCCGTTATTACGTGCGCGTCATCCAATGAAAGTGCCCCCTGTGGACAAGCAGAGACGCACGCGCCGCAGCGTATACAACGGTTGGCGAAGTGGGCCATTTGAGCCTTTGCTTCGTGGGATTCCGGGTTGTGGCACCACAAACACCGCAACGGACAGCCTGAAAAAAATACAGTGGTTCGAATACCGGGGCCGTCATGAATGGAAAAGCGTTGGATATTGAAGATCGTTGCCATAGTGCCACCATTTTCCTTTTTTTGCTTTGCTGTTTGTATTATACAGTATCTGCTGTGTGGTGTCAAGAATATCGAAAACATTTTGCAACGGCTGCGTGAAAGACCAAGAAAAGTGATTGACACCCTTTTGACACCATTTGGGTGCATTTATTTGCTGTTTTTCGTTGCTTTTGAGATTTTAAAAAGAAACAAAAAAGCCTGAAAATCCTTTTAGAATAAAGGATTTTCAGGCTTTTTCTTTGACGGAGATGGAGAGATCTTCTCGCCACGTTTCGCATGGCTTTACACTTCCAAAACATAGTCCTCTTGTTCTTCTTGTCGCAATACTCCTTGTCTTGACATTCGCGTTCAAATTTGTTTACATCAAATGTTTTTCAATTCAATTACATGCTCTCCGGCAACGACGGCTACGAGATAAGCCACGCCTCCTTCGACACTCTTGCAGATGACGGGGGCGGGCTGTCCGTCCAGCATCACCTGTTCGGTCGGTGCAGGCAAACGAACGAGCATGGGCGCGGAGGTCTTGATTGTGAGGGTCGCGCCGTGCTGCGCAATCGTTGCTTGGCTTCGGGCCTGCCAGAACTGTGCGATGGTGTTGGTGGTCATAGTGAAGGCAACGTATTCGCTTTCGGCAATGTGTTGTTGGATGAATTTCAGTACACGCAGAGCCGCCGCGCAGTGCTCGTTGTCCTCGTTGAGATAGTGTGGATGGAAGAAGAACTGTGTGATGCGCGCGTTGGCGGCGGCAGAATCCAGATAATTTTTGATTTTTGTTGTGTCACTGTCCTCACTTGGCAGTCTTGCCTCGTAATAGGTCACGGGAATCGCCATGGTGGTCAGAAGGGCGTTATCGTGCGCGGCGTCATCACAGGTATAGCGAGGAAAGGAGGTTCCGTAGCCAAACTCCTGCAGATCAAAGGCGTTGATGTCATCGGGGTTAAACGTGCCGAGATAGCCGTTGTCCGCAATGATGCCACAACCCTGCAGCCAGCGCAGAAATTCGGCGTGCGGGCCGTTCTGTACCAAGCAGTGATTGACGTTGGTGATAGGATGTATTCCAAACGCGCGGAAAAACTCGTTAAACTGTTTTTTTACCGTTTCTTCCGTATACGGCTGGCAGGTCAATTCCAAATGCAAGCCCAACTCGCAGCCGTCATTCTGCAAGGTACGCAGGACGTCAAGATCAAAGCAGAATTGACCGTTGCCGTCGGGCATGGCGTTGATATGGTAGGGAAGACCGATCCCTTTCATGCGCGCGGCCGCGTTGGCGTTGATGGTCGCGCTACAGCAGTCGTCGTCACCCGAAAAATGAAGCACAATATCGGGTGCCGTGCCGTCCTCCATGGGAGGCAGACGATACAGCGATGCGATCCCGAGCGAGCGCAGAATGCTCTCCAGCTCCAAAAGAAGCAGGTCATTGTACGGCTGTGTGCCGTGCTGACCGTTGGGCAACGGACGCCAGTCGGGCGTGCGGCCGATGGGGAAATACGCATCGTTCTGCATTTCCATAAAGCCGTCGCCGCTGAACCAAAGCGTGGCAGGCAAGTCAAACAAGAAGCGATAATCCTTGCCGCGGCGAATCAATGCAGGGGTGCGTGTACCCTCGACCTCGGCATAAGCGAGCACCTCGTCGTGGGAGATGTCTGCTGTGCAAATGGGAACAAACAGTGGCACGGCGTAGCCGTTTTGCGCCATATAATAGCCGTAGATATGGCGCAGACGTAAAGGAACAGTTTGCTGTGTGCCGAGAAAAATAACGGTTGCATCGGTTTCGGGAAGGTCTGGCGCGCCGATCAGAACGATGTCGCTTGCCATCAGCGAAGAAAGCGCGTCAGGCGCGATTGCCTTGGCCGTTATGCCCATAAATGCCAGCATGGCAGGAATGTA
>JAZLDE010000042.1:0-3619 GCA_045614625.1 Eubacteriales bacterium
GATCATCAGCGCGGTGGTCACGTCACAGACGTCGGACAGAGCGACCCAGTCGCCAAACGAACACATACGGTCGGTGCCGCGGGCGCGTGCGTAAGCGCAGGCCAAGGGCGAATCATCCAGCCCCTCGATGTCGTCAACGAAGCAAGCCTTCTTGAGCTTGTCCGACAGCGGAATACCGACGGCAGCAGAGGTGGGGGAAACGTGCTTGAAGGAGGTGACGGCGGGCAGACCCAGCGCCGCTTTGAGCTCCTTGACCAGCTGCCAGGAGTTGAAGGCGTCGAGGAAGTTGATAAAGCCGGGGCGACCGTTGAGGATCTCGATGGGAAGATCGGAGCCGTCTGCCATAAAGATCTTGGCAGGCTTCTGGTTGGGGTTACAGCCGTATTTCAGTTCGAATTCTTTCATTAGTTTGTGTTACCTTTCATAAAAATCATTTTTCACCGTATTTTCGGAGAATATTTTCATATCTGCCCCTGAAATGATAAGATTTTCCGTTTTTATTCTCTCCTATTATTTCAAGGCCAAGATGCCTGAGGATTTCAATAGATTTATAATTGAACTTGTTTGCATAAGCCTCTACAAGCTCGGTATTTTCGGGAATTACGCCCGTCAGATAAGCGTAAAGCTCACGAAAAGCCCCCGATCCCTTATAAGCATCACAAAATTGTATCTCCTCCATCATGAACAAGCCATTATTAACAAAATATTGGAAAAATCCTGCCAATTTGTCGCCGTCATATATAAGCAATATTTTTCTCGGCTCTTTATCGAGAGCGGGCGATACACAAGACAACCAAAACGACAAATCCTCTTCGTAGGAATTGCCTGTCGGGGCAATTTTGCTCATATTGGAGTGTAAAATATCAAACAGATGCGGTAATACCGAGCCTTTTTGTGACTTATCAAGCTCTATTATTTTCATGCATTTTTATTGACTATTCTGGTCTCGGTCTCACCCGTAGCAATGTCAATGTAACGAACAAACAGAGAAACCTTGTTGTCCTCATTCAGGTTCGTCCAAATGAGATCGGTCAGCTCGTCAATGGAAGCATCGGGCAGAATGAGCGTCTTGGGCTCACCCTCGAAGGAAGGCAGGGGATTGCCGTCGCCATTGTAGGTGTGGATGAACTTGGCTCTGCCCGCGATGGGATTGGAGTAAGCGTAGGTAAATCTTTCGCAGGAGGAATCATCGCCCTCGGCGCTCTTGAGAATGGACATGGCGAAGTGCATGCCGTCGTTCTCGCGGCGGATGATACCCGAAATTCTGGGGGTGAAGTTGGGCTTGTCATCCTCAAACTCGCGGGTGCGCAGCGCCTGCTCAAAGGTCATCTGCTTGTCCATGAGGTTGTAGATGGTGTCGGTCTGGTCGCCGTTGGTGACGATGGTCTTGTTGCCCAGCACTCTGACGGGGTAGTAGATGATCAGATGGGGATCGACCATCTTGGACTCGTCGAAAGCCTTAGTTCTCATGGCCTCGCCCTCGGCGACGAACACGCGGTTGCGGCTGTTGACGCTGCGGCCCATGATGAAATAGGCGGTGACGGCCTTGCTACCGTCGGCAGACTTACCGATGATGATACCGCGGCCGTGGTAGGCGAGGGAATTGAGTTCTTCTTGGATGGTGGAAATTTTCATGGTGATGCCCCTTATTTGGTTTGTGTGGTAGGGCGGGGGCTTGCTCCCGCCGATTCATAGGAATCAAAACGTTTATTATCGGCGGCACCAAGGCACCGCCCTACGGGAGAAATTTAAGCCATGCTCGCCGCAACCTTTTCCACGGCCTCAGGCAGAATGATCCACTCGGCCTGCTCCATCACGCGGCGCTGCAGCACCTCGGGGGTGTCGCCGTCTTGGATGTAGACGGCCTTTTGGGCGATGATCTTACCGCCGTCGGGAATTTCGTTGACGAAATGCACCGTTGCGCCCGTGACCTTGACGCCCATCTCCAAGGCGGCGACGTGGGGGGCAAGACCGTACATGCCCTTGCCGCAGAAAGAGGGAATGAGGGCGGGGTGGACGTTGATGATGCGCTCGGGCCATTTGGCGGTGAACGCGGCCGACAGAATGTTCATAAAGCCTGCCAGCACGATCAGGTCGATGTTGTGCGCTGCGAGTTCTTTCTCGATAACCGCCTCAAATGCTTCCTGTGAGCCGAGCTCTTTTTTCCAAGCGACTGCCGTGGCGATGCCGTGGGTTTTGGCACGCTCCAGCGCATAGGCGGTGGGATTGGAGGCGAGGACCAGAACGATTTTGCCGCTGTGAAGGATGCCCGACTCTTGCGCGTCGATGAGGGCTTGGAGATTGGTGCCGCCACCGGAAACGAAGACGGCGATTTTTTTAGGGGTTGACATGGATGATACTCCTTAATTTTAAACAACTACTTCTACGGATGCTCATACTGCGCACCTGCGGTGCACGCTGAGCGGATCGCTTTTTTATGACACTTCTTGCTACGCGGCAAGAAGTGTCCAAGAAGCGCGCCAAGACGTTCCCTCTTGGAACTCCCTTGGCATTGCCGCTCTTCAAAGCGGACAGGGGAGAAAAACATAAAAGATATAAGTGCATCGCTCGCCATATAGCTACCACGAGCGGCAGATATGCCAAAGAGAAAAGTTTTGCGGGTTTCTTAAGGGCATTAGGCCCTTAAGTCCGCTTTCTTGGTTCGTTCTTTGTCGGATGACAAAGAATGAACATCTATGCTATACAGCGCGGCGCGCAGCTGTACGCGCGTCTGTAGGAGAAGACGTGAGAGAGCTATAACTTACTCCAAAATTACACCCTCGTCGCCCTTGATGATCTCACCGATGACGTAAGCGTCCTCGCCGTGAGCCTTGAGGATTTCGAGAGCGGTTTCAACCTCATTTGCGGGAACGACGACGCTCATGCCGACGCCCATGTTATAGGTATTAAACATATCGCGCTCGGGAACGTTGCCCCACTTAGCGATCATATCGAAGATGGGAAGAACCTTGACGGCGCTCTTGTCGATCTTTGCGGTCAGGCCCTTGGGGATGGATCTCGGAATGTTCTCGTAGAAGCCGCCGCCCGTGATATGGGAGATGCCCTTGACGTCGACCTTCTCCAGCAGAGCCAGAACGGGCTTGACGTACAGCTTGGTGGGAACCAGCAGGGCCTCGGCAATGGACTTGCCGCCCAGCTCCTCGCGAGCCACGTACAGCTCGGGATTGTTGTTGTCGATGTCAAAGACCTTACGGCAGAGGCTGAAACCGTTACTGTGGATACCGGTGGAAGGCAGAGCGATGACCACATCGCCGGCTGCCATTTTGGAGTTATCCAGAATTTTCTTCTTATCCACGATACCCACGGCAAAGCCAGCCAGGTCGTATTCTTCTACGGGCATCATGCCGGGGTGCTCAGCAGTCTCGCCGCCAATCAGGGCAGCGCCGGACTGGACGCAGCCCTCTGCCACGCCGCTGACGATCTCAGCGATCTTTTCGGGGATATTCTTGCCGCAGGCAATATAGTCCAGGAAGAACAGGGGCTTAGCGCCAACGCAAATAATATCGTTGACACACATAGCAACAGCATCAATACCGATGGTATCGTGCTTGACCATCAGGATTGCCAGTTTCACCTTGGTGCCGCAGCCGTCGGTACC
>JAZLDE010000043.1:0-6340 GCA_045614625.1 Eubacteriales bacterium
GGTGGCATTCTTTTGCATTTGGGAGGCGATGGTTGCTCGGTTTTCGCCCGTAAAGGCAGCCCAATATTGAGGGCCGATGCGCATCGAAGTAATGCGAGCGCAGTCGTAGCACTTGTTGATCTTGAAGCCGTAGTCCAGAACGGACATATAAACGTCGTCGATGCGGGGGAGCTGATTGCCCTCGTCTGCCGCGATGCCGCGATACGCGTTGACGATAGTCACGCACTGAACGGAGGAGGAGTGCTGGGTGCCGTCGCCTGCGAGGTTATCTTTGATCAAAATGGCAGCGGGGTATTCGGCGGGCTTGCTAAGGCTCTGCTCGGGGTAGTAGACTGTCAGACCAAGTACGCCTGCACTTGCGCCGATTTTCAAGAGCGGAGTCCCGTTTGCTTTGCCCTTGTTGCCCGTGGCGAGCAGAATGGTGCCATTCTTGATTTTTTCGGGAGATTCGTCAGGGTTAGTCCATTCGCCCGCGAGGTAGACCGAACGCTTGACGGTCAGCGAGCCCTTGATGAGATAATGTCCTGCGGGGGCGTAAACGGTGCCGCCGCCTTGGCTGTAAACATGGTCGATGGCACTTTGGAACGCCTTGGTGTCATCGGTGGCGCCGTCAGCGGCCGCGCCGAAGTCCATGACGTTGGCGGTATAGATAAGAACGTCCTGATCGTTGCGGGGATCGGGGGCAGTGTTGCCCGTGGCGATCACGCCCGTCATACACAGATCTTGGCGTAGTGCGACCGTTTCGCTGGGTGTATAACTATAAACGGAAACATACCCCAGTGCCTCGCGCATAAGGACGCGCACGCCTGTGGACAGCGCGGCGTCGGTTTTGCCGACAACGACCAGCTTTTTACCTACGATTTCAATGCGATAATCATTTTCGCCAAGACGCGAGGCGACCTCGCTCGATTCCGGGCGTGTGGTGTTGCCAACCAGAATTTCGTAATCGGTGGGGGCATCGAAGTCCGTCTTGATGTCGATGTCCTTGACGCCGCTGATGGTTTTGAGGGCGCGCAGGAGCGAGGTGGCGGCAGTTTTGACGGTAGCGTCGCAATTCTCAGGGCGGATAACGGCATAGCTCGTTGCGCCGTCTTTGATCAGCTCAAGCATGGGGGCGTCCTCCTGTTCTTGGTTGTTGGGATCATCAGGCGGCGTGTCGGGCGGTGCATCGGGCGTGCAGCCGCAGCATAGCAGAAAAGCCGTCAGTAAAGCCAACAGAGCGGGGAGTAGTCGGGGAAATTTCAATTTCATCACGGTGTATCTCCTTCCGGTCGGTAGTGGTTGATTTCATTATACACTATATTTATCATTCCTGTCAAGAGAATTTGACGCTGAATAAGCAAAAGAGGAGTCGGCAGACTCCTCTTTGATAGATATGGATTATTTCAGTGCTTCGCCGAATACGACACCAAGGCGGCGGATGCCCTCGACGATCTTTTCGTCCGACATGGTGGAATAGTTCAGTCGCAGCGTTGAAGTGGGCTGATCCATATCGACCATAAAGGTGTTACCCGGGACGTAGACGACCTTTTGTTCGATCGCCTTTTTAGACAGTGCAAAGGTATCAAGGCCGTGGCCGAGGTCGCACCAAATAAACAGACCGCCGCCCGGACGGGTGTAAGTCACGTCAGAGGGGAAGTAGTGCTCCATTGCGTCCAGCATAGTCTTGCACTTGTGGGCGTAATTCTCACGCATTTTGAGGATGAGCGCGTCCAGATCGTAGCGTTTCATATACTCGGTTGCCAAAAGCTGGGGCAGCATGGGAGTGTGAACGTCCGAGACCTGTTTGGCGATGACCATTTTCTGGATGATGGGGCGAGGAGCGCAGATAAAGCCAAGGCGCAGGCCGGGGGCAAGAATCTTGGAAAATGATCCGCTGTACATAACGATGCCCTCAGTATCCATTGATTTAATGGTGGGCGTTTTGACGCCGTTGAAGGTCAGCTCGCCATAGGGGTTGTCCTCTAGAATAAGAACACCGTTTTTCTTGGCGATCTCGTAGAGCTTTTTGCGCTTTTCAACGCTCATGGTCACGCCCATGGGGTTTTGGAAGGTCGGAATGGTATAAATGAAGCGAACGTTACTGTTCTCCGCCAGCGCTCGCTCCAGCGCATCGAGATCCATGCCGTCTTCCTTGACGGGAACACCCACCAGATGGGCGCCGTAGGAGCGGAAGGCGTTGGTCGCGCCGATAAAGCTGGGCAGCTCAACGATGATGGTATCGCCCTCATTGACCAGGCACTTGGTTGCCAGCTCAATGCCTTGCTGACCGCCCGAAACGACGATCAGATCGTCGTTCTCGGTGCCGATGTTTTCCACGCGGGCAAGTCGCTCGCGAATGGCTTCACGCAAGGGGGTATAGCCCTCGGTAATGCCGTACTGCAGTGCGGTCACGGGTTGCTCACGCAAAATCTCTGCCGCGATATCGGACAGCGCTTCGCTTGGAAACAACTCGGGGTTGGGGTTGCCGCCTGCCAGCGAAATCACGGCAGGGTCGGCAGCGTATTTGAAAATCTCGCGAATGGCAGAGCCACGTAACGTGCTCATGCGGTTGGAAATGGTATAGTCCATGATGCTTGCTCCTTATAGTCTGTAAACGTCTGCGGGATTGATATCACCGTAGCCGCCGCGGTGCAGGATGTCCTCGGCCAGCTCGATGTCGTCGGTGCGAATGACCATGAGCGCCTTGCCGCTCTGCTTGCCCACGCAGGCATAAATATATTCAACGTTAAGGCCGGCACTTGAGAGCAAGTGCAGAATGCCGACGGCACCGCCGGGCGCATCGTCCATGGCGATGGCAAGAACGTCACTGATGCGAACGACGATTCCCGCATCCATCAGTACGTCACGGGCGCGGTCAGGCTGGTCGACGATCAGTCGAAGAATGCCGAACTCAGAGGTATCGGCCAGCGTCAGGGCACTGAGGTTGATGCCTTCTTTTGCGAGAATATCGGTAGCGGCACAGAGGCGGCCGGGCTTGTTTTCAAGAAAAACGGAAAGCTGTCTGACTGTCATCATAATCGTAATCTCCTTTCGATCTTACATCTTGCCCTTGCGGTTATCAATGACTCGCTTGGCCTTGCCCTCGGAGCGGACGATAGACTTGGGATTGACCAGACGCACCTTGGCACCGATGCCGAGCATAGAACGCAGACCCTCGGTGATGGTGCGTTCCATCTTTTCAATGGACTTGACATCGTCGGTGAAGAAAGCCTCGCTCATTTCGACGTTGACGTCGAAGGTGTCGTTGTTATCCACGCGGTCGACGATGATCTGATAGTTGGGGGTGATGGCATCGCCGTAAACCTTGAGCAGTACCTCCTCGATCTGGGAGGGGAAGACGTTGACACCGCGGATGATGAGCATATCGTCCGTGCGTCCGTTGGGCTTGCGCATACGGATGTGGGTTCTGCCGCAAGCGCATGGTTCATCGGTCAGAGTGCAGATGTCACGGGTGCGGTAACGGATGAGAGGGAAGCCCTCCTTGGTAATGGTGGTGAATACGAGCTCGCCCGTAGAGCCGATGGGCAACACCTCACAGGTGTCGGGATCGATGATTTCGGGAATGAAATGATCCTCCCAGACGTGCATGCCGCACTGGTATTCGCACTCGCCCGACACACCGGGGCCGAGGATCTCGGACAGGCCGTAAATATCGTAAGCCTTGACACCCAGCGCCTCCTCAATCTTGAGCCGCATATCCTCCGACCAAGGCTCGGCACCGAGAATGGCGACCTTTAGCTTGAGCTGATCCTTAACGCCCATGCGCTGAACCTCCTCGCCCAGATACATGGCGTAAGAGGGAGTGCAGCAAAGAGCAGTTGAGCCGAAATCGATCATGGTTTGAATCTGAAGCGCGGTGTTACCCGAGGAGGAGGGGATGACGGTCGCACCGATGCGTTCGGCACCGCCGTGCGCGCCAAGACCGCCCGTGAACAGACCGTAGCCGTAGGAAACCTGGACGAAGTCCTTGGCATCCAGCCCCAGACCGTTCATCATGCGCGCGACACACTCGGCCCAGATGTTCAGGTCGTTTTGCGTGTAACCGACGACGATTCGCTTGCCCGTCGTACCCGACGAGGCGTGAACGCGAACGATCTTGTCCATCGGCTCAGCGAACAGTCCATAGGGGTAATAATCGCGCAGATCGCTCTTGTAGGAGAAGGGGAGAAGATGCAGGTCGTCAACACCGTGAACGTCCTCAGGCGTAAGGCCTTTTTCGTCCATGCGCTTACGGAAGCACTCGACGCGCTCGTACATACGCTTGACCTGAGCGACAAGGCGCTCATCCTGCAGCTTTTTGATTTGATCTCGAGGCATGCACTCGATCTCAGGGGTTCTGATAGCCATGACTTGTTCCTTTCGGCTTGCTTTAGAATTTATCGGTGTTATTTGGTCGTTTTTTTGCGAAAATTGAGAATGATACCCAGTGCGACGGACAGCAGTGCCGCCAGCATGACCTGATACTCGGAGGGGAGCAGGAAGGTCAGCGTGTGCGCGGGGATCCAGAAAATGGGAACGGTCTTGAACAGGGTAAAGGAAACGAAGCGCTTCCAATCGACAGCGTCGATGACCTGGCCCAACTTGACGCCTTTGCCGTTTTGCGCACGCAGGGCAAGATAGGTGTCGGAGCATTTGTGGACGGCCATGAAGGTCGGACCAAAGGTCAGATTCATGGTCGCGGCTGTGGCAAAGGCTCGGATGAGCTTATAGCCAAAGCCGGCATTCTCCAGATGACCGCCTGGCAAAAGGCCAGCGGCCATCATAGCGCCAGAGCCGAGGAAGTAAATCTTCATCATGTAGGTGATCCAGACGCCGATAAGTCCCCAGATGATAATGCGTGCGGTCAGATAGACGGGCTTGGAAAACTTGCCGGACGCCATTTTGATGGCGATCAGCTCGCCTGCCGTTGCCAGCAGGGCAAACTTGATAAAGCCCATGATATAAGGGTGATCGGCCGAGAGCGTTTCAAACACCTCTCGTGTGGCGGGGATGATCAAAACAGCGGCAAAAACGGTAAATACACAGATGATAAAGGCGAGCATCGCACCGCCGTACGTTTTTTGATTTTTTGGCATGATGACGTCCTTAACCCTCGTGATGGTAGCCGAGATCAAAGGCCTTGAGGTTGATCTCCAGAAATTTGGGCGGAACGGTGGTCTTGATCGTTTCGATCCAGCTCTCATAGGGAATGGTCGTGCTCTTGGCCATCAGACCGATGAGAACGACGTTGACGGCTTTGATGCTACCGGCTTCCTTCGCGAGTGCGAGAGCATCCACGGCGGTCAAATCAACGGACGCTCCCAGTTTGCCGAGAATGTCGGCTGGATAGTCGGCAGCGCCGGTGATGACGGGCATGGGATTGATCTGCTGATCGTTGACGATCAGACGTCCGCCTGTCTTGAGATAGGGCAGAGCACGATAGGCTTCGAGCAGCTCGAAGGCGAGAATGATATCGGCCTCGCCTTGATCGATGATAGGCGAATGAACCTTTTGGCCGAACTTGACGTAGGTTACGACGCTGCCGCCACGCTGGCTCATGCCGTGAACCTCGGACACCTTAACGTCATAGCCCTCTCGGATGACGACGTTTCCCAAAATGCGGCTGGCGAGCAGCGTACCCTGACCACCCACGCCGACGATCATAATATTCGTAGTATTACTCATAGCGCGTCTCCTTTCAATCGACTTTGACGATGGCACCGAAGGGGCAAACGCCGACGCACAGACCGCAGCCGTTGCACTGCGTCGTGTCGATGCGGACGGCTCCCGTTTGCTTGTCCACGCTGATAGCGGGGCAGCCCAGCTTCATGCACAGCTTGCATTTGCGGCAAGCTTCGGTAATCTCGCAATGACCCTCGTATTTGACCGACTTGAGCAGAGCGCAGGGGCGCTGTGCGATGATGACAGACACCTCTTCGCGGGCTGTTTCCTCGCGGACGACAGCCTCAAACGCCTTGATATCAAAGGGATCGCAGACGCAAACGTGCTCAACGCCCAGGGCCTGACACAGCTTGATCAGATCGACCTGCTTGGTCGCCTCACCGCGAATGGTCTTGCCTGTGGTGGGGTTGTCCTGGTGTCCCGTCATACCCGTGATGGAGTTATCAAGGATGATGATGGTATTGGCACCCTTATTATATACGATATCGACAAGTCCCGTCATGCCCGAGTGCATGAAGGTCGAGTCACCGATGACGCTGACCAGCTTTTTATTAAATTCAGCACCCTGAACCTTGGCCATACCGTGCGCAGCGCTGATGGATGCACCCATGCAGATGGTCGTGTCGACGGAATTGAGCGGGGCAACAGCGCCCAGCGTGTAACAGCCGATGTCACC
>JAZLDE010000044.1:0-16747 GCA_045614625.1 Eubacteriales bacterium
CCGAGATATGTCTGCTTATCGTCAAGGAATTTTACTTTTTCCCCATTCGGAAGGGTGTATTCCATATTGACAAACTCTCCCGGCAGCACGTTTAACTTTTCTACCTTGGGCAAACCTTCGATATTCAAAAGTGTGTTGAGTTCGTCGATTAATTGGAGCTTGAATTCTTCGAGCTTCTCTTTTCCGCCTATTTCAGCATATCGTCTCCAAATATCAAGGGTGTATTCGCCGTCAGCATAACACCATTGACAATATTCCTCATTGAAATTGCCGTCAGCTTCACGGCTAATATTACAATCCTCAATAGGCATTCCGCAACACTGGCATACAAGCTCTCTTGGAGAGCCGAGGAGAGTGTTGATCGACACGTCAAACAATTTTGAAAGGAGTTTTAGAGTATCTATGTTCGGTATCGTTTCGCCTGTTTCCCATCGAGAAACCGCCTGACGAGTAACAAACACCCTTTCTGCAAGTTCTTCTTGCGAAAGTCCTTTTTTTATTCTTAATTCGTAAATTATATCTTTCGTTTCCATAAAATAACCACCTCCAACAGTTGTGATCATATTA
The DNA here is from genome assembly GCA_045614625.1 of Eubacteriales bacterium. Classification (GTDB taxonomy): domain Bacteria; phylum Bacillota; class Clostridia; order Oscillospirales; family CAG-272; genus SIG644. Next base: position 568 of record JAZLDE010000044.1, read on the forward strand.
TATCACGGGTTGCCGGCGTTGACAAGCAACTTGCTGTTGCTATCTTCTCGGCAAATTCTTGGTTATCGATGAGTTTATTATATCGCGCTTTCAGAGACAAATCAAGGCGAAGCCTTGTATATCTTCAAATGATGCATCGCCTTACGGCGATATGATGCGTTTGCTTCGCAAAAATGATGTTGCTCCACTACGTTCCGCAATGATACAATGTTTGCCCAATGTGCCGTCAGGCACACATCATTAGGCGAAGCCGTCATCATTGGCGTAGCCATCATCATTTGCGTGACAGGCAAACATCATTCAAAAAACGCACCTTTGTCGGTAGACAAAAGTGCGTTTTTTGTTGGCGGAGAAGGAGAGATTCGAACTCTCGAACCGCTTTTGACGGTTACACGATTTCCAGTCGTGCGCCCTCGACCAACTAGGCGACTTCTCCAGATATTCAGTTGTTGCCGCGTATTCCTCGCGACGACTCATATATCATACCACAAGCGTGCGCGTTTGTCAATACCTTTTTTTACTTTTTTATGATTTTTTCATTGATTTTCAGACGGCAAAAATGCCGCAACAGCCACGGACGTGCGGGATACTTCCCTTCTCACAAGCCGCGGCTGCGCGGCACTTTTTGGATTTTCACTCAATTTATAAAGCAGGCAGTTTAATTCACTGCTCGATTTTCCTCAGGGGCTTTATGTCATCTATATGATAATCCCATGTGGGAAACTGAGTATTGCTCCATTCGGTAATCAGCGATCCCGCAATTATTTTGCGTAGTCGATCGCGCGGCTTTCGCGGATGACGTTAATCTTGATCTGACCGGGATATTTGACCTCTTCCTGGATCTTTTGAGCCATTTCGCGGGCGATCAATGCCATTCCGTCGTCGTTGATTTCCTCGGGCTTGACCATAACGCGGACCTCGCGGCCTGCCTGGATGGCAAACGCCTTTTCAACGCAGCTGAAGCTTTCGGCAATTTCCTCAAGCTTAGCCAAACGCTTGATGTAGTTCTCCAGATCCTCGCGGCGAGCACCGGGACGAGCGGCCGAGATAGCGTCGGCAGCCTGAACCAGGATAGCAATGATGGTCTTGGGCTCTACGTCGTTGTGGTGTGCCTCGATGGCATGAATCACGTCGCGGCTCTCCTTGTACTTCTTGGCAACGTTAACACCGATCTGTACGTGCGAACCTTCCTCATCGTGCGGGAATGCTTTACCAATGTCGTGCAGAAGACCTGCGCGGCGGGCGGTCATGGCGTCAACGCCAAGCTCCTCTGCCATGATACCGGCAAGGAACGCGACCTCAACCGAGTGCTTAAGCACGTTCTGACCGTAGCTGGTACGATAGCGCAGACGTCCGAGCAAGCGAACCAGCTCGGGATTGATTCCGTGAACACCAACCTCAAAGGTTGCTCTCTCACCCGCCTGCTTGATAACAGCATCGACTTCTCTCTTGGCCTTCTCGACCATTTCCTCGATGCGGGCGGGATGGATACGTCCGTCGGCGATCAGCTTTTCCAGCGCCAATCTCGCCACCTCACGGCGGACGGGATCAAAGCCGGAGAGCGTAATGGTCTCGGGCGTGTCGTCAATGATCAGCTCAACGCCGGTGAGCGTTTCGAGCTTCTGAATGTTACGACCCTCACGGCCGATGACACGGCCCTTCATTTCGTCGCTGGGCAGCGGTACGGCCGAGATGGTAGCCTCGGATACCTGATCGGCGGCACAGCGCTGGATGGCCAGCGTTACGATATTGCGCGCCTTGTCGTCAGCTTCCTCGCGGAACTGCGTTTCCAGCTCGTCCAGTCGCTTGGCAAGATCATGCTTGACTTCTGACTCAACACGGGCGATCAGCTCTTCCTTTGCTTCTTCCGCGGTGATACCCGAAAGTTCCTCAAGCTTGGCCATGTGCTGAGCGAGCACCTGCTCGATCTGCTCGCGAACGGCATCGTTTTCCTTCAGCTTTTTGTCCAGCGTCTCATTTTTGCGGTCAAGTGCTTCTGTCTTTTTGTCCAGATTTTCTTCCTTCTGGTTGACACGGCGTTCCAGACGCGTCACTTCCGCGCGGCGTTCCTTGAGCTCACGCTCAGTCTCGTTGCGCAGGCGAAGCGTTTCTTCCTTGGCCTCAATGAGTGCTTCCTTTTTCATCGTTTCGACTTGTACTGCACTGTCGGCGATGATCTTCTTGGCCTTTTCTTCCGCGGAACCGATCTCCGCCTCGGCAACCTTCTTGCGGTAGATGATACCGATGATGGCACCGACGATCAGACCTACGACCAAAGCAGCGATGGAAAACAATAGGATCTTCACTTCTTCTGTCATAATACACCTCCTTAATTTTTTAATTTTCAAATCAATTCAAAGCATCATAAGTACTACTATAGCCATTTTATAATGCTACCCCATATTATACACAATATTTGGTGATTTGTCAAGAGAAAAGCACAATTTCTGCACAATTATCACGTGTTTTTATGTTAAAAAAGCAGAGCGGGACAGGATTGTCCGACTCTGCTTGACTTAAATTGACTCTTATTTGCTTTTTCGCATGGTATCCGTGCTGAATTTCCGCTTGAGCGGCGTAGGTATCGCCAGCGCGAGTAGCGTACCGAGCACGATACCCGAGAGCACCTCGCCTGCGCCAACGCTCAGCACCAGCAACCAATAGCCCTCCTCTATTCCGTAGGCGTACTGCAAAACAAACGGAACAATAACGGTGTTTGCAATCGCGTTTGGGAGGGTCGCCACGATCATATTGGCAAAGCTGTACGATTTCCAGACACGGCCGATCAGATAACACAGCACGGCACCGACGAGCGTTGCCAGCGTGCCAAAAACCCAGTCAGCAGGCACGGGGCTGAACAGCAAATTGGCAATAAAGCAACCGATCGTCAGGCCCGGCACGGCGGCGGGCATGAACAGCGGCAGCACGGCCAACGCCTCGGAAAGACGGCATTGCGGCGTTTTACTGTCAAGTCCCAGCGTAGCCGACACCCAGGTCAGCACGATATAGAGCGCGGCAATCATCGCCGCTTGACACAAATAACGTGTTTTGCTTGATTGTTTGGTTCTCATGATATTCTTTTCTCCTTAGTTTTGTTTTGGGTGAGGATGGTTACGAACTCACCGCCTGCTTACGCAAGCGGGACTATTTTAGCATATTTTTTTGTCTTTGGCAAGTATTTTTACGTATTTTCTCTTGCAATACGGCAAAAAATCTGTTATAATGGAACATCATCGGGCTCCGATGAAATTTCAAACAGAACGAATACGATCAACAGAGTAAGGATATGTGCGTCAAGTGTCGCGCGGACGGGGAGTTGCCGTGCGGACGAAAGAGAGCGATCGATCGTCGCCCTCTGCGGTGCATATTCTGCATCCCGCTGTGCCATGGACACACCGTCCGGATAGTACACAGGATTTTTCTGTTCTTCCGGGAGGTGTTTTTTTATGCGAACAAAACAAAAGGTCGCGCTGTTCGGCAGCTTACGCACGTTGGTGATGTCGTCCATCTTTGTCGCGTTGAGTATCATTCTCGGCAAATATCTGGCCATTCCGGTCGGCAATATCATGCGCTTCAGCTTTGAAAGCCTACCGGTGCTTCTGGCGGGTATCTCCTTCGGGCCTTTGGTCGGCATGGCCGTCGGTATCGTGGCAGACCTGCTCGGCTCCTTGCTTCGCGGCTACGACATTAATCTGACCGTGACGCTTGGCGCGGCCGTGATCGGTCTTGTCGGTGGTCTCTGCTATCGGTTGTTCCGTTCCCTGCCCGACCTCGCCCGCATCATTCTGAGCGTCGTCATTCCTCACTTGATCGGCTCAGTCCTCATCAAAACGGTCGGTCTTTCTATGCATTACACCACCCCGCTGCCGGCCCTGATGCTCTGGCGCCTGCTCAACTATATCATCGTCGCCGCCATGGACGCCACTGCCCTGTATTTTTTGCTCAAAAGTAAAACTATGCGGCATCATCTTTCCATTCCATAAGAGGTAAGCCATGAATTACAATCAAGCTATCGACTATATCCACTCGGTCAATTGGGTATTCTGTAAGCCCGGCCTTGACCGCATTCGCACGCTGTGCGAGGCCCTGGGCAATCCGCAAAGCAAGCTCAGCTTTATCCACGTCGCGGGCACCAACGGCAAGGGCTCATTCTGTGCCATGACCGAGGCGATGCTGCGCGCAGCAGGTTATCGCACGGGGCTGTTCACCTCGCCCTACATCGTCAATTTCAACGAGCGTATGCGGGTAGATGGAGAGAATATCTCGGACGAGGAGCTACTTGAGCTGGTCGAGCGCATCCGCCCGATCGCCGACGCTATGGAGGACAAGCCGACCGAATTTGAACTGATCACCGCACTGGCCTTCTTGTATTTTGCCAAGCATAAATGCGAGGTTGTCGTGCTGGAGTGCGGCCTTGGCGGCCGTCTGGATGCGACCAATATCATCAGCCGCCCATTGCTCACGGTCATCACAGGCATTGCCAAGGACCACACCGCCATTCTGGGCGACACGATCGAGCAGATTGCCGCGGAAAAGGCAGGCATCATCAAGGCGGGTACGCCTCTGCTCTGGTGCGGCAGCGATCCCGTCGCCGAGCGTGTCATTCGTGCCCGCGCCGAAGAGCTGAAGGTGCACGTGATTCCTGTCAAGAGAGATGCACTGACTATCCATCGCATGACGCTTGATGGTACTGATTTTGACTTTGGCAATCACAAAAATCTGCATATTCCCCTGCTGGGCACCTATCAGCCTCACAATGCCGCCAACGCTCTTTCCGCCATTGACCTCCTCCGTCGTATGGACGTTCTGATCGACGAGGACGCTGTCGTCAAGGGACTGGCAAACGTTGCATGGCCTGCTCGCTTTGAGATCATTCGCAACGCCCCCCTCGTCATTGCCGACGGTGGCCATAATCCCGAGGGCATTGATAGCGCCGTTGACAGCATCCGCACCTATTTTCCCAATCAAAAAATCGGCATCGTCACGGGCGTGATGGCCGACAAGGACTATTCTTACATGGCCTCCCGCATTGCAAGCGTGGCCGAGCGCGTCTTTTGTCTGACCCCCGATAATCCTCGTGCCCTACCCGCTGCTGACTACGCCGCTGTATTTGAAGACCTCGGCGTTTCCGCAAGCGCCGCATCGTCCGTCGAGGACGCGGTCACGCAAGCGCTCACTTGGGCAAAAGAAACGGGCATGCCGATCGTCTGCCTCGGTTCGCTGTATATGTACGGAGAAATCAAACGTATATTGGATCGTAGTAAATAACAAAAGGGAAGAAACCGCAAGGTCTCTTCCCTTTTGTTATTTGATTATTCACTTATTCACTTATTAACTATTATCGGAACGACAGATTCTGCGTGAACAGCCATTCCCAAATATCGGCCTGCTCCGCCGTCCAGTTCCAAACACCATGACCGAAGCCCTCCAGCTCCTCATAGAAGATCAGCAAGCTGCCGGCCTCCTTGAGTGCCTTGACCATAGCCTGCGTTCCTATCACGGGGACGGTGGGGTCATCCGTACTGTGGACGGTGTAGATCGGCACGTCCTTGAGCACCTCGGCATACGAGGGGTCAGCACCGCCACAGATCGGCACGCCTGCCGCGAACACCTCGGGATAGCGCATCAGCAGATCCCAAGTGCCAAAGCCGCCCATGGAAAGGCCCGTGACGTAATAGCGGTTATCGTCGGTGGAGAACTCATCCTCGATCGCATACAGCAGCTCCATCACCGCGGCCAACTCGTTGGACATCTTAACTTTGTCCACGCTGTAATTGCCGCTTCCCCAAGGGGTATCAACCCACTGGTTGGGGGCTTCCGGGCACTGCGGGCAGATGATGATTGCCTCAGCAGCGGGGGCATCTTTGTGCGCGAGCATCTGGGGCAGAATGTACTTGACACCGCCCAGATTGTCCGTGCCGCGCTGTCCTGCGCCGTGCAGGACGATCAGCACGGGATATTCCTTGCTCTCATCGTATTCGTACGGCACGTACAGGCGGTAAGGCAGCGTCGTGCCATCCTCGGCAGTAAAGCTGCGATATTCAAAGATCTGCTCAATCAGGGCACTCGACACGCCCTTCTTCGACAGATACTCAAAATACGTCATCGAGCTCCACTCGGAGTCGCTGTACAAGAAGTTCTGCTCCGAGCTGATGCTCAGCTTGCCATCGTCGTAATTGACCAGAAATTCAGCGGCAAATACATCGAACAAATACGCATACTGGCGGCTGCTCGACGCGCACATAACCAGATCGTCATCAACGACAGAAATGGAGAAGTCACCACCCTTGAGCTGTTTTGCGGCCTCACGACCGCTCGCTCTGATATCACCAATGACGATTTCGTGGCCGTAATCGGATTCTGCCTCGCTGATACCGACGGAATTGATTGCGACAAAATAATTGTTATCCATCTTTTTGACGAAGGCCTCGACCTGTGCCTTAATAATGGGATCGCTGTCATCGTAAACAATGGTGTAATCGCTCGCGCTGTCAACGATCAGATCGATCACGTCGGGCACGTTATCCTCAGGAGGATTATCCTCGGGCGGATTGGGATCGGACGGGCCGCTCGGCTGATCGGGCGCGGGCTGACAAGCACCCAGCACCAGCATCATAGTCAGCGACAAGACAAACAATAAAATTTTCTTCAACATACGTTTTCTCCTTCATCAATCCACGACGGAGCTGTTAAAAGGGGTAGCCGTTCGACGAACGTCGTCGCGGAAATTGGATTGCTCCAGCATCTTTTTCAGATGCGCGGTGGGATAGTCTACGTGCTTCATAGTCGGCACACCGTCGGTGACGGTGATATAGTCTGCGCCCGTGGTCCAAGCGTTAGGACCCAGACGGTAATGCACACTGCCGGGGTTAATATACATTTCGTTCTTGGCAGCCTGCAGGGTGTAGCAGTTGTGCGAGTGACCCAAGAGCAAACGGCGCATGGGTTGGTCGCTGCTACCAACGAACTTCTGCCACAATTCAGAAAAGGCAGGAATGGAACGATACTGCCCCAATAGCTCACGGACAGCGTTTTCGCGTTCTCGGGGATCGATCGCATGACGCATGCAATACGTAATACCGTCAAATTCGGCAATCTGCGTTTCAGGCAAAGCGCGCAGCCAAGCGACATCGTCCTCGGTCAGCTGATTGATGCTGTAGGTGGCGAAATTGGTCTCCTTGCCCTTCTCTTCATGATGTCCTGCGTCGATGTGCTCAAGAATCTCAAGATCGTGATTGCCGTGAACGCAAATCACGTTATGCTCCTTCATAAAAGCGATAACCTCGTGAGGATGGAATCCCCAGTCGATGATGTCGCCGGCGCACATGATGGCATCGGCATCCGACTCCTGCGCCCAGACAGCGTTCAGAGCATCGATACTGGCGTGAACGTCCGAAATCAAAAGCAGCTTCATATCGTTTTCTCCTTTTGGATCAATCCACCGCCGAGCCGGCATACACCAGCGCAGGCGTTTGTATATTTTGAGGGAAATTGGACTTTCTGATCTTCTCGCGCAAATGAGCCGTCGGGTAATCGACGTGCTTCATGACGGGAATACCGTCCGTGATGGTGATATAATCCGCGCCCTTCTCTACCGAGTCGGGGCCTTTGCGATAGTGGGTGCTACCGGGATTGATGTACATTTCATTGGCGTAGGCGCGGAGCAAAAAGCAGATGTGCGAGTGGCCGACGACGATGCGCTTCTCCTTTTGGTCGTCGCTTCCCACCAGCTGCATCCACAATTCGCGGAAGGCGGGGATGGAGCGGTATTCGCCAAGGATCTGTTGAATGCTACTCTTTCGCTCGTGTAGAACGATCGAATGCTTGAGGCAATACGTGATGCCGTCGTATTCCACCACAGCGATCTCGGGAAGAGCGCGCAGCCAGGCAACGTCCTCCTCGGTCGTATGGTTGATGCAGTGCGACATGTAGGTCGTTTCCTGACCAAGCGGCTCGCGCACACCCGAATCGTACTGCTTGAGAAATTCATCGTCATGGTTACCGTAAACAACGACGGCATTGCGTTCCTTGAGCCAGGCAATGGTCTCGTGAGGATAGAATCCCCAGTCTACTACGTCGCCCACGCACAGAACGACGTCCGAATCCGACTCCTTCGCCCAGACGGCGTTGAGCGCATCGATATTAGCGTGAAGGTCGGAGATCACTAAAAGTTTCATAATCGCGTCCTCTTACTGTGGATCGATGACACCGACGTCGTTCAGCACGATGGGGGCGCCAACGCGGTCAGACTCAAAAGCAGCCTCCATGATCTTCATTACGCGCATCAGCTGGGGATGGGTGATCAGCTGCTTTGCCTCTCCGTTGATAGCCGCAACCCAGTTGCGATAGAAATCATGTACATCAGATGCGGGACGCTCGATCCAACTCTCCACCGTCGTTTTTTCATCGCGGGGAGCCATGGTCTTTGTCAGACCTGCGGCAGTAACTACAGGCGTGACATCCTTTTCGCTCCAGTCCTTGCAAGCGATGATGCGGGTGTTTTCGCGCCAGTCGTTGATAATAGCAGCGCCGTCCGTACCCGTCATGTAAAATCTCGGCATGGAAATAAAGTGAGAGGTTCCTACTTCAATTCTAGCCGTCACACCGCCCTCAAAGTACAGATCCAGCTGGAAGCCGTCGTCTACCTCGTCGTTGGTAATGTGATCACAACGGCAGTACACACGCTCGATCTTGCGGTCGTTAACAATGCCGACCATCTGGTCGATCAGATGCACGCCCCAGTCGAGGATCATGCCGCCGCCGTGCTCTTTTTTGCCTCTCCAGTCGCCGGGAATACCGCGCGAGCCCTGAATGCGGGATTCGATATTGAACACGCGGCCCAGTACGTCGGAGGCATAGGCCTGCTTCATCATTAGATAATCGACGTCCCAGCGACGATTCTGATGGGTGGTAAACAAGCGTCCGTACTTGGCGGACGCATCAAAGATTTCCTGCAGATCAGTCGAGGATAGCGTAACGGGCTTTTCGCTGATGACATGCTTCCCTGCCGCCATCGCCTCGATGGCCAAGGGCTTGTGCAGCTCGTTAGGAACTGCAATGGTCACGAAATCCACACGGGGATCGTCCAAAACAGCCTGCCACGAGGGGTAGGCATGGATGCCAACTGCCTCGGCAGCTTCGTTTCTTTCGGGCTTAATATCATAAACACCCAGCAAATTAACTGCGTCACTTTCCTTCAGATAGCGGGTATGCCAACCGCCCATGCCACCGTAACCGATGACGACGCCGTTTCTTTTGGTCGTTACTTTATCCATAGTAAAGATCTCCTTTTTTGCACCGCGGCAAGCCTTGTTTCTGCCGCTGATATCGTTACGTCAATTATAGTACAAAATCACAAAAAATTCAAGTCTTTTTGTTGATTTTTTAAGACAAATATTGCACACATGCCGCAAAAACGATAGCGACACATGTGCAACACTTGCTTATTTATGATATTTCGTGCCTTTGATGATGTTCATGCAACGGTAAAGAACCTCATAAAGCACCACGCGAGCCAGCTGATGTGGGAAAGTCAGCGCCGAGAAGGACAGCTTCATATCGCACATCTGCTTGATATTGGGCGAAATGCCGTGTGACGAGCCAATGACAAGACAGATTTCGCTGGCACGTGCGCTGACCTCGTCGATACGGTCGGCCAGCTGCTCGGAGGAAAACTGTTTGCCCTCCACGCAGAGAGCAATCTTATAGGCGCGAGGCGGCAGATGCTCCTTCATAGCCTCCCCTTCTGCTTCCAGCGCTGACGCGATCTGGGCGGGCGAGGGATCCTCGGGCAACTTGCTCTCCTTGAGATTGATCTCCTCCACGCGGCAAAAGCCGGTAAGGCGCTTTTTATATTCGGCGACCGCGTCGCGCCAATAGGACTCTTTGAGCGTTCCCACGGTAATGATACGAAGTGTCAGCATACAGACTCCTCCTTAGCTTTGGACGTCATGATCAGCTCAACCGCGTGGTCAGGAGCGGCAACGAACAGGTCGATGTCCTCCCGTCCCAGCGCTGTCAGCGTTTCGTTGTAAGCAATGGCGGGATCGTTGTTCTGCTCGCTCAGATGCGCCAACATCACGTGCCTCAGCCCCCGCTCTGCCAACTCGCAAAGAAAGGCCGCGCAATCGTCGTTGGCCAAGTGCCCGTAACGCGACAGAATACGCTCCTTAAGCTGATATGGATAGGGCCCTGTGAGCAGCATTTCGCGGTCGTGATTGCTCTCCAACACCACGCTCTCACAGCCCGTAAGCGCCTCACGGATATCGTCGGTGACATAGCCGAGGTCGGTCGCGTAGCCGATACTATGTACTACACCCTCGTCGTCACTCAGCTCCAATCGGTAGCCAACCGAAAACTCGCTGTCGTGGGGCGTAATGAACGAGCGGATGGTCACGTCCCCCACCGTCTCGGAGAACAGCGGCATGTGGCGATGCAGGCAGTCACAAAGGTACTGCGGCGCACCGCGGGCAATGACCTGCGCGGAGGCCTCAACCGCATGGACGGGCTTGGGATGGCGCTTGAGCAGCACAGGCAAAGCCGAGGTATGATCGTGGTGGTCGTGCGTGATGAAAATAGCGTCGATCGTTTCGATCGGAACGCCGACCTCGTCCAGCGTCCGCGTCAGCGCGCGCGCGTTTTTGCCCGCGTCGATCAGGATTCTTGCGCGGGGCGTTGCAATTACGAACGCGTTACCCGACGAGCCCGAATACAGAGAAATAATGCGATAGGTCGTCATACGTCCTCCGTCACAGCACGTCACCGATCAAACGAATCAAATCAGCCAAAAAATAAATGTAGATCGCATCAGCCAACACGGCAACGATGAGAGGAATGATGACTGTCATCATCCAGCGTGAGGAGCTGTAACGTGCAGCCGCCTTGTCGATCATGGCCTGACGCTCCTCCATGGGCAGGCTTTCGTCCAGCATTTCGGGCGTAGCGCCGCGCAAAACGAAGCCCTGATTGTAGATCACGTAGACCAGCAGCAGCACCGCAGCCAGCGTGATGAAGACGAAGAAAATCGCCGAAAAGCCAAGCGCGATGCAACCAAAATAGATAAGTAAAGCCAGCATTGTGTTCATCAACAAAAGCATCGCCGTCTTCTTGGCCTCTTTGGTGATGGGCTTTCGCGTTTTTTTACGCTGCAAACCGTCGTTGTCGACGTCGTACGGACTTTTTTTACCAAACAGTGACATAAGTGTTCCCTTTCTTATTCTTCAAGGCGGACAGCGCCGACCGTGCGGATGTGAAGCACGCGGCAAGCACCCTCGCCAAATACCGCATCCTGTGCCAGTCGGAACTGCTCGACCTGATCCATTGCTACGTAGGCCTGAATGGTTCCCGCAAAGCCACCGCCGTGAACGCGGAAGGCCGCCACGGGCAACGACTCGCAAAGGCAAAGTGCGAGCGACAGACCCTGCTCTTTTACGTTGACCGTCGTATATACGTTTTGCAGATAGCAGAAGGAAGAACGCCCCGATGCCAGAACACCCGCAAAATAATCGTCCGTGCGGTTATCCTTCAACGCAGCGAGCATAGCAGTCACGCGCTCGTTTTCTGCCAGGAAGTGGAGCGCGCGCAAAACGGCGCGGTCACCGCAATTCTCGCGCAGCTGTGTGATGTTGGCCATCACTGCCGCCTGATCGGTCTGGCGCAAAACCGTCTTGCCAAGCATCGCAGCAACCGACTTCATCTCAGCAGGAACGGCGGCATAATCGGGCGTCAGATCGGCATGGTTACCGCCCGTGTCCACGATGCAAAGCGCGTAGCCTGCCGCGGTCAGATCGAACGGCACTGCCTCGACCACGGGGGCGGTCGGATCAGCAAAATCAATGGCGATGATGCCGCCCACGGCACAGGCACACTGGTCCATCAGGCCGCAGGGCTTGCCGAAAAAGACGTTCTCAGCACGCTGGGACAGCTTTGCGATGGTGATCGCGTCAATACTGCCGTTATTATATAGGTGGTTAAGGATCGTTCCGATCATGACCTCGTAGGCCGCTGAAGAGGACAGTCCCGAGCCGCGGAGCACGTCCGAAGTCGCCATGGCGTCAAAGCCACCGACCGCATAGCCACTCTCGGCAAAGCCGTTCGCCATACCCGCGACCAGCGCGTGCGAGGTACCGAAACGAGAGGAATCGGCTGCGTGCGTCATGTTGGGCGTGACGAGCAGCTCGTCAAAGCCCTCGCTCTGAACGTGCATAACGCCGTCCTCGCGGGGCGATGCTACGGCGATCATATCCAGATCGATCGAGCCGGCGATGACACAGCCGTGGTTGTGGTCGGTGTGGTTACCTGCCAGCTCACTTCTGCCCGGCACGGAGAAGATCATAACTTCCCTGCCATCGCCATATTCATTGGCAAAATCGTCGAGCAGTGCGATCAGGCGCGCCTTTTTTTGCGTCAGCGCGTCACCGTACAAAGCAGTCAGCTGCTTGTCTGCCGCACCACTCGAAATATATTCTTTCCAGTTCAAAATCGTTTTCATATGTATGCTCTCCTTGATGGTCAATTCTTGCATTCCTCTTATTTTAGCATATTTTTTGCGTTTTTACAACGGCTTTTGTGTGAATAAAATGTTTTTTTCGTAGCAAAATGATGAAAGCGGTGTAAATTCCCCCGCACAATCAAAAAACGCAAAAATTCTTCTTGACATCCACGCGAGTTTGTGATACAATAATGGTCGCATGAAAATATTGGGATATAGCCAAGCGGTAAGGCACCAGACTTTGACTCTGGCATTTTCGCTGGTTCGAATCCAGCTATCCCAGCCAAGACAAAAGGCACCCACTCGGGTGCCTTTTTTCTTGGCTGGGATTGCGCAAATACGACCAGGCTTGTGCAGAGCACAAGCGCTGGTTCGCATTCCCGCCGCAAGCCGACGGGAGCTCGCTCACGAGAGGCGCGGCGAGGAATCACGGAGCGAAGCGGAGTTGCCCGGCGATCGGAAAATATTTTCTCCGCTTTTTTCGACTCTGAAGTCTTTCGAAATTTTGTAGATGCATTTCCGCGCTTTGCGCTGTTTTCGGGTCTGTAGACAGATTGGAACCGCCACACCGTAGGGGCGCATTCTATATGCGCCCGCAAGGATTGAACCGACAAAACGGGCGGATATGGAATCCGCCCCTACAAATTTTATTTACAAAGCCATAGATGCAAAGGCATTTTGGACAGATTTGAACCGGCGAAACAGTTGAAATGTTTACAAAGTTGTGGTATAATGGATAAACAGGGGCATCCCCCATCAACACAGCAAAGGAGGGCGCAAAATGAACAACACAAAATGGAATGAAATAGGTCGTAAATTTTGGGATATAGAGTGCAGCGAGGATATTCTGATTGAGTGGGATGTTAAGTTTATCAATTACGATTACGTAGAGAATTACGAGTGGACTTGGTCTCATTTTGGCTCCGATATGGTTGACCACAAACAAATCGAATGGCTCAAAATTCGATTGACACCCGAAAACAGAACGAGGGTAATCGAAGTTTTGAGGGCTGTTCATGGTCCCGGTGAAGTGACCGAGGATGCAGTGTTTGTTTATGGCTATCGCACGGATGTGGATTACATAAAATAATTTACATAGGCCTCGTTGCAAGCATGGTATTGCGCCCCGGAAAACAGCGGTTAAGTGCAGCTCCCATCATCGCCAAGGGGTTAGTCTATCCTCTACAAAATTCGTGTGCGTCTAAATTGTGCACACGTCACAACACAAAAAGGGTGCTGCGAAAGCGGCACCCTAAAGTATTTAGTTAATTATTTCTCCTATCGGAACTCCATTTTCGGTAAGATATACATATCCCTCTTTGATTGAAATATCAAAAAGATGTGTTTCGGGATTATCGCCTAGAGTTATGCCCTCAACTCGTGTTACACCATCAGCACCTTTTTGGAAGGACAAGTCATACCACCGCGAATATATTACGCTCTTATATTCAAATTCACCTGTATCTTTATCCTGAACCAAGAAAATGAAAGTAAACACTCCGCTTGTACGTCCATATTGCAAACTGCAGAGCTCTTCTTCCCCGTCACCGTCAATATCAAAGGTTGCACTATCGTGTTGTTGGGCGTATACAGTATCGAAGTTTGTTATTTTCAGCTCATACTCTTGTCGATCAGCATCAAATTTTACGTTCACAGTTATTTCTTCTACAACCATCTTACTTTCTTTATCGGTAATTGTTACAATAACATCTGTTGGTTCTGTAAACCAGCCCAAAACCGAATATGCATACGGTTTGCTGGTAGGACGATGAACGTTCGCCACGTAACCCACCAAAATATGTTCATCTTTGCCATCAACAAAGGTTCCGTTATATGAAATGGCTATATCAAACCGTTCGTATACACCTTCATTGTTTTTAAGATCCGATGGCTCAACGTTAAAATGAAACAGCGGCATATCATGTCCAAAAAGATTGTATTTTGGCTCGCCCGAATTAATACAACTACTGGAAAAATTCAAGTTTGTTGATTCTCCATTAGCCGCATATGCGGTTAATGTAAAATACGACATGATGTTGTTTTCGGGGACATCGGGTGTATCGGGAGAACGAAACAAATGACCGAAAATCCCACCCAGTACGATCAGGGAAAGACAAGCCGCTATAGACACCCATTTTACCCAAGTGTTCTTTTTTCTTTTGGGGGTGTAATTTACTGCTTCATCGATATAGCTTTCGTCAACGTTGCCTAGCGCGCTTGAAAACTTTTTCGTATTCATAATAAAACCTCTCTTTCCAATAGATACTTCCGTAATTCCTTACGAAGTCTTGTGAGTCGGACAGATACATTCTTTTCAGTCAGTCCGACTTGCTTTGCGATGTCGGCGTATGTATCGGAAAACCAATAACGACGCAAGAAGATCACACGGTTTTCCTTTGAAAGCGAATCCAAGAACGATTCTATGATCCCAGTCAGCTCACGCTCCGCAATTTCTTCTTCGATGGTAGTCGTAGAAACGAGGCAATCTTCGAGTTCTTCCATAGCGACATCGTAGTGGCTGTTTCGTTTTGCGGCAATGTTTTGCTCGTAACGTTTAAGAGAAATATTTCTTACGATCTTACAAACAAATGCAAGCAAGGGATTGGGCTTGGCAGGGGGGATCGCGTTCCACGTTGCAAGGTAGGAATCGTTCACACATTCCGCAGCGTCTTGCCGATTGTTCAGAATTTTGAACGAGAGTGAGTGAAATACTTTGCCGTACTTGTCGTCAAGCTCCTTGATTGCTTGCTCAGACCGTTCAAAAAACAGTTCGATTATTCTTTCGTCATTCATCTGCTCGACCTCCTTTCACCTGTATACTACGGTTTTGCCGCTAAAAACTACAAGAAAGGGAAAAGTTTTTTATAATTATAACATATTTTTGAAAAAAATGTGTGGACGCAAGAAAAAAGTCGATCATATAATTGAGCTTATCGTGAAAGAACGCACATGGCTTGCAAAAGCAAGATTACACTATAATGTACATTTTTTCAAATAGCCAGCACCATTTTCTACTTGTGAATTGAAAATTTTTAATGATGGGCCGGAGCCATTTGGAGGCAATGTCCTCCCTGATTGCGCAAATTGCACAAGTGTTTGCACATTATTTCGTGGGAAATAATACTTGACAAATACTTTCCTTTGTGGCACAATATGATCAACACTTGCGTAATCGATTACGCAACGAATTTTATTCTAAAAAGGAGAATGAACGTGAAACGATTTTTAACAATTCTCTTGGCGATCGTTATGACTCTGTCAACGCTTGCCACCCTGATCGTGGGGGTAGCGGCCAACGCCGGTACGGCTACTTCTCATGCTTCTACCGAAGAACTTTATCTCTCTGACATCACCCCCACCAGTTGGAAAATTTTGGATGGCTGCACCCCCGGCTATAATGTTTATTACGAGGATGGCACCCCCTTGCTTTTGGGCGGTGTGACCTATGACAAAGGTCTTTCTACGCATCCCGGTGGTGGTTTTGATGCCGAATTTGTCTATGACATCAGCGGCTATGATTATACCACCTTTTCAGCGATCGTAGGCAAAACCGACCGCTATGTGGCGGCTCTGCCCGGAAGCGTTACCTCCTTCCATGTCTATTTGGACGGTGTTCTTGCGGATGAGGTCATTGACCTTGTGGCCGGTGAGACGTACACCTTTGATATCAACGTTGCCGGTGCTTCCGAA
>JAZLDE010000045.1:0-5008 GCA_045614625.1 Eubacteriales bacterium
CTCCTTCATCGAGGACGCAACTGCCGGTCTGGGCGCCCTGGGCGCCATCGGCTGCTACTCCCTGGCCATGGTGCTCAATGCCATCGGCTATCCCAAGCCTCTGACCGTTACCGGTTACAAGTCCGACTTCTTCGGTAAGGATCCCAACTACGTCGGTTACGGCGCACACCACGAATATGCTGATGTGTTTGGCGTTGACGACTTTGCCGCTGCGTTCGTACGTCTGGAGGGCGGTATTATTCTGGACTTCCGTATTGCATGGGCGATGAACATCGACACTCCCGGTGATACCATTATTCTGGGTACCAAGGGCGGTCTTCGCATCCCCTCGACCGACTGCTGGAACGGCACTGTCGGCGGTCCCATGAAGATTTACCACGAGGTTTGCGGCCAGCAAACCATCACCGAGATTCCGATCATCAAGGACAACGGCCCGTCCCTGTTCGACCGCAAGATCCGCTCCTTCCTGGACGCTTGCAAGAACGGCACGCCCGCTCCTGTTCCTTCCTCGCAGATCATCTACAACCAGGCAATTTTGGACGGTATCGCAAAGTCCGCTGAACTTGGACGCGAGATTGAGATCTCCGTTCCCGAGATCTGATTTTCCAACGCGGTTTGAATCCCCGTGCTTCATGAAAGCACGGGGATTTCTTTTTGTTGTATATGTTGTATAAAATATGATTTTGAAATTTGTGTAAACGGAATATTGACATATTCACAATGGCGTGATATAATATTAACAAGTCAAGTGAACGCAAATGGTAAATGAGAGAATGCGATTTGAAGAAATCAGAATGTTTTCGGTGTTCGGGTGTTTTGCTTTGACGAAACATTAAAAATGTGCATTAAGCTGCACGAAAAGAGAGAGGAGAACAATATCCATGCGCAAATTGTATGCTAAAAAGTTAGGCTCTATCGCTCTTATGTCGCTCGCGTTTTTCGGGATTTACTTCCTTGCGACTTTTTTGCTTCAAACCTTCGTGAATTTCATTGAGAGCAACCTTGTCAAAGCCTTGATATTCCTTGCTATTCCTGCGGTCATTCTTGTCATTCGTATTTACCGCCGCAGGCTTGAAAATGCGGAATTAAGGCGGGCATATTTGACCGAGATCGCGGATGAAGAGGTAACGTGGAAGCGTCAGATCAAGTACGTTTTGAGCTCTGCGGATTTTCGGGCAGAGATCTTGGCATTTGCTACGGTATTATTGCTTATCCTTTCAATCGCCTTTCTGTTGGGAGGGGCTAAGGGATATTTTTGGACGAATATGATGTCCCTCGTCTTCTCATTCATTTTGTACGAAGGAATTTACATCATTATTGATATGTTCTGCTGGCTGGCAGTTTACAGAATATGGTTCAAGGAAAAATTATAAGACACATCCATATAAATTAACACAGATGGGGAGGCATCATCATGACAACCACCAAAAGCGCTACACTTTATCAAAACCTTGAGGACAATATCAGCCGCGTGCTGTATGGCAAGCAGAAGACCATCCGTCTGATGCTGTGCTCGTTGCTGGCGGGCGGACATGTTTTGCTGGAGGATGTTCCCGGCACGGGCAAGACCAGTCTGGTGCGCGCTCTTGCCGCGTCGCTCGACGCGCAGGATAAGCGTGTGCAATTCACGCCGGATTTGTTGCCGTCCGATATTACGGGCATCAATTTCTACCGTCAGCAGACGGGTGATTTCGTTCTGCGCAAGGGCCCCATTTTCACCAATCTTTTCTTGGCGGATGAGATCAACCGCGCCACGCCCCGAACCCAGGCTGCTTTGCTTGAGTGCATGGAGGAGCGACAGGCGACCATAGACGGGGAATCTCTGCCTTTGCCCGAGGTTTTTATGGTGCTGGCAACTATGAACCCTATTGAATTTCAGGGAACATTTCCGTTGCCCGAGGCGCAAATCGACCGCTTTATGATGAAGCTACATCCGGGTTATCCCGATGAGGCAGACGAAAAGCAGATCGTCGAGCGGACCTGCACAGGCGGTGCGATCGCGCAGCTTTCGCCCGTGGCAACGCCTGCCGATGTGATCGACGCCCGTGAGGAAATCGCGCAAGTGCAAGTTAGCGAGGCCATTCGCGATTATATTGTGCGCATCGTTCGTGCGACACGCGAAAGTGATAAGGTGAAGCTCGGCGTTAGCCCTCGCGGTACGGTCGCCCTTACTTGTGCCGCACGTGCGTTGGCCGCCATGCAGGGGCGTGATTTTGTTCTTCCCGACGACGTCAATGAGCTGGCCGTTCCCGTGCTTGCTCACCGTATCATTTCCCAATCGCAGAGCAGTATCCACCTCAGCGGCTCCAACGAAGCCATGATTGAATATCTCCTTTCCAAAATTCCCGCACCGTTGCAGTAACGAGCGGTTGATCACAAAAGGAAAGGAGGGAGCTTATGCATTGGATCGCCCTGTTATTGGCCATCGCCGTCACCATCACCTGCCTTGAGATGC
This sequence comes from Eubacteriales bacterium, assembly GCA_045614625.1. Taxonomy (GTDB): domain Bacteria; phylum Bacillota; class Clostridia; order Oscillospirales; family CAG-272; genus SIG644. The sequence continues at coordinate 2,456 of JAZLDE010000045.1, forward strand.
GGCGCAAGATGAAAAAAGAAACCAAGCAGGCGTTGCACTATCATTTTGAATTCAGCACGGACGAGGTGTTTGAAGGGGAGTATTTGTATCTTATCCAGCAGATTACCAACGAGAGCGACGAGGCGATCTCGTTTCTTAAAACCGAAACGCTCATGCCTGAAGGGCTGAAAATTGTGCTTGTCGAGGACGGAGAGCTGTACTCGGGCAACGATACCGAATGCTTTTCGGTGCAAAGCGTGTTTACCATGCAACCGCATTCGACCGTACGCCGCAAATGGCGCGTTCTGGCAAGCAGACGCGGCGTTTATACGGCACAGACTGTGCAAATGATCGCCATTTATAATGACCCTCTGGGCATGATGGCGACATCGTATCGCCTTGAGCCCGAGAGCGCGGGGCACGGTCATCTGGTTGTTCTGCCACGTGTCAAAGAATGGATCACACACATGGCACTCAGCCCAACCTACGCGGGCGACCGTATCTTATCGCGAGGATTGATCCATGATCCCATGGCCTTTTGCGGTGTGCGGGATTACGAGATGCGTGATCCGCTCAATACCATCGATTGGAAACAGTCGGCGCGACTTGGTCGTACCGTCGTGCGCGAAACCGAATATCAATACAATGACAGCTATAATATCGTATTGAATATGCAATCGGCAATCATCGAAAACAATCCGCCTGAAATCAGCACGCCCCAGTATATTGAGGATTGTATCTCGGTCTGCGCATCGCTGCTCGATAGCGCGGTGCGGCGCGATATTCCCGTTGCGCTGATTGCCAACGTACCGACGGTTGAGCAGTACGGGCACCCTTTGTCTGAGGAGGATGAGACAGGGAAGCAGATTTTTTGTAGCGAGGAATACCGCCGCCAGGCGCAGGTCATTCGTGCCTACCGTATGCTGGCTGCATTGCCCATGCAAATGACCATTCCCGTTGAGCATCTACTGGACGATATGATCGCCCGACCGCACATGTATGCGCGCGGCGGCAACATCGTTTTGGTCACTTCGTTTTTGAACGATCGAATGATCGGCTTCCATAAAGCTATGCAAGAGCGGGGCATTCAAGTCATATTCTTCGTGGCAACGACCAATAATAACGCCATCGAAATTCCAAGTGACGTTCCCGTCTATTTCCGTGTCACGCAGTGGGTAGGAGGTGTTGGCCATGCGTCGTAATACCGCAAGCGACATCCGCTGGATGCGGCGATATAAAACCGTCGCCGTGATCGGCATGACTGCCGTCATTGCCACCGTTATGGAGTGGTTGACCCTGTTTGCCGCAGGGAATGCCTCTGCGTTTTTGGCACTTGTGTTCTGTCCCATTGGGATAGGAACGGGGTACCTTGTTGAGCATCTTGCGCTTCGTCTGACCCACGCCAAGGAATCGGATGAGATCGATTTTGCCTATGAAAGCAAGATCAAAATTCCGCGCATGTTGACCTTTGTTTGCTGGCTGATCACTACCGCGCTTATGGTTCTCTTGGCCTTCGGCGTTGTAACGCTGATCAATCAGCTTCGCATCCATTTGATCGGTATGCCCTTGGAGCATAAGGTACTCGTTGCGTATCAGATTCTACTTGGCGCGCTCCTTTCCGTTGCGGGCTGTATCGGCTGTTACCTGCGTCCTTGCGCCTTTTATCAGATTGTAGGTCTTCGCTCGCTGATCGAGTGTGTGGCGGTCTTTGCCTTTGTCGGCGCGATACAGTCGATCTATGGCGCATCTCAAACGGTCAGTTGGTTCTTTGTCGCCTGCATCGTTGTTTATATGATTTGCGTGGCGGTTATCATGAACCAGATGTACGTTATTCAGCCGTCCTATTTTTCGCCCACCTGCCACGCAACGGACGAGTTGCGCTATGCAGGGCTTAAGGCTGTGTTTGGTATGTTCGGCACCTGCTTGAAATATCTGTGGTTGCTTGTTGCGGGTATGTCGTTGCTCATTTTTCCGTGGCGCGTTCTTACCTGTGGCGCGCAAGCGGATGCCTTTTCCTGGATATTCGCTTTCCCGTTTGCATCCCATCCCGTGATCAATTTGACGATCTTTATTTGCGCTTTAATCACCTTGATTGGCGTGGTCGCTTATATTTGCCTGCGCGCCAAGGATCCCGATATCGACCGCTATTTGTCCAAGATCAAGACCTTCTTCCGCCGCATCTGGTTGAGCATTTGTCTTTTGGTGGCATCCGCACCGAGTGAATTGCGCCGCATGCGCAAGACTAAGCTTAAGGCCGAGCAGGAGGACACGCGACAGACGCAAACGGTCTATGAGGACACGGTGATCCTGCGCCCTCGCAAGGCGCAAAAGGAAGAGGTCATGCGCTACGGCAGTTTCTCCCGTCGCCTGCTATCGCTTCCCGATGCCAAGGCGCAGTATTGCTATGCCTACCGCACGCTGGTCGCCTGCCTGATCCGAAAGTACATCGGCATCGACGCGCATACCACTCCGCAGCAAATCGCAGAAATTGTGAAAGAGCGCACCAATATCCATGACATTGATCGCATCACCACGCTGTTCTATGCGTCGGCCTATGCGCCGGAAGCGCCCGCC
>JAZLDE010000046.1:0-4519 GCA_045614625.1 Eubacteriales bacterium
CAATACAGGATGCCGTAGGTATAATTCGAATCGAAATTTTCAATGCCCTTCGGGAATGCGAACATCAGGTTATGAAGGTCGTTTGTGAGTACACCGACGAGCAGAAGGAACACAGGTATATAGAACAGATACACCCATTTCGGCAATCTGTAATCGTCGGGCTTTCTGATATACTGCGCCACGAAAATGCCGGTCAAGGGTATCAGCAGCATCGGTATGTAGAAGGCGTACCAAAGGTAGCGCACAAGGGTGTCGGTGTTGTTCGGGAAGAACTCGTATTTTGCCGTTTTTACAACGATCCATGCGAGCATCAGAATACCGACCGACAGCACAAAGGCACGTGCCTGCTTGTTGGTGATGCGCTGGTAGACCGAAACCGTCCAAACAAGGGCGAGTGAGAGATGTATCACACCGCGCAGATAGATAAGGAGCGTAGGTAAAATTAAGGACTCCATATCGTTTATCATAAGGCGCAAGGCTCTTGCGACGATAATCAAAATTGCCGTCAGCAAAATGCCTGCAAATAATTTTTTATTCTTCTTTATTATATTTATCACACCGTCACCTCCACTTCTTGGCATACTTATTCATAATATTATATCACACTTTTATGAATAATTCAATACGTGTGGAGCTTTTCCTCGGCTGGAGTGAGACTAAACTTTAGAAAACGAAAAGGCGGTATGATTTCTCATACCGCACTGGTTACATTGTTTCAATTATTCTCCCCCAAGCTATCAAGCATGAGTCTTGCTCCGAGCTTGAAGGCATATTCGAAGATGGCGGCTTCGGCGAGGCTTACGTACTCATTCCAACAATCTTGGTACTTTTCAAAGATTGCTTTTTGTTCTTCGGTTAATAGCTTCCCTAAATCCTCATCGTGCCTTGCTATATAACTGATAAGCTCCTTCATTTCCTTGGTATTGTTTCTGCTGTCCTCTTGCGGTACGATGTTTCCGTGCCACAGTTCGTTTATGATGCTTTTCATGGGCTGTACCTCCTATTAGCACACAACAATACCACAGAAGGGGACGAAAGTCCAGACCTTTTTCGAAAATAAATCCAACTTTTCAGTCGGGCGTTTTCTTTGACTACTGCACCGCAAAATTTGCATTTTGAGCAGGGGCCTTGCAATCGTTTCGAATGTATGCTATACTATTGGCAGAGAGAACGATAAAATGCTTTTTCGGTTGTGTGCGAGAGTTCTCGTAGAAAACGGCTCTGACCACACCTTTGACCATCTACGGGTTCGGACTACGTGGACGCAGTGTGCTACGAAGCCTTGGAAAGCACCGATTTCCGATACGAAAGCATTGAAAATCACCCGAAAGTGCTTACTTTACAGGGCTTTTACGGTTCGGGACGTAGAAGTCGCAAGTTCGAATCTTGTCACCTCGACCAAAACGAAAAAGAGGGTCTCGTGCCCTCTTTTTTGTTTTGCTTGAAGCGATAGGACGAGAGCTTGCATAGAAGAACGCGCAAGCGTTCTTCGGAATTCGCCAAAGGCGAATTCGAGTTCTGAATCTTGTCACCTCGACCAAAGAAAAGGAACCGAGTTTTAACTCGGTTCCTTTTCTTTCGTTTGACGTGATGGGCTTGAGCTCTTGTGCGAAAGAATGCGCCAAGCGCATTCTTTTTGAACTCGCCATCGGCGAGTTCGAGTTCCGAATCTTGTCACCTCAAACACATACACAAAAAGAAGCGCAAAGGCCCTAGCCTTTGCGCTTCTTTTTTTATTGATTTCTTGAGCCAAATTACATTCTCAGAGACATTTCCTGCACGTGCTCGAGCTTGAATTCCTTACCCTCGACCTCGGAGGTGACGCCGGAGGTACCGACGCTCTCGATGACGGCATAGACCGCGCCTGCCTCCTTGCCGGAGCCCGCCTTGACCATCAGATTGGTCAAGCCGACCGTGGGGTTGAGTGCAACGCCGCTACCGCCGTTACCCAGCGTGGTCACGTCGGGCATGCTCATGGAGATAATACCCTCACAGCAGGAGCACTTGAATAGATACAAATTGCCCTTCCAGGACATCTGATTGTGTTGGGAAAGTGTCCAGTTGGGCTTGGCGGAACAACAGATCGGGCACTTGATGAAGGTGCGATCGACGAACTTCTGCGGAACCGAGCCTGCAAAGCCATCATAGCGCTGGAATTTATAGTCCTTGTCCTTCTTATAGGACACGCCTGCGTCCAGCGGCGAATATTTTTGCCAGTCGATATCGACGAATCCGGTGGCAGAAGGCTCCGTCTTGGGTGCTTCCTCTTGTGCTTCGGTCGCCGGTTCGGATGCGGGAGCAGTCTCTTCGACAACGGGGGCTTGCGCGACGACGGTCGGCTCAACTGCGGGAGCAGGGGCTGCTGCGGCCTTCTTTTGCTCCTGTTCGTACAAGCGGATGTTGCGGTTAGCCTTGATCGTACCGATAAGGCCGGTGATAAAGCACGGAATACCGATTGCCCACATCACGCCCGTAGCGGCAACCATCAAAAGTCCGACCATTTCCTCCTCCATCATCACCACAAAGCCCGCGATCTCAACAACAAAAGCAACTGCCATCAGGACGATGCCCCAGACCAGCTTGCTCTTTGCCTTGCGGTGTGTACGGTACAGCGCGGTTTTCTCAGAGTCTTCTTGTACGGAATCTGCTGCGACAGAATCGGCACTCGTTTTGGCTTTCGCCGTACAGGTGATGATCAGCGCGGCAAGGCTGAAAGTGACAAAATTACGCAGATAGAAATAATAGGGAACGGGGAGCTTAACGTAAGCAAGCAAATAATTCAACACAATGATGCCAATATACGCACTGACGGTAGCAACCAAGATTGCCCAGAATTTGAATTTCGCCTTGGTGAAAATCTTGCAAACCAGCGTTCCAAATGCCAAAGCAACGAAGAACTCGGCAATTTCGATCAAATAGACCAATACTTGAACGAGCGACGGGGAATCAACATTCCAAAAAAGTCCGTTGAACAGCGAGCCATTTAAATGGCCGAATAAGAACATAATCACGGTTGCGATGGCACCAATAAGTAAAGCGCCTCCAAATTTGCGTTTCATAAGAGTTCCTCCAAAAATTATATATTTGGGAATGCTGTATTAATTATACCTTAAATCGCTTGCGCATGTCAATACGGTCGGTGTCATTTTTTGCCGGATTTCGGCATGGCTTTGTTGCTGTTTTTCTTTTTCTTCACCGCCGAAAAGCCGAATTGCCCGATCTTTTTACCCAGCGCAAAATACTCGCCGTGGGCAAAGGCGGCAAGGTCAGCGCGCTCCATGCACAATTTACCCTTTTCATCAAGCAGCTTCTCGTCGGCGCGGACGGAGACGGTGTCGGCAATGAACATATCGTGCGTGCCCAATGGGGCAATATCGGTGACGCGGCACTCCAGCGAGAGCGGGCACTCGGCGATCGAGGGGCAGGCAACCTCACTTCCCTCCTCTTTTGTGAGTCCGCACTTGGCAAATTTATCCACCTTGGCGCCCGTATACATGCCGCAATAGTCGGCGGCGCGGATGAGATGGGCGGGGGTAAGATTGAGCGTAAACTCACCGCTCTCCTTGATGATCTTGTAGGAGTGGCGCTGTGGGCGGATCGAAACGTAGGTCTTGGGCGGGTGGGTGTTGAGAATACCCGTCCAGGCGACGGTGATGATATTGCTCTCCTCCATCGTGCCACAGCTGACCATGACGGGCGGCAGGGGACCTAACAGCGTCGAACCCTTCCAGTTGATCTTTGCCATGGGTCAGTCCACCTTCATATAGCCCTTATAGGCCAGCAGTTGAATGAAATATCCGCCGACGACGGTACGGTTCTGGAAGCCGCACTGTGCCGAGGTAACGGTATCGTACCAGTCGGTCAGGGGCACGCGGGAGGGAGACTCGTTGTAGCTTTTCCACAGCGGATCGATGATAGCCTCGAAATCGGCGCGATTGGTCGCAAGCGCGCCCGCCCAGATGAGCCAATCGGCCTTGGTGTAGGTGCGGCGGGTGTCCAGCGGGGTGCCGTAGGCGTGTGCCTCTCTCTTGTAGCGGTTGATCTCGGCCTCGCGGAAGTGCACGGGGAACAGATCAAGGCCAAACAGCTGATCCCAGATCAGATTATACTTCAAGCTAAAGGTACCCTCGCGGTCAAAGGCCAGACGGTAGGAGCCGTCGGTGTTGAGGGCGCGGGGCAAAAAGCTCTCAGCCTTCTCGCGGGCGATGGTCAGCATGCGCGCCGCATCCTCCTCGCGACCCAGCATACGGTAGAGAATACCCAGCGAGGCGATGCCCATGATGGCCTTGAGGGTGAGGTTGCAGTTGTGAGCAAGGTGGCCGGCAAAGTCGTCGGTGCAAAGCTGATGGGCGGGGTCATCGCCGTTGGCGATGAGGTACTTGACCCAGTCCTCCAAAACGTCCAAATGCGCGGCGGCAAAGGAAGCGTCACCCGACGCGACGGCCGTGGCGGCCTCCATGACCAGCATGTTGCCGCACTCCTCGACAGGCATCTGACCGTCCAAGCGCAATTCGCCCGT
>JAZLDE010000047.1:0-11578 GCA_045614625.1 Eubacteriales bacterium
TCGCCAATAGGCGGTCTGCTTTTTGTTCCCTTTCTTCGTTTGGCTCGAACTATCAAGACCTCATGATTCGCGACAAGTAAAGCGAACTCCGACACTCACTCGTCCCGAGGGCCCGAATCGTTTTATATCATCATTGCAAAAATGTCTTTATATCGCATTTCTTTTTTTTCGAGCGTGTTGCTTTTTATCAAAAAATATGGTATACTGTGAAAAACGAAGTACAAAGGGGCTCGTATGTATTACAGACATAACATCGATTACCAATACCCCGATCAGTGCGACGAGCACATGATCACGGTCAAGCATCTGCGTGATATTTACATTGACAAGGACTATCCTTATCTTCAAAAGAGCTTTTGGTTTAAGTGCCAGCGCGTTTTTTTGTGGGTGGTACTGCGCGTGCTGATGTTCTGGCTTATCCGCATTACGCACGGTCTGCGCATCTATGGCAGAGAAAATCTCAAGAAGCACAAGGAAATTCTGAAGGACGGTGCCATTACTATATCCAATCACGTCTTTATGTGGGATTTTATCTGTGTGATGAAGGCGGTTCGCCCGAGATTGATGTTTTTTCCTGCGTGGAAGACCAATCTGGAGGGTCCCAACGGCCCGCTCATCCGCATGGCGGGCGGTATTCCCATTCCCACCGACAGCTTCAGCGCCATGAAGCAGTTCAAGGGCGCGATGGAGGAGGTGCTGGAGAGCAAGAAGTGGATGCACTTTTTCCCCGAAGGCTCGATGTGGTTCTATTATCCCGATATTCGTCCGCTCAAAAAGGCGGTGTTCCAATATGCGGTGAAGTACGACAGACCTATTCTTCCCATCGTCATGACCTTCCGCCCTCGCAAGGGCATTACCAAATGGTTTACCAAGAAACCTCAGGTTGATCTGCATATTGGTGAACCGCTGTGTCACGACGAAGGACTGTCGCCCTTCGATGCGGCGCAGGATATGCAAAAGAGAGCCTACCATATCATGCAGGTCATGGCAGGCATCAACCCCGGCGATCCTATGTATAATACCGATCTTTCCATCGCTAACTACCAGAAGACGATGTGAGGGGGAGACGGAACTGATAAAAGCAACGCTTGACCTATAGCGGTCGGGCGTTGTTTTTTTGTGTTGACAAAAAACAACACAGCGGGTATAATAAAAAGAGAAAAGAGGTGGAAGCATATGGCAAAGGACAGAGTGCGCATTATGTTTGTTTGCCACGGTAACATCTGCCGCTCTCCAATGGCGGAGTTTATCTTGAAACAAATGATAAAAGAGCAGGGGATGACCGATCGCTTTTTTGTTTCGTCATGTGCGACGAGCACAGAGGAAATATGGCGGGGCGTTGGCAATCCCGTTTATCCACCTGCAAAGGCGGAGCTGGCCAAGCACGGTATTGCCTGTGAGGGCAAGCGAGCGGTACAGCTGTGCCGCGAGGACTATGACAATTACGATCTGTTTGTTGGCATGGACAGCGCCAACATCCGCAATATGCACCGTATTCTGGGCGGTGATGCGGAGGGGAAAATACACAAGCTGATGGACTACACCGCGCGCGGCGGCGACGTGGCCGATCCGTGGTATTCCGAGCGATTTGATATTGCTTATCGGGATATTTTCGATGGCTGTGCGAGCCTGCTTCAAACGCTGATGAAAGGTGAGTAAACGTATGAAAAAAATACTGACGCTTCCCAACGTATTGCACCTGTGGCTGTTTTGCGTGATCGCCAACAGTTACGTAGCGATCGCCGCCGAATCGGTCTTGCTGGTGGCCATCGTTCCTGCGTTTTTGTTCCTTAACGTGCTTGCGGGGGTATGGGAGCCGCAAACGGACAGCAAACGACTCAAGATTTGCCATCACGGTGGTGTGCTGCTCTTTTTGTTTGCTGCATCTATCTTGCCTTCGGCGATCTATCATATCATTTTGGCGAGTGTGGCGCGGGATGGACAGACCGCAACGTTTGTTGCCAGCCTGCTGTTTTGCCTTTGTATTGAGGCCATCGTTTTTTGGAACGGCATCATTTGTGTTTACTGCACCTCGCGGCAGATGAGCGTTCGTCAACGGGTGATTGTTGCGATGTGTGGCATGATTCCCGTGGTGAATTTCATTGTTCTCCATAAGCTTCTCCGTGTTGTTATGGCGGAGGTAGCGGCAGCGCAAACACAAGAAGAAACAACATAATGGCATAGCTCAAAAGAGGGACTGTAATGAAGTCCCTCTTTTTTTAAACGGAAATATTAAAAAAATATTAAGGAATTTCGCCAAAACCTTTGCTTTTTCGAGCGCGTTGTGGTATAATGATGTGTAAATTTTTTCAAGGAGTATCACGATATGGAAAAGAACAACCGCAACATGTTTGTATATCGACTCGTGCAATTCCTCTCGTGGACCGTTTCGACTTTTATTTTCCGGCGCAAAATTCTGCGCAACGAGGTCAAGGGCCAAAAGGGGCCATTCGCCATCATTGCCAACCATCAGGCGTCGCTTGATTTTGTCAATCTCATTGGTGTGACGCGTCGACCGATCACCTTTGTTATCAGCCAATCCATCTATCAATCCTCGCCCGTTCAATGGTTCATGACCCGACTGCGCATTATTCCCAAGCAGCAGTTCCAGACGACGCTTAAGGATATGCGCCGTATGAAGGAGGTCATTGACGCGGGTGAAATTCTCGCAATTTATCCTGCGGGACTGATGTGTGAGGACGGTCTTTCCACGCCCATTCCTACAGGCACGTATCAGTTTTTAAAGTGGCTTCGCACTGATATTTACGTGGCACGCACCTCAGGCATGTATTTTTCCATGCCCAAATGGACCCGTGGCATGCGATCGGGACGCACGCATTTGGACGTGTATCGGCTGTTCTCCAAGGAGGAGCTCGCGAGCGCAGATCTCGAGACGATCAGACGCAAAACGGAGGAGGCGCTGCGCTTTGACGCCTACCGCGAGCAGGAAGAGATGATGGTCAAATACAGCCACTGCGACAGGATCGACGGATTGCAAAACGTGCTGTACATGTGCCCCCATTGCGGCCGCGAATTTTCTATGCGGGTCAAAGAAAAAAATACGATCTGTTGCACAGAATGCGGATTTACGCATAAGAGTGATGAATACGGATTTTTACACAACGCAGGCAACGTTGGCGACGAGATCCGCTACGTGTCTGATTGGAGCCGCATGATCCACGACACGCTCAAGGAAAAGATCACGCGCGGTGAGGACGGCGAGCTGTCCTGCGCCACGGCCATCCATATGATCGACGGAAAGAAAAACAAGTTCGTCGAGGTCGGGCAGGGCAACGTGACGTTGACGGCGCAGGGCTTCGTTCTCGACGGCCGCACCCATGACGGCGAGGACCTGCATCTGGAGATCCCCATCGTGACCTTTGCCTCGCTCCCCTTTAAGCCCGGCAAAAATTTTGAGATTCAAAACGGCAGCGACATTTATCGTTGCGTGCTTGAGGATGGCAAGCTGGCCATGAAGTTCATCAACATAGTCAAGATCTATTACGAGCTTCACGAAGAGGCGCACGTGAAAAATTAAAGTAAAAGGACGCACCGAGCGGTGCGTCCTTTTAGCGTTTAGTCGGTCGCGTAATGGATCGAATAGAGAATGTCCTTGGCGACGGGAGTGTAGAACATGGCCTTGGCCTGCTCGAAGCGAGTCGTCTGTCCCATGATCCACATCAGCTTGGTCAGTGCCGCTTCGGTGGTCATGTCGTAGGCTTCGAGAATTCTGACGGTGCTCTTGAGGTGGCCGCCGACGTGATAGACGGACAGGTCGCTACCCTCGTTGGGCACCTGCGTCGTCATGACGATGATCTTGCCTGCCTCCGCGCCGCGGCTGACGCTCTCGTAAAAGTCGGAATATTCGGGTAGTCCACCTACGCCAAAGCTCTCGATGATCAGTCCGTCATGGCGCTCCAGCATATAGTCGACGACGTCGCTTTGCATACCGGGGAACAGCTTGAGCAGGCCAACGTTGACGTTGAGCGCATCGTAAAAATCAGGCTTGTCGTTGCCATCCTCTGAGCAGATATATTGCAACAGCTTTTCGTCCTGCATGACGGCGAGAATGGGATAATTGACGCTGGAAAATGCCTGAAAGCTTTTGGAATAGGTCTTTCTGGCGCGCGTGCCGAGGATGACCTTGCCGTCGAACACGATCTGAACACCGCCCGTGCCGTGGCAGGCGTAAAGGAAGGCGTCGGTCAGATTGCGCTTGGAGTCGGTGCCGTCAAACCAGATGGGCTTTTGAGCGCCCGTGATGACGATGGGCTTGGGGCTATGCTGGATCAGATAGCTGAGTGCCGCGGCGGTGTAGGCCATGGTGTCGGTACCGTGCGAAATGACGAAGCCGTCATACTCGTTATAATGTGTACGGATGGTTTGCGCGAGTCCCAGCCAGTGCTTGGGGCGGATGTTGGTGCTGTCCAGATTGTAGCATTGGACGCAGTCCACCTCGCAGTGATTGCGGATGTTGGGAATAAATTCAAGCAGCTTATTGGGATCAAGCTCGGGGGAAAGTCCGTCGGGCGTAACGTCCGAGGCGATGGTGCCGCCCGTGCCGATCATGAGAATTTTTTTCATAGTTCACCTTGCAATTGCACAAATTATATCAGGAAAGCATGATGCGGATGATCTCGCGGTCGGTCTCGCTCATACCGTCACGGGCCAGCTTGCCGACGTTGCGGATGGTATTTTCTACACCCTTGGTGACGATGCCGTCGCCGCCGTAGAATTGCTTGCCTGCCTTCATCATCTCGTAGCCCATGATGCCCGCCTCGACCGCCATGGCGATCTTGGCCGCGCAGGAGGCTTTGGCACCGTCGCAGATGGTGCCCGAGAGAATGGCAAGAGAGTTGACCAGCGAATGTGCGATCTCATAATATTTACCGCCGTTCAAATAGCAGATGCCCGTGCCACAGCCACAGCCCGCCGAAATGGCACCGCAGTAAGCAGACAGACAGCCAATGCCTGTTTTCTGGTGGATGGTGATCAGGTCGGATACGATCAGGGCGCGCAGGAGCTGCTCCTCGCTCGCTCCCATCGCCTCTGCGTAGACGACAACGGGAACCGAGGCGGTGATGCCCTGGTTGCCGCTACCTGAAATGATACAGACGGGCAGCTCACAACCGTTCATGCGGGCGTCTGAGCCTGCTGCCGCAAAGGCACGGGCACGATCGCGCAAAATGCAGTTGCCGTCGGCATAAATGAGGCGGCCGATGGAGGCACCGTAGCTTTCAGATAGTCCTTCGCGCGAGATGGCCATGTTCATATCGATCTGGCGACGGAGCAGAGGCGCGATATCGTCAAGCGGTACTTCGTCGGCAAAGGTGATGATGTCCTTGACATTGAGAAGCGCGCGGTCGGAAGCGTACACTTCGGTTGCGGCCTCGTTGAGACGGTAGCGGCTTGTGATATCCTCGCCGTCGCGCACGACCTCGGTGATGTTGGTGTGGCGATTGACCAGATGGACACGGACGGTGTGACTGTCGGCTTGTCCGGTCAGATCGATCTCAAAGGGGATCTGGTTTTCAACCTCGTAGATCTCAATGGGCGTTTGCTCCATAAACGTGGCGATATGGTTGGGGCTCGTTTCGTCAAGGGCGCAGAGCACCTCCAGCTTTCGCTCGGGACAGCCTGCGATAACGCCTGCTGCGACGGCGGCGGCGATGCCGCGCATGCCACCCGTGGCGGGAACGATGACGCTTTTAACGTTTTTGATGATGTTGCCACTCAGCCCAATGCGGACGGACGTGGGGGACGTGCCCAGCGCGTGGCGCAAAACGGCAGAGGCGTAGGCGATGGCGATGGGCTCAGTGCAGCCCATGGCGGCGACCAGCTCTTCTTTGAGAATGCTTTTATAGGTTTGAACGGTTTTGTCCGACAAAGTCATGTGGTTTTCCCCTTAATTATGGTGTGATAAAATGGCAGGATATTCATTCGTGGCATACCTATGCTGATTATACCACGGTTGACGGATTTTGTCAATCGGGGAATATGGCGGGGGAGGGAGATATATGGAAATTTTAACAACTTCGTCTTTTGACGCTAACGCGGCGGAGAAGATCGTCGAAATTTCCAACGACTACTTCTACGGACGCGCGTACAGCTCCGCGCCGCGCTGTGCGGCTTTGATGCCATTTCTTTGTCGTTCCACAAAGAAATGGCGAAAGAAAAGGAACCAAAGGCTGCCGCCTTTGGAAACCTTTTCCGTGCCGCTCTTCAAAGCAAACAGAGGAGAAAGACATATTTGATCTAATGTATCTCTCGTCGCTAAACCAGCACGAGCGGCAGGCGGAGAAGCGAAATCATTTTTGCTTGAAATTTTGCTTTCACAGGGCGCGTCGCAGAAACTAAAAATCTTTACTTTTGCTTGTCGCGTGCGACTTCCGTGAGTGCGGCTTTCTTTAAGCCGCGCTCGCAAAATCTGGAGATGCAAACCTTCGCGCCACAATTAGAAAAATCCGTGATTTTTCGTGGCGCGTTGCGGGTTTCCGAAGGGCATTGGGCCCTTTGGCTGATTTTCTTTCGCCATTTCTTTGTTCAGTGACAAAGAAATGGCAATTATACGATCCGCGAACGCTCACGAAGTGCAGTGCGAGCGTCCGTAGGAGAAGTTGCTTAAAATTTATTTTATTCCACAATATTCCCCTCCCAGCCACACTTTCTTTCAATAATTGTTGACATATCACCAAAATTATGATATAATACTATGTCTATGCTCGATTTTGACTGAAAATATTTACTTCTACATATACGAAGGAGAAACAGTATGCGTAAAACCAAGAGATTGCTGTCCTTTTTGCTGGCTCTTTTGATGCTGGCGGCCATGGGACTGCAGATGGTATCTTGTAAGGATCCCACCACACCTCCCGATGACGAAAAGCCCGGTGAAAACAATCCTCCCGTAGAGGGTCAGCAGGCCACCTACACCGTCTCCATCAAGACCGCGGGCGGTATGTCGCTGGATAATATCATGGTCTACGTCTATAACACGGACGGCTATATCGTTGCGAAAAACCCAACGGACGAAAACGGTAATGTGTCCTTTACGCTGCCCGCCTCGCCCGACTATAAGCTTGAGCTTTCGGGCGTGCCCGATGGCTATATTCTCAAGGACAAGTATGATATGGGTACCAACGGCACCAATATTGTGCTGGTTTCCGAAATCATCGAGGACACCGATCTGAGCGGCGTGACCTACAAGCTCGGCATGATCATGCGCGACTTTGAAGTCACCACGTCGGACGGTCAGACCTTCAAGCTGTCCGAGGTGCTCAAAACCAAAAAGGCTGTTATGCTCAACTTCTGGTACACCACCTGTACCTACTGCGTCGAGGAATTCCCCGACATGCACAACGCATATTTGCAGTATCAAGATGACATTGAGATCATAGCGCTGAACAATTATGGCGGCGACAACGCAAATGAGGTCGCTGATTTCAAGCAGAATTACTACGGCTACGAGCTGGCCTTCCCCATGGCCAAGGATACCGCAGGCGTTGAAGATGCCTTCCAGGTGCCCGGTAACCCCGTCAGCGTTATGATCGACCGCTACGGCATGATCTCGCTGATCCACGTCGGCGCCGTGCCCAGCGAAAAGTATTTCACCAATATGTTCGCACACTACACGTCCGATGATTACCGTCAGGGACTGTACGGCGACGTTGCCGAGCTGATCCCCGCGGCTAAGCCTGACAAGGAGATGCCCTCAAGCGAGGAGCTTTCGGGTGCGATCAATAAGGGTGACATTACCGTAACCTACGAGCCTGAGATCGATGCGGCCGACGCGGAATACTCTTGGCCCTTCGAGATTACCGAAAAGGACGGCAGCAAGTGCATCATTCCTTCCAACGCAGATCTGGACAGCTCTTTTGCAACGCTGCACGCCAAAGTTTCTCTTAAGGCGGGCCAGGCGTTTATGTTCGATTATTTCTCCTCGACCGACTCGGGCTACGACGTCATGTACGTGCTGGTCAACGGGGATGATATATACCAAATCAGCGGCATTAGCTCCAAGTGGAACGAGTGCTGCCCCTGGGTCGCAACCGAGGACGGCGTATATGACGTGGCGTTCGTATATTATAAGGACGTTTCGGACAGCGCGGGTGACGACGTCGTTTATATGAAGGACTTCCGCGTTGTGGATGCCAAGGACGTAGGCGTGGCATCCTATATTCCGAGACAAGCCGCGACCAATCCCACCGAGGATATGTCGGATTATCAGTCCTACGTTCAGGTATTTCTGAATGAGACGGATGGCTACTACCACGTTGGTAGCGTTGACGGTCCCATCCTGTTGGCCAAGCTGATCTACGGAACCGCGTTTTCTTCCGTTTCCGTTACTGAAAACTTGTATCAGGACGGCACCTTCACGGTGGACGGTGTGAACCGCTTCGCCGAGCTTGAAAAGTATTGTAACTATGCCGCAAACTCCAAGATCTACACCTATTGCAGCGTGACCGAGGAGCTGCGCACCTATCTTGAGGCCTATGTTGCCAAGTACGGCTTTGACGTGCATGAGAATACCTGGCTGCAGTTGTGCGCCTACTACGATTCTTACGGTAAAAACGCTGACGGTACTCCCGTTGCCGAGTTTGAGGATCCCATCAAGGGCCTGTCGACCCACAGCGCGTACAAGGTCGTGGAGGGCAAGCCCAACAAGGTTGAGTACACGGGCGTCAATATTATGCCCAGAGGCTATCTGTACGAATTCATTCCCACCAAGACAGGCGTTTACCGCATCACCTCCAACAGCTCCTCTCAGGAGGTCGACGGTTGGATCTTCATCGGCAACGATAAGACCTGGATCGAGTTTGGTGATAGAATCCTTTATACCAGCGGCGACGAGGGCGAGCGCTTCTGCCCTGACCTTCTGATCGAAACCGAGGTTAAGGATGAACACGGCAACGTGACCACTCAGCTGGTTCGTGATAACAACAACTCTTCCATGGTTGCTTATATGGAGGCGGGTACGCCGTACTATATTGACTTCGCATATTACGATATTTACGGTGCAGGTGCTTTTACCTTTGACGTCAAATATATCGGTGAAACGTTTGATTACTTTATCGTCGCTTCTCACGGCCCGTTCGAGTTTGAGTTGGGCGTGGGAGACAGCATGGGCGATACCGTCGCAGGCGGTATTGACGTTATGCTGGGCGAGGACGGCTATTACTATCACAAGAAGGCAGACGGCACTAAGGGCTCGCTGCTGTATGCCGACTTCTACCTGACGACCAACATCTTTACCAGCCAGTCCCTCAAGGACATGACCGAGACCCACGCCTTCAATTTCGCACTCTCCGAATACGACCATATCGGTCTGAACGCATGGGAGCGGGCAGATAAGGACGAGGATAAGCTGCGCCAGATGTGGGGCGAAAACTTTGATGCTTATTGGGAACTGTACCAGATGGACGATATCATCAAGGGTGTTTATCACGGTGCGGGCGAGGATATGACAGCCGTTATGAAGTCTTACGTTGATAAGATGCTGGACGAAGAGGGCTATCCCGAGCGTCAGGGCTGCGTCGTTGTAGATAAGCAACTGGCCGATATACTGCAGGTTCTGATGGATAAATACACCTTCAAGGGCGTCGATCACTCCTGGACCAAGCTGTGCTACTACTACAAATATCTCGGCTATTAATGCTGCCGCAGACATTAGTATCATGAATCATACGCGTGCGGCAACGAATCCGTTGCCGCACGCCGTTTTAAGGAGATTTATTATGAGCTTCAAGAGAATTTTGGGTGTACTTGTCGCCCTGCTTTTGCTGACGACGGCCCTTTTGATCACGGGCTGTGAAGAAAAAGATCCCGTGGAGCCGCCTGCGACGGACGACGGCAAGGCGACCTACACCATCAGCGTGGTTGACTACAAGGGCAACGTTCCCGCAGTGGACGTGCTGATCGAGGTGCAAAAGGACGGCGCGACTGTCGGCATGAAAAAGGCAGATGCTAACGGCTGTGTCAGCTTTGAATTGGACAAGGGCGACTATACCTTCATTCCTACCGCTGCCAAGGGCGAGTTTTATTACGATGCCGAAGCATGCGTGCTGAGTGCCGAAAAGACGCAGGTCAGCGTGACGCTTTACAGTATAGCGAAGAACAAGCATACGATCTATCCGCATTTTGAAAGCATCGGTGATCGTATGGCCTATGATGCGGCAGAAGTGAGCGAGGGTGCGACCTACGTCCGGATCGATCGCGATGATATGGCCTATTATGTTTTTGCACCGCAACGTGGCGGCATTTACCGCATCAGTTATCTGGCAGAGGCTGAGCTGACGCTGGGCTATTTTGGTGACGCCAACGTGGTACTGACCGAAAGTGCAGCAAAAATACAAGACGGCGCGTTTGAGATCGAGGTCAAGAACGGAAGTGTCGGAACGGAGGGCGCCGGCGGTACGCTTCGCATGGTGATCGGACTGGGCTCAGCTACCGTTGATGACGCAATTCTCGTGATTGAACGAATCGCCGATCCAACTCCCACGATGGACTGGGTCGACTATTTCCCGACCAAGCTGCCGACGGATTCCGTTCGTAGCGATTACCTGAATCACGAGCTGGTAGATATCAGCATTACCGACCCGTCGGTTAAGGTTACTTACAACCCGGCGGACGGTCTGTACCATTACGGTGCGGTCGATGGCCCCATTGTATTTGTTCGCATTAGCTCTCCTTCCAACTATCTGGCCTCGTTTACCGAAATCTGCGATACGACGAGAATGTATAAGCTGTTCTACGAGGGTGAAAAACTGGTTAAAAAGGAAAGTTATAATGAGATGATCGCCGCTTACGCCGCTATTTGTGACGGCAACGGGGTGGTCCCGCTGACCGATGACCTGATCTATATGATCAAGAACAGTGCTGAGCAGATGGGGTGGTTTGAGATCGACGCGGCAGGCAACGGCGTGCTGACGGCCGATCAGAACGGCAATCCGACGGGCGTGACCGCGGCCAATCTGGTCAAAGAAAATGCGTATCTGTTCGCTTGCTGCTATGTCAATGAGTTTGCTTACGGCGGTGATATTTCCATTACCTTGACGACTTCGCTTTCCGAAGAAAAAAAGGCAAACGTTGCCATTAAAGCAGGTGAACCTGTCAAATTCCGCGCGACGGACAGAACGGAGCTGATCATCGAGGATGCGGCGGGTTTGAGCGTGACATATAACGGTGTCACGTATCTTCCGCAGAATGGCGCGATTGTGGTCGCAATGCTCGAGGATAAGCCCACGTTCGTGATCAACAGCGATCAGACGCGCGAATTTGTGATCCGGTATGTTCTCTATGCGGATGAATAATATAACGAAATTTTCAAAAACATCTTGCCAAACGATAGGGGCAGATGCTATAATAAACCGAAAATAAATCAAAACAAGGAGAATGATCATGAAACAATTTTTGGTACTCGTGTTGGCGCTGATGCTGACGCTGACCATGCTGGTCGCCTGCAACGACGACACGCCCGATGTTCCCGACAACAATAACAACGATAAGACCGAGCAGCCCGACAACAATCAGCCCGCTGATCCCGACGACGGCAAAGAGGATGAACCCGTCAAGCCCGCGA
>JAZLDE010000048.1:0-3310 GCA_045614625.1 Eubacteriales bacterium
CCGAGCTGGTCGAGGAAATTTCGTGGTATCTTTTGTACGAGGCAACCGATGCGCTTGTTCGCATCGACAACTGCAAATTGGATCTGGATGCCATCGTGCTGAATATTCTGCCCGATTTCTATCTGGCGGGCACGCAGCTGCAAAAGTTCAATCTTTTGTTCGAGCATCAGCCCGTACAAAAGGATCGCCTGCTGCTGACCATTCCCGAGGAGATCGTCCGTAGTTGCAGCAAAACCAATTTGGAGATCATTCGCAGATATCTGCGCAACGGTATCCGTTTGGTGCTGGACGGCTATCACCCCGACGACGAGCTGACGCCCGAGCAGCTGCTCGAGCTTGGCTTTGCCCACGTTCGTCTGTCTCCCAATCTGTATTTAAACGCTGAAACGGCCAATACCATCGCCAAAATGCGCGAGCAAGGCTTTGTCGTGCTGGGCGGTGGTGCCGATACCCCCGAAATTCTCAACTGGCTGATCGCCTGCGGCGTCAAATGCTCGGCAGGCACCATGACGGGCGTGCCCGTTGGCGAGGATGAGATGATCACCGACTCGCTCTCGCGCGAGACGATGTGAGTGAATCGGAGAGTTGCGTATGGCGGAAGAAAAAAACAACCAGCCAAAGGAACCTAAGATCACCGGGGCAGAGAAGAAGCAAAAAAGGCTATTCAAAAAGTATCGCGGCGGTACTCTCCTGACGCAGGATGAGGTCGACGAGATCAAGGCCGGGCGTAAAAAGCTGCGCGCGGATATGAAGGCCATGGGCATTCGAAGCAGGAAAGACTTCGAGCTGACCGCTTCGGGCCTGGGACTTTACTTTGATAAGCACAAAAAGGGAGTTCTGTGGCTGTGGTTCGTCACAGGACGACTCGGATGGGTGTTGCTTGGCGCAGCGCTGGTGCTGATGTTTGCGCTGTTCGCGGTGTCGACCATCACACAGATGCGCGGCCACTTCACCATTAACATGTCAAGCGCGTTGTTCCGCGAGGGCTTTACCCTGAGCGAAACGCGAGGCTTTGAAAACCCCACGACCTATCTCGTGTGCACACCTGCCGAGGACGTGCCCGCCCGTTCGATCAGCCATATCGACGTGGACGTTGATGAAATCGACGGTCAGCACAACAGCGATTATTTCGCCTATACCTTCTACATCCGTAACGAGGGCGAGGGTATGGTGGACTATCACTGGCAGATGCGCTTCAATTCGGAAAGCGGAGATCTTTCCTCCGCTGCCTGGGTCATGATCTTTGAGGACGGCAGAATGCTGTTCTATGCCAAGGCCAGCGAGAAGGGCGGCCCCGAAATGCTTCCTGCCGCCGGCGAGACGGAAAAGGGATATGTGGAACCGCCGTTGTACGATCTGTCGCAGGACCCCGAGGGGCAGTACGAGATCGTCAACAAGGGGGAGCATTTCTCCCGTTGGCGCATTATCCCGAGAGAATTCGTCTCGGATAGCGTGGTGGCCGAGGGGATCAAAGAAAATATGTTACCCATGGAGGTACATAAGTACACCGTCGTCATCTGGCTGGAGGGCGACGACCCCGATTGTACCAACGAACTCATCGGCGGACATCTCGGCCTTGAGATGTACATGAGCATGCTCGATGAGGAGGGCGAAGGCTCCGACGCCGGCTGGCGCGAGTCTTGGCGCGATTTCTGGGACGGTCTCGGATATATCGGAGACTAACCCGAACAAAATGACAAATATGATGTTCCTCTTGTGTCAGTAGCGCTCGACTACACAAGACCTACATAGCCCCGGCGGGGGCTTCATTGACCGATGGTCAATGAAAATACGCGAAATTCACGAAAGGAATGAATGAAAATGAACAACAAACCTAAATTGGTTTACGGCATTAAGGGCAAACTGGTTTCTGCTGCCTGCATGCTGCTGGTTGCTGTGATCATGGTTGTTTCCTCGACCTACGCGTGGTTTACTCTGTCGACCGCTCCCGAAGTTACCGGCATCCAGACGGCTGTCGGCGCAAACGGTAGCTTGGAAATGGCACTGTTGCCTGATAGCGGTGATGCAAATTCCATTACCTCTTCCGTCGGCGATGGCGCGGCTAACGCAGATTGGGCAGATAAAAATCTTACCTGGGGTAACTTGGTAGATCTGTCCACCGGCTACGGTCTGGACAAAATCATTTTGTATCCTTCTGCACTCAACAATACGGGCAATACTCTTAGCGGTAATATGCTGAGTGTTCCTGTCTACGGTGCAGACGGACGTGTCAGTGAGCTGGCTACCAATAAGACGGTAACTGGTAAGTACGTGGCAGGTCAGGGCACCGGTAGTTTCCCCGTTACCAGCGGTAACGGCGGCTTCGGCGTACGAGCTGTCGGTGTTGCTTCCGGCATGACCGAGCGTCAGCTGGATTATCGTAACGCTATTTCCAGCGCAACCACTCTCAAGGCTCAGGCCGCAGACGCTGCAGCTACCTCCATGAACGCACACGGTTCTTCTCTGGCTACCATTTTGTCTACCAAGGCAATGGAAGGCACGTTTACGCAGACCGACGTTGAGAATCTGTTGGCACTGGTTGAAAGCATTAAGGTTCCTCTGAATTATATCGATCAGGCCTATATGCAGTACATTTTGGCATATGCTGCAAGCAAGAGCTCTACCGATGATGCATGGAGGGGTGTCAGCGCGTTGGTTAACGCACAAAACGCAACCCTGTCTACGGTAATGGCAGGCCTTGGTGCAAGCGTCACTCTTCCCGGTGAGCTTACTACGCCGATTACCTCACTGCAGGCTACGCAGAAAAATGTTGACGATGCTAAAACCGAGTTGGAAAAACTTACCGGTGATACGATTACCTGGAATGAGCTTAAACCTGCTCTGGATTTGCTGGCAAATATGGAAAAGATCACGCTCAACGGTTATACGGCAGGCAATGTACGCGATAACTTGAGCGACATTATCAATAAGGTCGCAAGTGAGGGCGCGCGCGTTGATATGCAGACCGGTGGTGGTGTATATGCGGATATTGCCGACCATTGCGGTGATTATACGGCATCGGTTAAGATCAAGGAAATTTCTTATAATGGTCTTAAGCTTGAAAACGTCAATGCAAAGATGTACGCAAGCACGACGCTTTCCGCTCCTTATCTGACTGCATGCGGTGCTGCCGTAAATCTCCTTGGTGCTCCCGAAAGCGGTGACGCTACGATGCCCATCAGTGAGTTCTACGGTTACGTCATCGATATGGCCTTCCGCACCAATGCGGCTGAGTCCAGCCTGCTGCTGCAGACGACGCCCGTTGACCGCATTTACGAAGGCAACGCGAACGAAAGCACGATGGGTCACG
>JAZLDE010000049.1:0-8183 GCA_045614625.1 Eubacteriales bacterium
TGCGGGAATTGCCTCAACCAGCTTGGAAGCAACGAAGGGACGATACAGACGAACCTTAACAAGGCCGACCTTTTCACCGTTGGCATTGAGGTAGTCGATAACTTCCTCGATGGCGTCGCAGATCGAGCCCATAGCAACGCTTACGCGCTCTGCATCGGGTGCACCGTAGTAGTTGAACAGCTTGTAATCGGTACCCAGCTTTTCATTGACCTTGCCCATGTACTCCTCAACGATAGCGGGGAATGCATCGTAGTAGGGGCTGCAAGCTTCTCTATGCTGGAAGAAGATGTCACCGTTTTCAGCGGAGCCGCGGAGAACGGGGTGGTTGGGGTTGAGCGCACGGCCACGGAAAGCGGCAACAGCGTCAAAGTCAACCATCTCGGCCAGATCCTTGTAGTCCCAAACCTCGATCTTCTGGATCTCGTGGGAGGTACGGAAGCCGTCGAAGAAGTTCAGCACGGGAACGCGGCCCTTGATGGTTGCCAGATGGGCAACGGCACCCAGGTCCATGATTTCCTGCTGGTTGGTCTCTGCCATCATGGCGAAACCGGTCTGGCGGCAGGCGTAAACGTCGGAGTGGTCACCGAAAATGTTCAGCGCGTGCGAAGCAACGGCACGGGCAGAAACGTGGATAACGCAGGGAAGCAGCTCACCTGCGATCTTGTACATGTTGGGGATCATGAGCAAAAGACCCTGGGATGCGGTATAGGTCGTGGTGAGAGCACCGGCTGCAAGAGAACCGTGAACGGCACCTGCGGCACCTGCCTCGGACTGCATCTCCATTACGTTGACGCGCTCGCCGAAAATGTTGTTTGCGGGCTCGCCGAAGATGTTCTTGTTGGTCGCGGACCAAGTGTCAGTGACCTCTGCCATGGGGCTGGACGGGGTGATCGGGTAGATCGAAGCCACTTCGGTGAACGCATAGGATACGTGCGCCGCCGAGGTGTTACCGTCCATGGAAAGTTTTCTTCTTTGGATAGCCATGGATTTTGTTTCCTCCTGAAAATATATTTGTTTTTTTGGAATTACTTGCAGAAAGCAAATCACTTCACCTTATATCATAACACGAAATTGCGAAAAAGTAAAGCCGTTTTTGATAAAAAACCATAAAGATTATTAAAAAATTAACGATTTTTGATTGGGAAACGAAACAAACGTCGCCAAAGGAGGTAATTCTTAAAGGATTTTCTTGACTTTGAAGCATCTTCATGATAGAATAAAAAAGATAGGGTGAGAACCGATGCGTGTGACTCATCCAAATTCACCCGAAAAGGAGCCTATTTTTATGGCAAACAACATTTCCTCGGTTTATGAAAAAATCAAAGAAAACATCGGCAAGGTCATCGTCGGTAAGGACGAGACCATTGACATGCTTATCGTCACCATGCTCTGTGGCGGCCACGTTCTGCTGGAGGACGTTCCCGGCACGGGCAAGACCATGCTCATCAAGTCGCTCGCCGCATCGCTTGGCTGTGACTTTAAGCGCATTCAGTTTACCCCTGACCTGCTCCCTTCCGACATCACAGGCATTAACTTCTTCAACATGAAAAAATCCGAATTCGAGTTGATCAAGGGTCCCATCTTTGCCAACATCGTGCTGGCGGACGAGATCAACCGTGCGACGCCCAAGACCCAGTCGGGTCTGCTGGAGTGCATGGAGGAGGCGCAGGCGACCATCGACGGCAAAACCTACGCGCTGGCCGCTCCTTTTATGGTCATCGCGACCCAGAACCCCGTCGAGAGCATGGGCACCTTCCCGTTGCCTGAGGCACAGATGGACCGCTTCCTCATGAAGGGAAGCATGGACTATCCCACGCACGACGAAAGCGTTGGTATTCTCGCTCGTTTTGACCGCCAAAGCCCGCTGACAACGCTGCAGAGCGTCGTCTCTGTCGACGAGCTTAAGGAGGCCATCGAGGCTCTGCCCAATATTTACATCTGCCGCGAGTTGATGGGTTACATTTCCTCGCTGGTCGAGGCCACCCGCACCTATCCCCGTGTAACGCTGGGCGTTAGCCCCCGTGGTGCGCTGGCACTCATGAGAGCGGCCAAGGGCTATGCCGCCATCGCAGGCAGAAATTACGTACTGCCCGATGACATCAAGCGTGCGGCTCATCCCGTGCTTGAGCATCGTCTGCAGCTGGAAAACTCGCTGCGCATCCGCAAGAATGCGGCGGCCGAGATCATTGACGACATTCTGGGCAAGACGACGGTCCCCACCGAGGCTGTTTTCGAGGCACACGCATGACACAATTTTTGGAAACCGTAGCGCGCATCACCTCGTCGCCCATCTTTTGGACGGTGGTCGTGATCCTGGGTGTCGCGCTGTTGATCTACTTGCTCGTGCGGCTGTATTTTCGCCTTCGCACGGCGCATCTGGGTAACATTGAATACGAACGTCACTTTGCGGTTGAGGGCGTGTACGAGGGTGAAGAGGTCGAGCTGATCGAAACCATCCGCAACCGCGGCTTTTTTCCGCTGTTCTTTGTTGACGTGGAGTCGTATCTGCCGCCCGAGATCCGTGTTAAGGACTACGAAACGGGAGACGATATGCCCTATCTGCTCAGCCGTTTTCAGCTGATGCCGTATATGCAGATCCGTCGCCGCCACAAGTTGCACTGTGTCAAGAGAGGCTACTATGCCATTCGCACCGCCTCCATTTACGATCAGGACGGCGCCGTTCCGCTGGAATCGCCTGCCGAACTGTACGTTTATCCTAAGGTCATCCCCATGGATCTTTACCGTATGGCGGTGGGACGCATGCAAGGAGAATATACCTCGCTTCGCCCCTTGTATTCCGATCCGTTCTCGCTTTCGGGCATCCGCGACTATCGGTTTGGCGATACTGTTTCGCAGATCAACTTCAAGGCCAGCGCCAGAGTGCCCATGTCGGGAAGCAGCGCTTCGCCCTTGAAGGTCAATAACCGCGATTTCTGTGCGTCGCGCCGCTTGATGATCTATATGGACTTTCACCTGCCCGTTGGTACCATCATGACGAGCGACGACTACGAAAGCCGTGCCGAGCGAGGCTTGTCCTTCTGCTCCGCACTGATGCGCGACGCAATTTTTACGGGCTACGCGGTGGGATTTGCCGCCAACTGTAAATTGCCTGACGGATCGCTTTCGCTGCGCTTTCCGCCTGATAGCAGCGAGGCACATTTGATGGAAATGATGCGTGCCATGGCGGCCATGATGCCCTACGACGGTGCATCGTTTGCATCACTGCTTGAGCACGATCTGGTGGACGGCATGGCCGACACCGAGGTGGTCATTTTCTGTTACGTGCAGGGCGAGGATATGCTGACGCGTATCGCTGAGCTTGAGCGCCTTGGTAACTCGGTTAAGATCGTTCCTCTTGAGGCGGTTGACGAGATAGAGGAGGTGTACGGACGTGAAAAAGCGTAAGGATTTCGGTCAGGATAACGTGCGCGCCAATTTGGACGTTCGTCGCCTGATACTGACCATCGTTTATGCCATCAGCGTCGGTGTGTTCGGATATTTGATCCAAAGAGTGCAGGGGCAGACCAAGCGCGGCTTTACCATGCTGTTCTTTTTGATCTGCATCGTGTTGCTTGTTCGCTCCATTAAGAAGCTGCTGACCGAGCGGCTTCAAGATGCCATTGACGAATGGTTTGAGAACGTAATGCGCTGGGTATTTAAGCCTGCTGCCTTCCTGATTGGCAAGATCGCCAAATGGCTGGGCATCGGACGTTGGCGCGGTTGGTGCGAAGACGAGAAGACGTTTTTGCACAAGGAACGCGGAGCGGGTGGCCGTCGACGCAAGCGCCTTAAAAATGACCAAAAATGGGCCGACCAGACGGACAACACCCGTCGAGTTCGTTACCTTTTTGTTGAGTATATGATCAAGCGTATCCGCGGTGGTTTTTTGTATCGTCGCCAGATGACACCCGATGAAATGGCACGCGAGCTGCCGCTGGAAGAGGACGAAAAACTGCTGTTTGAGACCTATGATCTGGCGCGGTATTCGCAGGATGCCGAGATTTCGGACGAGGTGGTCAAGGTTTTGTCCAAGGTCACGGCGAGAAAGTAAAAATTTCATTTATTATAATAGCATCTGCTGCAGATTGTGGCAGATGCTGTTTTTTTGCGGGGAGGGGTTAGTTGGATTTTAAACGACTTCTTCTTTTGACGCTTGCCCTGTGCCTGCGGCACGCGCTCGCGGTTTGCGTGTTTGCCTATTCTTTGCCTTGTCGCAAAGAATAGGCGAAGAAAAGACACTTAAGGGCCTAATGCCCTTAAGAAACCCGCAGCGCACAAACGTCGCTACGTTGTCACTCCGCTCATGTTTGCGCGAAGTGTTACATTTTCAGCTTTTGCGAGCGCGGCTTAAAGAAAGCCACGCTCACGAAAGAAGCACGCAAGCGAAACAGTAAAAGATTTTGCTATCTGCGACGCACCCCGGTTCAACTGAATTTCAAACAAAAACGATTTCGCTTCCTTCGCCTGCCGCTCGTGGTGTCACTATGGCGAGCGATGCACTGAAAAAAGAGATGTTTTTCTCCTTTTTCGCTTTGAAGAGCGGCACGGAAAGGGAGGGCCCGGAGGGAACGTCCGGGCGCGTTTTTGGGTTACTTCTTGCCGCGCGGCAAGAAGTGACACGAAACACCGGCACACCGAGCGCGCGCAGCAGGGCGAGGCTCTAGAAGAAGTAGTTTGAACTTTATCTGAACCTTCCCCCCACGTCGCTTTTTAGCACTTTAATGAAAAAAGTGTGAAAAAATCAAAAACTTTTCAAAAAACTCTTGACAAAGGACAAAAAAGTGGTACAATAAGAGCGTCAAGGTTAGCACTCAAAAGTTGAGAGTGCTAAAAACGACAAAACAAAAGAAGAAAAGACAAAAACCAAAAGTAAGGAGGCTGTCAGTGCTGTGGGAAACGACGAGCGCGTATTAAGCGAAAGAAAAAAACAAATATTAAAAGCAATCGTCGACGCGCACATCGCGGGTGGCGAGCCCATCGGCTCCAAGGTGCTGATGCAGCAGATCGCCTGTTCGTCCGCTACCATTCGTAACGAAATGGCAGAGCTTGAGGAAATGGGATATCTCGAACAGCCTCACACTTCGGCAGGACGTGTTCCAAGTGAGCTCGGTTACCGCTTTTACGTCGACTCTCTGGTTGAGCATTACGCCATGACGGCGCGTGAGATCGCACAGATCAATCAGGTGCTTAAAGCCAAAATGAGTGAGCTGGATCAGATTCTGGCAACGGCATCGAGCTTGGCATCGAATCTGACCAACTACACGGGCTTTGCGCTCAAGCCGCGAGCGAGCGAGGTTACGGTCACCAAGTACGAGGCCATCTACATCGCACCCGGCCAGTTTGTTCTGGTTATGGTTGCGGATGACGGATCGGTCAAGACCCGAAACGTCAAGCTGGATCTGCCCTTTGACAGCGCCTCGGTAGCAAAACTGGCTACCGTGCTCAATCAGTATTTGACCGGCTGCCGCACCTCGCAGGTTACGCTTCCGACCATGGTTGCTATGGAAGAAGCCATGGCGGAGGACGGTGCGTTGATCGGCCCCGTCGTCAAGCTGATCTACGAAACCATCAGCGAGGCGGATCGAGGCGACCTTAAGGTCGCAGGTGTGGATCGACTCTTGCAGTACCCCGAGTACAGCGACGCCACACAGCTCAAGGGCGTTCTTGGCGCACTGGAACAGAAAAACGACCTGATGGACATGATCTCGACCGCGGCCGCGGATAAAACGCACGGCGTTGTGATCGGATCGGAAGCATCGGTCAAGGAAATGAACAATTCTACGGTGGTATTCAAAACCATCGTCAAGGACGGAAAGCCGGTTGGTGCCATCGGTGTCATCGGGCCGCTTCGTATGGACTACGCCCGCGTGCTGGCCACGTTGGACGGGCTGACGGGAAACATCGCGGATCTTCTGTCCGATACGGCGGCGTTGCCTGAGGGATTGGTCGCACCGCACGATAAATCGCAAAACGAGGAGAAGTAGCATAATGGCAGAAAAGAAAAAGAAAGCAACCGCCCAGAGCGAGGTTGAGACCGCGACGGAACCGACGGCTGAAAACACGCAAACGAACGAAACGGAAGGCGCGAGCGAGCTCGTAGCTTTGCAGGCACAAGTGGAAACGCTGCAGGCTGAGCTGGCGGCCGCCAACGACAAATATTTGCGCATGATCGCCGAATACGACAACTTCCGCAAGAGAAGCGCGCACGATCGCGAGCTGGCTTGCGCCGAGGCGACCGAAACGGCGCTGAAAAACATTTTGCCCATCGGCGACAATCTGGCAAGAGCTGCCCAGTTTACGGATCCCGAGTCAGTAGCTAAGGGCATCGAAATGATGCAAAAGGGCTTTACCGATGCGCTGGCCGCTATGGGAATCGAGGAGATCGAAGCAAAGGGCTTACCCTTTGATCCCGAGCTCCACAACGCAGTTATGCACGTGGATGATGAATCCTTGGGTGAGGGTGTCGTAGCCGACGTGCTGCAAAAGGGCTACAAACGCGGAGATCGCGTGCTCCGCTATGCGATGGTCATCGTCGCAAATTGAATTTATCTTGTAAATAATTAAATGTAGAATTTAGGAGGAATATTATCATGGGAAAAATTATTGGTATTGACTTGGGTACGACCAACTCTTGTGTTGCTGTTTACGAGGGCTCCGAGCCCATCGTCATCCCCAATCCGGAAGGCGCGAGAACTACGCCCTCTGTCGTAGGCTTTTCTAAAACGGGCGAGAGAATGATCGGTCAGGTCGCAAAGCGTCAGGCTATCACCAACCCCGATCGCACTGTTATGAGTATCAAGCGTCACATGGGCTCTGATTACAAGGTCACCATCGACGGCAAGGCACTCACCCCTCAGGAAATTTCGGCGATGGTATTGCAGAAGCTCAAGGCTGATGCAGAGGCGTATCTTGGCACCAAGGTGACTGAGGCCGTTATTACTGTTCCCGCTTACTTCTCTGACGCACAGCGTCAGGCAACCAAGGACGCAGGTAAGATTGCGGGTCTTGAGGTTAAGAGAATTATCAACGAGCCTACTGCAGCCGCATTGGCTTACGGCATGGACAAGGAAGACAACCAGAAGATCATGGTCTTTGACTTGGGCGGCGGTACGTTTGACGTGTCGCTCCTTGAGATCTCGGACGGCGTCTTCCAGGTGCTGGCAACCAACGGCGACACCATGCTGGGCGGCGACGATTTCGACCAGCGCGTGATCGACTGGATGGCCAACCAGTTCATGAAGGAAAACGGTATCGACCTGCGCAAGGACAAGATGGTTATGCAGCGTCTGAAGGATGCAGCGGAGAAGGCTAAGATCGAGCTGTCGGGTATGACCTCGGCCAGCATCAATCTGCCTTTCATCACGGCAACGGCCAACGGCCCTCTCCACTTTGAGGCTACGCTGTCCCGCGCTGAGTTCGATCGCATCACGGCTGATCTGGTTGAGAGAACCATGATGCCCACCAAAAAGGCGCTCTCCGATGCAGGCCTGAGCGTCAGCGAGATCGATAAGGTTCTGCTGGTTGGCGGTTCGACCCGTATCCCCGCCGTTCAGGATGCTGTTAAGAAGTTCATCGGCAAGGATCCCTTCAAGGGCATCAACCCCGACGAGTGCGTAGCCATCGGCGCGGCCATCCAGGGCGGCGTCCTGGGCGGCGACGTCAAGGACCTCTTGCTGCTCGACGTTACTCCTCTGTCGCTGGGTATCGAGACGCTGGGCGGTGTCTTCAATAAGATCATCGACCGCAACACGACCATCCCCGTGAAGAAGAGCCAGGTCTACTCGACCGCCGCTGACGGCCAGACCTCGGTTGAAATCCACGTTCTGCAGGGTGAGCGCGAAATGGCTGCCGGCAACACCACGCTGGGCCGCTTTGCTCTCGACGGTATCGCTCCCGCTCCTCGCGGTGTACCTCAGATCGAGGTTACCTTCGACATTGACGCTAACGGTATCGTTAACGTAACTGCACTGGACAAGGGCACGGGCAAGGAACAGCACATCACCATCACCTCCTCGACCAACATGAGCAAGGAGGACATCGATAAGGCTGTCCGCGATGCTGAAATGTTCGCAGAGCAGGACAAGAAGCAGAAGGAGGCAGTCGATACCAAGAACCGCGCCGAGTCCATGATCTTCCAGAGCGAAAAGACGCTGGCTGATATCGGTGACAAGGTTGCCGAGAGC
>JAZLDE010000050.1:0-1605 GCA_045614625.1 Eubacteriales bacterium
AAGGCTGTCCGCGATGCTGAAATGTTCGCAGAGCAGGACAAGAAGCAGAAGGAGGCAGTCGATACCAAGAACCGCGCCGAGTCCATGATCTTCCAGAGCGAAAAGACGCTGGCTGATATCGGTGACAAGGTTGCCGAGAGCGATCTGACCGAGGTCAAGGCTGCCATCGAAAAGCTCAAGGAAACGGTCAAGACGGACAACACCGAGGCCATCAAGGCTGACACCGAGGCGTTGGAAAAGGCCTTCTATGCTGTATCCGAAAAGCTGTACAAGGCGCAGGGCGGCGCACAGGGCGATCCCAACGGCGGCGCACAGCAGGGTGGCGACGGCACCTATTACGACACCAACTTCGAGGATCACAGCAACTGATCTTTGAGAAAATATCTGCGGGAAAGGGCAAAATTGCCCTTTCCCGCAAGGGCGTATTTGCCACTTGGCGTGAATATCCATGGACATAAGCGTTATGTCCGTCGATATTTGCGACAAAATGCGGCAATCCATCAGAACTGAGGTTAATTATGGCAGATAAAAGAGATTATTACGAAGTTTTAGGCGTTGACAAAAGCGCCGACGACGCGACGATAAAAAAGGCATACCGCAATCTCGCCAAAAAGTATCATCCCGATATGAATCCGGGTGACAAAGAGGCGGAGGAAAAATTTAAGGAGGTCAACGAGGCGTACGGCGTTTTGTCCGATGCTGACAAAAAGGCCAAGTACGACCAGTACGGTCACGCGGCATTCGACCCGTCGATGGGCGGCGGTGCAGGCGGTGGCTTCGGTGGTTTTGGCGGCTTTGGCGATTTCGGTGACATCGGCGATATTTTTGGCTCCATCTTCGGTGGCGGCTTTGGCGGCGGATCCTCTCGTCGTCGTAACCCTAACGCGCCCGTGCGCGGCGAGGATATTTCGCTTCGCTTGACGATCACCTTTGAGGAAGCAGCCTTTGGCACCAAGAAGGAGATCACCTATACCCGCATTGCCAAGTGTCCCGACTGTAACGGTACGGGCTCGGCAAACGGAACCACGCCCGAGACCTGCCCTGATTGCCATGGCAGCGGTCAGCGTGTGGTTGTTCAACGCATGGGTGGTATGTCTTTTCAGACTACCGCTGCTTGTGACCGTTGTCGCGGAACGGGTAAGATCATCAAGGAAATGTGTACCAAGTGCCGTGGTGCGGGAACTCAACGCGAGAATAAGAAGCTGACGGTTACCATTCCTGCCGGCATTGACAGCGGTGAGCGTATCGCTTTGCGCGGCATGGGCTGCGACGGTAAAAACGGTGGCCCTGCGGGCGATCTGATCATCACCGTTTCGGTTCGTAACCACGCGATCTTCGAGCGCGACGGATTCAACATTTATTGCGAGGTTCCTATTACGATCGCCGAGGCAACGCTGGGCGCCGAGATCAACGTTCCTTCGTTGGAGGGTAAGTTTACCTACACCATTCCCGAGGGCACGCAGACGGGTACCTCTTTCACTGTGCGCGGCAAGGGCATCACCATCCCGCGTGCACAAAATAAGCGAGGAGATCTGATCTTTGTGGTCAACGTGGAGATCCCCAGAGGGCTTAACGAAAAGCAGCGCGATGCGATGCGCGCCTTTG
>JAZLDE010000051.1:0-5090 GCA_045614625.1 Eubacteriales bacterium
GTGGTGGCAAAGCGGCGAGAGATGCATTGGATCAAAGATGTCTTTCTCCGCTGTTAGCCTTGAAGCGCGGCAATGCCAAGGGAGATCCAAGAGGGAACGGCTTGGCGCGTTTCTTGGCCACTTCTTGCCGCGTAGCAAGAAGTGGCATAAAAACCGGCACACCGAACGCGCGCACCGCAGGTGCGCAGGGTGAGGCCGTAGGAGAAATCGCTAGAAATTCAGCTCTTCTTCTTCCTCACCCCAAAGATCTTCCGCAACAACGGCGCTAAAAACGACGGCGAACGCACAACCACGATCTTCATGTATCATTCCCACCTTTCACGACAATTTCCTCATTACGAGTCTATGCTCGCCCGCTCGTTTCGGTTCCCGGCTGACCAAAATATATAAAAAAATATAAAAAAGAAAGAAAAAATCGCAAAAAGCCCTTGCAATACGGGGAAAAGTGTGGTATACTACGTAGCGTAAGATAGTATAGTGCATGTTGGAGAGTGGGTTCGCAAGGATCCACTCTCCATTGCATGAGATCAAATATTAAATTTACAAAAGGAGTTTGCAATCATGGCAAACAAGAAAAACGGCTCCGTTGCCGACGTGGTCTCCGCTCTTGCCATCCCCTTGGCCGAACAGCTGGGATATTCGATCTGGGACGTCGAATACGTCCGTGAGGGCGCCGACTATTACCTGCGCATTACCATCGACAGCGAAGAGGGAATCACCATCGACGACTGCGAAACCTTTAGCCGCGCCATCGATCCCATTCTGGACGAGGCCGATCCCATCACCGACTCGTACCATCTGGAGGTCTCCTCCCCCGGCCTTGAGCGTGAAATCAAAACACTCGAGCACATCGCCTATTGCACCGGCGAGACGGTCGAGGCAAGATTGTTTGCTCCGTTGCAGGGCAGTCGCGTTCATCGCGGCGTATTGGGGGGACTGGATGAGGAGGGCAACGTCCTGCTCGCCATGGGAGAAAATACCCTGGCGATCCCCCGCTCGGCCATCAGCCGTATGACGACAGTTTTTGAATTTTAAGAGATATAACGATAAACGAAGGAAAGGATATTAACCATGAACACCGAGTTCTTCACCGCGCTGGAAATGCTTCAGAAGGAAAAGGGCATTCCCCCCGAATACATGTACGAAAAGATCGAGGCCGCGCTGACCGCCGCGTATAAAAAGGAATACGGCAACAACACCAACGTGCGCGTTGTGATCGATCCCGTCAAAAAGGACGTCCGTCTGTATCAGCAGAAGGAGGTCGTTGAGGAGGTCACCGATCCCGAGACCCAGATCTCGCTTGCTGACGCCAAGGCTATCAGCAAAAGATACACCGTTGGCAAGGTCGTTGAGACCGAGGTAAAGACCAAGAACTTCCGCAGATTGTCCGCCGGTGCCGCTAAATCGGTCATCATTCAGGGCATCCGCGAGGGCGAGCGCCGCGTCATGCAGGAGGCGTACGAGAACAAGCGCGAGGAGATCATCACCGCGACGGTTTCCAAGATCGATCCCGAATCGGGCAACGTCGTTTTGGAAACGGGTACGAGCTTTGCAACGCTGCTTAAGTCGGAGCAGATCCCCGGCGAGACCTTCCGCGTTGGCGACCGCATCCGCGTGTTCGTTATCGAGGTCAACAGAGAATCTCGTGGCCCGCTGGTCACCCTCTCCCGCGTACATCCCGGCCTGGTTCGCCGTATGTTCGAGCTGGAGATCCCCGAGATCGCAGACGGCGTCGTGATGGTCAAGGGCGTTGCCCGTGAGGCAGGCTCGCGCACCAAGATCGCCGTGATGTCGCGTGACGCAGACGTTGATCCCGTCGGCGCATGCATCGGTAACCACGGTATGCGTATCTCGGCTATTCTTGACGAGCTGCGCGGTGAGAAGATCGATATTATCAAATACAGCGAGGATCCCGCCGAGTATGTTGCTGCCGCTCTGGCACCTGCGACCGTGCTTGACGTTGAGATGACGGGCGAGCGTGCTTGCCGCGTCCTCGTCGATGCCGATCAGCTCTCGCTTGCCATCGGTAAGGAAGGCCAGAACGCACGTCTGGCAGCCCGTCTGACCGGCAACAAGGTCGACATCAAGGCTGAATAATAAGGAGGCCGACCATGCCTGTCAAGGTACGTAAGATCCCCCAGCGCCAATGCATGGGATGCAACGAGCATAAGCCCAAGGCCGATCTGCTCCGCGTGGTCCGCTCGCCCGAGGGCGAGGTTTCGCTCGATACGACGGGACGCAAATCGGGCCGCGGTGCATACATCTGCCGCGACGTCAAGTGCCTGCGCCGTGCGCGCAAGAGCCGCAGACTGGATCACAATCTCGAATGCACCATCCCCGAGGAGGTCTACGACCGCATGGAGGAGGAGCTGGAGCGCTATGCCGATGAACAAAGCTGACGCCGCGCGTCAAAAGCTGCTCTCGGGACTCGGACTTTGCGCCAAGGCGCGTGCGCTGATTTTCGGTACGCCTATGGTGTGTGAGTCGTTGAGAGAAAAAAACAAGCCGCATCTTGTTTTGGAATCGTCCGACACGTCGGCGGCTACTCATAAAAAGATCAGCGATAAATGTAATTTCTATCAAGTACAGTACGTCCGCCTGCCCGTTACGGGCGAGGAGCTGGCGGCGGCGCTGGGCAAGACGTCAACGCTTGCGGCCGTGGCCGTGCGTGACGAGAATCTTTGCCGCGTCGTCAAGGCCGCGCTCGACGCGCTGAACGAGACAACCGAGCAATAAACAACTACCAACCAACACCGATATTGACGACACATAAGACTGCCGACGCTGACCGGTCGGGATTTCGGCTTTTGTGCCGGGGTAATTTAGGAGGAAACATGGCAATCAACCCGCAATATAAAGTGAATAAGATGGCGAAGGATATGGGACTGAAGACTAAGGATCTCTCGGATATCTTGGCAAGCAACGGCAAGGACATAAAAACCCAGCGCACGCTTGAGCCCGTCGAATTCGATATTCTCTTTGAAACGTTGACAAGAGATCACCAGATCTCCAACATCGAGGATTATCTGGACGGCGTGACCAAGATCCCTTCTGCCGCTCCCAAGGCAGAGTCTGCCAAGGAGGACGCGGCACCTGCGCCCGAAGTGCCCGCTAAGCCCGCGTCTGAGCCTAAACAAGAGCCCCGTGCCGAGATCAAGGCAGAGGAGAAGCCGCAGGAAAAGGTAGAGGTAAAGCCTGTGCCCGAGGTTAAACCCGCTCCCAAGGCGGAAGCAAAGCCCGCGTCCGAGGTTAAGCCTGAGCCTAAGGTGGAAGCGAAGCCTGCTCCCAAGGCAGAGCCTAAGCCCGCTCCTCGCGCAGAAGCAAAGCCTGCACCTGCGCCCAAGGCAGAAAGCAAGCCCGAGACCAAGCAGGAGAACAAGCCTGCCGCAAAGCCGGCCGTACCTGCCACCAAGCCGGGCGCACCTCGTCCTGCCGCTCCCGCGCAGGGCAACAATCAACAAAACCGTGGTGGACAGACTGCGCCCGCACAAAGAGGCGATCGTCCCCAGCAGCCGTATAATAACGGACCTCGCGCACCTCAGCAGGGTACTACCTCCGGTCAGGGAGGCTATGGCCAGTCGCGTCCTGCTCAGGGTGGCATGAACGCCGGCCGTCCCGCACAGGGTGGCTTTGGTGGTCAGAACCGTCCCGCACAGGGCGGCTTTGGCGGCGACCGTCAGGGCAACCGTCCCGCACAGGGCGGCTTCGGCGGCGATCGTCAGGGCAACCGTCCCGCACAGAATCGTCCCCAGCAGGGCGGCAAGGGCGGCAACAGCTTTGGCGGCGGCTTTGATAAGGATAGAGAATACAATCAGGTTGGCGGCTTGAAGGAGACTTTCCGTCCCCAGGCAACCATCCGTGTGACCAATACCAATACCTCGTCCGCACAGCGCGGTGCTACGAGAGTCGTTGACACGCGCGGTAGCGAGGCGTACGATCCCTCCAAGTACGACGAAAAGCTGGAAACGTTCGTATCCGAGCGCGACGAAGCATTGCGCGGCGGAAACGGCGGCAAGATGAAGCGCCAGCAGCCCGGTGCGGCACGCGGCACGTCCAGCAAGAATAACTTTAAGGGCGGCAAGAACAAGAAGACCAACGAGCCCGCTCACATTCTCCCCACCAGCGTCACGCTGCCCGAGGAGATCATCGTCAGTGACCTGGCCTCCGCGCTTAAGGTCAAGACGGGCGAGGTCGTCAAGTCCTTGATGATGATGGGCATTATGGCCACCGTTAACCAGATCGTCGATTTCGACACCGCATATTTGGTTGCCGACTCGCTGGGCATTGAGGCCACCAAGCAGGTCGTCGTTTCCATCGAGGAAAAGCTGTTTGACGAGGCAGAGGATACCGAGGATATGCTGCAGACCCGCGCGCCCGTCGTATGCGTTATGGGTCACGTTGACCACGGTAAGACCTCGTTGCTCGACGCCATCCGCCACACCCACGTCACCGCAGGCGAGGCGGGCGGTATCACCCAGCACATCGGCGCGTACCGCGTCAAGGTCAAGGGTCAGGACATCACCTTCCTGGATACCCCCGGCCATGAGGCGTTTACCGCTATGCGTGCCCGCGGCGCACAGTCGACCGATATTGCCATTCTGGTTGTTGCCGCTGACGACGGTATCATGCCCCAGACCATCGAGGCAATCAACCACGCTAAGGCGGCAGGCATCGATATCATCGTTGCAATCAATAAAATGGATAAGCCCACGGCTAACCCCGATCAGGTCAAGCAGGAGCTGACCCAGTACGAGCTCGTTCCCGAAGAATGGGGCGGCGACGTCATTTGTGTCCCCGTTTCCGCGCTGACGGGCATGGGTATTGACGACCTTTTGGAGAACGTTTTGCTGGTTGCCGAGGTCAAGGAGCTCAAGGCCAACCCCAACCGCCGCGCCAAGGGTCTGGTTATCGAGGCAAAGCTGGATAAGGGCCGCGGCCCCGTTGCGACCGTGCTGGTTCAGAACGGTACGCTGCACGACGGCGATATCGTTATCGCAGGCACCGCCGTTGGCCGTGTCCGTGCTATGACTGACCACCGCGGTAAGGCTGTCAAGGCGGCAGGTCCTTCCGTTCCCGTTGAGATCATTGGT
>JAZLDE010000052.1:0-22610 GCA_045614625.1 Eubacteriales bacterium
CAGATAAGGAGTGGGATATGCGCCGATCTGCAGAGCGATGTTCTTTGCGAATGCAGCGAAACCGTCCTTATCAGCAACGTCGGTGTCGAACTTAACCAGAACGCCGATGGAACCGTTACCGTGAACGTAGGTAGCAACAGCGTTGCCCTCAACGATAACGAAGCGGCGGATGCTCAGCTTCTCACCGATCTGTGCGATCTTCTCAACCAAAACATTCTCAACCGTGCTGTCGGTACCAACGTAGGTAGCCTTGAGCAGAGCGTCAACGTCAGCGGGCTTGCTGTCGAGAATGGTCTCAAGCAGACCGTCAACGAATTCCTGGAAGGATGCGTTCTTAGCGACGAAGTCGGTCTCGGAGTTAACCTCGATCATAGCATAAGCGTCGCCCTTGCTCATCAGCTTAACGATACCGTCAGCTGCGATTCTGCTTTCCTTCTTAGCGGCAGTAGCCAGACCCTTCTCACGAAGGATGGTGATTGCCTTGTCCATATCGCCTTCAGCCTCAACCAGTGCCTTCTTGCAGTCCATCATACCCAGACCGGTCTTTGCACGCAGTTCAGCTACATCTTTTGCCGTAATGTTAGCCATGTTCAAAATCCTCTTTTCTGATTATTTTGTTGGGAAACGAATTATTCCTCGGATGCTGCCTCTTCGGTAGCCTCGGGAGCGTTCTGCTCGCCCTGTCTACCCTCGATCATAGCGTCAGCGATAACGGAGGAGATCAGCTTGATAGCGCGGATCGCGTCGTCGTTACCGGGGATGACGTAGTCAGCGTCGTCGGGATCGCAGTTGGTGTCAACGATAGCGATTACCGGAATACCCAGCTTCTTAGCCTCGAGAACTGCGTTTCTTTCCTTGTGGGGGTCAACGATGAAGATAGCGGAAGGCAGCGTATCCATGGTCTTGATACCGCCCAGGTTCTTCTCCAGGTCGAAAGCTTCCTTCTGCAGACCTGCAACCTCTTTCTTAGGCAGCAGATTGAAGGTGCCGTCCTCCTGCATCTTGTTCAGGCTGTTCAGACGAGCGATGGACTTCTTGATGGTCTTGAAGTTGGTCATCATGCCGCCGGGCCAACGGTTGTTCACGTAGTACATACCGCAGCGGGTAGCCTCTTCCTTGATTGCCTCTGCCGCCTGCTTCTTGGTGCCGACGAACAGAAGGGTGCCGCCCTGCGCAGACAGCTCGCGGACAAACATATAAGCTTCCTCGAACTTCTTGACCGTCTTCTGCAGGTCGATGATATAGATGCCGTTTCTTTCAGTGAAGATGTACTCCTGCATCTTGGGGTTCCATCTTCTGGTGTGGTGTCCGAAATGAACACCTGCTTCAAGCAGCTGCTTGATGGTAATGATAGACATTTCAATGTCCTCCTTCGGTTTTTTCCACCACATAAGTTTCGTGCTCATCACCCGTTCGGGCACCGAACGCACGCCGTTATGTGTGTGTATTTTTTGCATTGCGGCATAATTTCCGCAATTACAAGTGATTATAGCACATTCCGTTCCAACTTTCAACAGAATGTGCTATAATTTACAATTTGTTAACAATTAAATTATCTTTTCTTCCCCTCACACCCGTCGTGGCAGATGGGCGAGGTCAGAGCCTCCTCCTCGTTTGGTGTCAGGCGCACGAGAATGGTGTCCTCACCGATACATTCAATCTTGCACCACGGAATAAACAGATATTCCGTCTTGCCAAGGCCGAGAAAGCCGCATCCCTGGCGCGGCACCATCAAAGAGGTCAGTGTGGCACATTTGGGGTCAAACTCAAAATCGGTCGCAAAACCCAGTCGTGAGCCGTCGCACAAATTGATGATCTCTTTCTTTTTCAGCGAAACCGTGGTACAGCGTGGCACTTCCCCACCTCCCGTTAAATTGGCAAGCGGATGCGAAACGCAAACGCGCCTGCTTCAGTTTATTCACCGGATGGCGGATTCTTGCCTGATTTTTTAAAATTGCGGAAGATGCGGTGCATGCCGACCAAGAATTTCTTTCGGTAGGAAAGCGAAATAAAATAGCTTCCCAACAAATACAAGGGCGAGATGATAGCAAACACGGCGATGATGGCCGACAATCCGTCAGCGCCAAACCAGGCGGCCACGGGAGGAATGAACAAAATGAGAGCCAGAAGGCCTAGCAAAGCGAAGAAAACCAACAGCGACGCGGCATGCGACTTCCAATGCCCCACAAACGAACCCGCCGTGCGAAGCAGACAGAACAACAGACAGCTCTGCACAACGAACAAGCAAAGGAACATATAAAGCGACAGTCCGCCCGATTGCATGGCGGTGCCCGTTCCCTTCAAAATCCAGCCCGTCAGCACGATAAACAAGCCGCTGACGATCGTAGCGCACACCCAGTCCGGACGACTGCGCAAGGGAGACTTGAAGAAGCGGTCAAAATCAGGGGGATCGCACAACACGTCGGATTTGCAATGGTGAAGTGCGCAAACCAGAATGTAAGCCAAATCCACGACAATGCCGCTGATCAGCAGCAGCGCGGGCGAGATAGTCAGCCAGCCGAACACCAGCGGCACGATAACAAGCGTCATACGCAACAGCTGGGCAACCAACAAATACTGCATGGTCAGCATCATACGGAAGCTGATCGAACGGGCGGTATAGATCGCGTTGGCGATGCCAGAAAGACCGCCGCCGTCGGGGCCTGCACGGCGGATCAGCACGTCCGAATTGCGACGCACCGACTGGTCACATTCCTCTGCGGCCTGCGCCGATACGGGCTCTATGTGCTGCTCGTGCTGAACGTTGGTGTTATACTCACGCGGCTCGCAACTGATGCAGACGTCAGCCGGGTTCATCAGAGCCACCTCACCGTGGCGCAATCCCAGACTTGCCGTCAGCTTGCCGTTTTCGCGGCACAGCGCGATCTGCTCGGCGATCTCCTGCTCGGAAAAACCGAGGAACACGCGCTTTTTGCCAAATACGTCGGCGAGCGTTTTGCCGTGCCGACGGACAGCCGAGGCATTGACTGCCTCCTTTTCCGATTCGATCCAGCCGGCGGACATCAGATAGTTTAGATACGATGCCCCTTCCTCAGGTAAAAACAGCGACACGCGGACATGGCTTTCCTCCAAGCGACGGCGAGTTTCACGCAGTTCGGGATCAAACGCCTCGCGGCAAGAAAGGATACCCTCGAAAATCACGAAACCACGTTCCTCGCGCACATAGGCACAAACGTCCGTTCCCTGATTTTTCAAGTGACAGAACACATCAAACAGCATCTGCCGCTCATCGTTATCCAAGGCGACCGTCTTACCGCCCTTATTGCTGGCGTTGCAGCGCAGTAGCGGCTCAGGCTGGGTGCAGCGATGGATTCGGAAACGGCGCTCGGGTTGATCGCCCGGACGACGCATGGTGACCTCCACCCACTCGGGGGCAGACGGCATCGGGCGCAACGAAATGGTTCGGATATCGGCCGAGGCACGATCAAAGGACAGCAGATCCCCCAGCTCGCCCACGGCGTTGGACCATTCGGTCGCGTTGATATAATCGTCCTCGTCGGCTACGTTGTTTTCTGCAATGCAGCGCTCGTAGCGATAGACCGTTTCATACAGCTGTGCCACAGAACGGTTTCTCATTTTATGACCGATGGACAAGCCCTCAGCCGTATAGGCGGCATACGGGTGCATATGTCCATCGGACAGAGCCGTTTTGCCGAACAAGAACAGCTCGTCCACACGCCCCAGCGTATCGATCGCCTTATAATTCTTAATGATCGCCGTGTTGTTATGATTGGTTCCGTAGGAGGCGCGAATGATCGCACAAGCGCAAACAATGCGCCCCATGGAAATGAGCTGCTCGCTCATGGCGGATACAACAAGGGATAGAATCAGCATCAGAACGTCCAGAATGTCCAGACTACCCTTGCCCATGAAAATACCGATAATTGTCACAGGCAAGATGAGAGCGCACATGATCAAGCTATAGCGGTTCATATATTTGCGCATGGGTCTGAGATACGCAGGCTCGCCCACCTGCGTTGCCAGAGGATGAGGACCATACTCCGAAGCGATATACGTAGACTCACCCGTTTCGGTCACGATCGCGCGTGCTTCTCCCTTATGAACAATGGAACCGGCGTACACCATGTTGGCACGCTTGAGAACGTTATCATCGTCCGTTTCATCATAAATGGCCGACGCGTCCTTAAGGCTGGGCAAATAAGAAACCTTACCCTCTTCATCATACTGGAAAGTCAACACACAGAATGCGGCATTGGAATCGATCAGCCTAGCGTCACTCGGCACCACGTCGCCAACGCGCAATAAAAGCACGTCACCGGGAACGACGCTTGCGGCATCGCACAGCAATTCCCTTCCACCGCGGATCACGTGGACGCGAGGAGCGGAATAGCTACTCATCGCCTCCTTGATGCGGTTGGTTTTGACGTACGCGATCGTACTGGCCGTACAGCTCAGCGCCAACACAAACAGCACGGTCAATGCCGTAGCAAAACGGCCAAAGAACAGCGCAATCAGTGCCACAAAGGCAAGCACCCAAAGAGAAACGTCGGACAGAATTCGCATCAGGCATCGCTTAATGCTGCGCGGCTCGGGAATGAACAGTTCATTTCGACCAAAGCGCTGTAATCTGGTATGGGCGATCTTAGGTGTCAGGCCGTTATCGCAGTCTGTTTTCAAACGCTTTTCGACCTCGTCAACCGACATGGTGTGCCACAGAGATTGTTGCTTCATTTCTGTCCTCCTTTCCTTTGAGTATCATTTTAGTTATAGATCACATGCAATCCAGTGTCAAGCGTCCGCCACTGACCGACAGACGGATCTGGGTGATGGCATGCTTTTGATCGGCCAGCAGCTTTTCTGCCAGCGCATCCTCCACCTCACGCTGAATAAAGCGGCGCATATTGCGGGCACCAAACTTAACCGAGAAAGATTTTTCTGCGATGTGCGCGGCTGCTGCGGGAGTGTAAGTGAAGTGCATATCCTTTTCCTCCAGCGCACGAGCAAGATCACCCAGCATAATACCGGCAATGCGGGCAAAGTCCTTTTCGTCCAGCGAACGGAAGGTGATGATCTCGTCGACACGGTTGATAAATTCAGGGCGCAAGAAGGTAGAAAGTGCCTTTTCCGTCTTGCTTTCAGCAAGTGACTTACCGTCATCAAAGAAGCCGATGGCAGAGGAGGTGCGATCCGAGCCTGCATTGGTGGTCATGACAATGATTGCGTTTTCAAAATTGACCGTTTTGCCACCCGCATCGGTGATGCGGCCATCGTCAAGGATCTGCAGCAGAATGTTAAGCACATCGGGATGTGCCTTTTCGATCTCATCAAACAGAACGACGGAATAAGGGTGGCGACGGATCTTTTCAGTCAACTGCCCTGCCTCGTCGTAGCCGACGTATCCGGGAGGCGCTCCGATAATTCTGGATACCGAGTGCTTTTCCATGAACTCGGACATATCCAGACGAATGAGAGTTTCAGGGGTATGGAACAGTTCGGAGGCAATGGTCTTGACCAGCTCGGTCTTACCCACGCCGGTAGGCCCCGCAAAAATAAAGGACACAGGCTTTCTCTTATACGAAATGCCGGCACGGTTGCGCTTGATAGCACGGACGACCGCGTGAACGGCCTCGTCCTGACCGACGATACGCGACTTGATCTTATCCTCAAGCTTGGACAGCTTTTCAAATTCGTTTTCACTGATGGTGCTGGCAGGAACGCCCGTCCAGACCTCGATCACGGCAGCCAGCTGCTCGACCGTCAGCTCGACCTTGGCGCACTCGGGCTCGATCTCCTGCAATCTGGCAGAGAGCTTGAGCTCCTTGCCGCGCACATGAGCGATCTGCTCGTAATTGCGCTGAGCATCCACACCATCCAGCGTGCCCGTTTGTGCCTCCAGCGCCTCACGCTCAGCCTTGAGCTTGAGCAATTGATCGCGAATGTCGTAGGACTCGTTGATCACAGCCGTATTGAGGGACAGATAGGATGCCGCCTCGTCCAGAAGGTCGATCGCCTTGTCAGGCAGATAGCGGTCGGTGATATAGCGCTCGGACAGCACGACCGTACGGCGC
The DNA here is from genome assembly GCA_045614625.1 of Eubacteriales bacterium. GTDB lineage: Bacteria > Bacillota > Clostridia > Oscillospirales > CAG-272 > SIG644. The sequence goes on from JAZLDE010000052.1 coordinate 6,051, forward strand.
AGCAGCTCGTCGGGCACGATAATGCCGTGGAACTCTTCGTAATAATGCTTGATACCGCGCAGCATGTCGACTGTTTCCTCCACCGAGGGCTCATCGACGATCACGGGCTGGAAGCGACGCTCCAGCGCAGCATCCTTTTCTATAAACTTGCGGTACTCGTTCAAGGTCGTCGCACCAATAACCTGAATCTCGCCGCGAGAGAGCGCGGGCTTGAGAATATTGGCGGCATTCATGCTGCCCTCCGAGTTGCCTGTGCCGACCAGATTGTGTACCTCGTCGATGACAAGCAGCACGTTGCCTGCGTCCTTGATCTCATTGATGAGTCCCTGGATACGAGCCTCAAACTGTCCGCGGAACTGCGTTCCTGCGACCAGTGACGTCAGATCCAACAGATAAACCACTTTGTTTTTCAGCTTGTAAGGAACGTCGTCCTGCGCGATACGCAGAGCCAGCGCCTCGGCAATTGCCGTTTTACCGACACCGGGCCCGCCGCTCAAGCAAGGATTGTTCTTCTGACGGCGGCAAAGAATCTGAATGACACGCGCAAGCTCCTTATCACGACCGATGATGCGATCAAGCTTACCCTCTCTTGCACTCTTGGTCAGATTGCGGCAGTAGGCGGGCAGATACTTATACTTCTTTTCCGGATCCTTGGAAGCACGCTCGCCGCGGGAAGACTTCTTTTCGCCCGCATTCTCATTTTGATTGACAGGAGAGTTAGACTTATCGTTCGAGATCAAACCGGCCTGCTCAAACAACTTGCGAAAATCGAAAGTGGGAACGATATGCTCGCTTCCCTTTTTCTTGGTTTCAGCTGCGTCGGCACCCTCGTGATTTTCATCGGCATCGTCGGCGTCATCAAGATCCTCCAAACCCTCCACGTTGCCCAAGCCTTGTTCGAACATTTGCTCCATTTCCTCACTCATGCTGGCCAGCTGATCGGGCGTCAAGCCGAGCTTGTCAAGTGCGCCGCCCATCATATTTTCAAGCGGCAGGCCGAGCTCCTTGGCGCATACGACGCAAAGGCCTTCGCTTGACTTCTGACCATTTTCGACTTTGGTCACGAAGATCATGGCCGGACGCTTGCGGCATCTTGCACATTTTACCATAATTTTTATACCAACGCCTTACGTCACAGACGCTTGGCGATCCTTTCGTTTTTGAGAATTAAATTAACCGATACTAAACATCCAGCGAAAGACGTTAATATCGTAAAAGACCTTGAACAGCCAGGTCTGTTCGAACGCCGCGTGGAACGCAACGCTATCGTAATGCCCCTCGACCAGCGTCAAAAGCGCATATACCAGCAGCGTATACACCGAAGCGTAGATAAAAGCACAGATAATGCCGAGGACGAGTCCAAGCCCACGGTCAATCTGACGAAGTATGGGCAGCTCAACGATCTTACCGAGAATATACGCCACGATAGCAAAAAGGATCATAGCAATCAGAAATACGGCGGTGTATCCGATCATATCGGAGATCATTTTTGCGATAGGGATCGCAAGAGAGTGTGCCAGCTCTTGCACCGTAAGTGATTGAGAGGAACCGAGAGCACCCTCAAAAATCGTTGACGAATCAACTCCTGCCTTTTCAAGAAGCACAGACATCCAGGACGGCAGGCTTTCAAGTATAGACGTCAGATCCACCAGCTCAGATCCCGCTTCCATCGCCGCCAGTAAGCGTTCATAGATCGCGTTGGTCACACGTTCTGTGATCAGGTGCTCCGACACCCAAGCCGACGCGGGCGGACCGAACAAATAGGACGTAAGAATAGCGACAATGGTTTTTGCAACACCCAAGATCGAGCGTGTAAATCCTTTTTGCCAGTTGCTTATGATCGTGATCACAAGGATCAAAATCAGTGATATATCAAGAAAATATTGCATTTTTTCTCCTTAGTTATTGGGTTTAACAACGATAGCCTTTGCGTCTCCGCAAAGCAAAAACTCACCATTTTCCTCGTAAGCAAGCACCTTATGATAAGTTCCCTGAACACTCAGCGTTACCGCGTCTTCACTCGAATGATTTTGGTAAACGATCAATTTCTTTTCGCCAAGCACGGCCAACGTACCATTCAAATAGCAAGCATCGTACAGCTGATCCTCAACATGAACATTATACACCTGATTGGCCGTTTTGTCAAACGCCATCACGCGGGCGGTCGCATCGTACGCATTGGCTCGTGCGATCAAAACACAACCGTTTTCATCAACGTGGAAAGAGCGAATGTCCGCCTCTCCCAACAGATGTGAATTCAACAGCGCTCCGTCAGCACTATACAAGCGAAGCGAATCGGTCGTCAGCAGTAAAATATTCCCCTCGTTCGTATAGTGACAAGCAACAGGATAAGCATCACTGATGGCAAACCGGCGACTCCATTCGCTCTTGCCCGGAACGGCAAACGCGACGTGCGTCGTCATGCGTCCCTGCTCTGCCGAAACGGACACCAGCATCATTTCACTTCCGTCCTGCTTAATGTCAGCGCATAGCGTGTACTCCTCGAGGCGGTAACGATTGATTCTGCGGTGACTTTCGTCATACAGCACGACCTCGCTTGCGTATTCGGCGCCGTCGGTGATCACGCAGTAGTAGCCTTTATTGCAGGCCTCAACGAAACGAACTGCGTACTCGGTCGTGATCTCCTTGACGCAGGTAAAGGAATTGTAAAGGCTGACGCTCTTGCCACCAAGATCATATGCGACCAGGTAGCGTCCCGACGAAGCAAGTCGGGGATGGCGATAGGACAGAAGATGAGAATGTGCCTCGCGTCCCGTGGCGGTAAATACCGTCAGCTTTTGCTGACCGAGCACGGCCAAGCCGTCGCGATACAGCGCGTGCTGATTGTTCTCATCAGCCGAAAATACCATGGTATCCTTCGCTTCGGATTCGCGCAAGGAAACCGAGTTGGCAAGATCTTTGACGAAATAAATCAGATTATCCGCAGACAACAGAGAGGCGTTGGTCATGAGCGAAACCGCCAGAAAAACGGCAAGCAGCATGATGCAAATGACCTGCGCGGAGCTGTAACGAAAGGAGATCTCCTGATAGTACCCCGCGTCGGTGACGTGCTCGGCGATATTGGGCATATCGTCTGCTTCTACGGTTGGGAGATCGGCACGACGCTTGCCGCGCAGCAGCGAAAGCAACGATTTGACATGCGGCATTTTTCTCATGCGATCCTCCTATAAAGCGTAATGGAATAGCGTCCCGATTATTCCCAATGGGCGGGCAAAATATCGGGCTTACGATAAAACACGCGGGAAAGATACAGTCCGTGCGGCGGTGCAGTCAAACCTGCGGTCACGCGGTTCTGCGCCTCAATCGAGGCGGCAACGTCCTCGGGCTGTCTGCGCCCGACGGCAACCTCGTACAGCGTTCCCGCCATAATACGCACCATGTTATAAAGAAATCCGTCCGCGCAGACACGGAAGGAAATGATGCTTCCCTGCCGTTCGACCGCAGCGTACTCTATCGTACGCGTCGGCTCGGTGATCTTAGAGCCCTGCGCCATATACGAGGCAAAATTATGTGTGCCGACAAAATAAGCGGCCGCGCGATTCATGCGCTCGATCGCATCGGGCAACAGCGGACACGGAATATGCCAGCTGCGCATATCCTCAAACGGATCGCGGATGGGCGAGGAATAAAAGCGATACTCATATTCCTTTGCCGCAACAGCGTAGCGAGGATGGAAATCGTCGGGAACGAAGCAAGCGTCAGTCACGGCGATGTCATTTGGCAGATAATTGCACAGCGCACGCGGAATATTGGCCGCGGCGATATTGGTGGGCAGATCGCGCTGCCCTTTCTTGGAAACGGCGGCACAAAAGGCGCGAGCGTGAACACCCGCATCGGTGCGGCTACAGCCCATAACGTCGCAATCATAGCCAAACAAAGCACGAGTTGCTTCGTTCAAGGCACGCTGAACCGTCGGGATGCTCCCCGGCTGTACCTGATAGCCATTATAAGCCGTTCCGACAAAGCGGAACTTGATCATTGCCTTCATTGTCCGTTTCCTTTCGTTGAAATTTACATGGTATAGCCGATACCAAGTCGATTGAGCACGATGATGCCCGCACCGAAGACGGCGATGACGGCAAGTGCGACAAAATCCTTGGGGCTATAGTGAAGAATGGTCATGCGCGTCCGTCCCGTACCGCCGTGATAGCAACGGCACTCCATGGCCGTCGCCAGCTCATCCGCGCGGCGGAAGGCCGAAACGAACAGCGGGATCAGGATGGGAATGAGCGCTTTGGCACGCGAGAGCAACGAACCGCTGGTGAAATCGGCACCTCTCGCTTTTTGCGCCGACATAATCTTGTTGGTCTCCTCGACCAGCGTCGGGATAAAGCGAAGGGCGATGGTCATCATCATGGCAAACTCATGCACGGGAACGTGCAAAACACGCAAAGGCGCAAGCAACTGCTCGAGCGCGTCGGTGAGCATGATGGGGGTCGTCGTATAGGTCAGGAACATACCCGTGCCGACGATCAGCACGGTGATACGGACGATCATAAAGAGCGCCTGCCAAAGTCCCTCTGCGTAAATGTGGATAAAGCGCCATTCAACCAGCGGTGTTTCACCCTTAGTGAAGAACACGTTGATCAGCGCGGTGAACGCCATGATAAACAGAATTGCCTTAATGCCGCCCAGCACAAGCTTCATGGGAATCTTACTGATCAGAATCAGCACGATTGCAGAAAGCAACAACGCAGCAAAACTCAAAACGTTTTTGCAAAGGAATGTCGCCACGATATATAGAACGGCCAGAATGACCTTCATACGCGGGTCAAGACGGTGCAAAATAGAATCGGCGGGATAGTACTGACCAAGCGTGATACTTTTCATACGCGTCCCTCCGTTCCCTGCCCACGCGAAGCAAGCAGACGAAGTAGGCACTGCTCGGCCTGCTCGACCGTGAAAATGCCGTCGTCCACGGGAATGCCGCGCTCACGAAGCGCAAGGCACAGCCGCGAAATTTCCGGGATATTCAGCCCGACATCCGCCAGCTCGCGGGAGCGCGCGAACACCTCGTGTCCACGCCCCTGCATGACCAGCTTGCCGTGCGCCAACACGATAATATCATCGCAAAAGCGAGCCATATCCTCCATGCTGTGGCTGACGATGATGACCGTCGCGCCCGTCTTTTTTTGATACTCGCGCAGCATGTTCAAAATGGTATCACGACCACGGGGATCAAGACCTGCCGCAGGCTCGTCAAGCACCAGCACCTCAGGGCGCATAGCGATCACACCCGCGATGGCCACACGACGCTTTTGTCCGCCCGACAGATCAAAGGGCGAATGGTCCAAAAGGGACGCGTCAAGCCCCGTCAAGGCGGCTGTCTCGCTCACACGCTCGGCGATCTCATCAGCTGACAAGCCCATATTCTTGGGACCGAACGCAATATCCGCACGAACCGTCTCTTCAAACAGTTGATACTCGGGATACTGCATAACGAGTCCAACGCGAAAACGAACCAGCCTGATCTTCTTGGGCTCTTGCCAGATGTCCTTTCCATCGAGCAGCACCCGTCCGCTCGTCGGACGCGTCAGACCGTTGAGGAGCTGCACCAGCGTGGATTTACCCGAGCCGGTGTGGCCGATCAAACCCGTGATGGCATTTTCGCGAATATTCAGATTAATGTCCGTAAGGGCATGCATTTCAAACGGCGTGCCGGGACTATACACATAACTGATATTCTCTAACGTAATTTTCGACATAACTACCTGATTTCTTTCGGATTTTAGTGTTCAAACAACGCACAAATGGTTTCAAGACAATCATCGGGCGTGCCGATCTTACCGGGAAGCTCGATTCCCTGCTTGCGAAGACGGTAGACAAGAGAGGCAGATTGCGGAACGTCCAGCCCTGCCGCGATCAACGGCTCGGGATCGGAAAAGATCTCCTCAGGCGTGCCGTCGCGCAAAATACGGCCGTCATCCAGCACAATGATACGGTCAGCGCGCGCCGCCTCGTCCATATGGTGCGTGATGGTAATGACGGTGATATTCTTTTCCCGATGCAACATTTCCATGGTATCCAGCACCTCGCGGCGACCAAGCGGATCGAGCATGGCGGTGGATTCGTCGAAGATCATGCACTCAGGCATCATGGCAATAATACCTGCGATGGCCACGCGCTGCTTTTGCCCACCCGACAAGCGGTGCGGCTCGTGCTTGGCGTATTCGGTCATGCCGACCATAGCAAGCGCATCGTCGACGCGCTTACGGATCTCCGCCGATGGCACACCAAGATTTTCGGGTCCAAAGGCGACATCCTCCTCGACAACGGTTGCAACCAGCTGGTTATCGGGATTTTGAAACACCATACCGACCTTCTGACGCAAGGCGAACACATCCTCGTCCGTCATATCGGGCGAGCTGACGTTTTTGCCATCAACGTAAATGGCACCGCCCGTCGGCTCCAGCACCAGATTAAGCAGCTTGGCAAGCGTGGACTTACCCGAGCCGTTGTGTCCGATGATGGCGATATATTCTCCACGATCAATTGTCAGATCAATACCGTGCAATACGGGCTGATCTTCGCCCGTGGAATCATCCTGATAGGAATAAGTCAGATTTTCTGTGCGAATCCAACTCTGCGACATTGATTTTCCTTCCTTTCTTTGCGAGTGCGATCAGTCGACGGTCCAGCGCGAGCTTGCGCCGCAAGGCAGATACGCGCCCGTCTGTGTCACACGAAGCCCCAGCTCGCTCGACTCGGTTTTGCCGCCAAAGCGCGACTTGACCTTCAAATCAATCAAATAGCTCATGGTCAGCGGAGAGAGTCCTGTGGTGTAGGAGTTAACGAGAAAGAACAGCGGCTTGTCGGACAACAGTTGTGCCGTCAGGCCAATCAGCTCGTCGATGCAATCCTCCAGTTTCCAGACCTCGCCTCCGGGGCCTCGACCGTACGAAGGAGGATCCATGATGATGCCCTCGTAAAAGTTGCCACGGCGGATCTCACGCTCAACGAACTTTTTGCAGTCGTCGACGATATAGCGAATGGGCGCATCGGCAAGTCCCGATAGCGCAGCATTTTCCTTGGCCTGCGCGACCATACCCTTGGCCGCGTCCACGTGGACGACACTTGCGCCGGCTTTGGCAGCCGCGACGGTCGCACCACCCGTATAAGCAAACAGATTGAGCACGCGGACGGGGCGATTTGCATTTTTGATCAAGCCGGAGAACCAATCCCAGTTGGCAGCCTGCTCCGGGAAAAGACCCGTGTGCTTAAAGCCCATGGGGCGCAGAACGAAGCCCAGCTCACCATAGTTGATATTCCAGCTCTCAGGCATTTTATTTTTCACCCAACGACCACCACCTGTGTTGGAACGGCGATAGATGCCGTCAGCCTTTTGCCAGGCGGGATGCTTGGCAACGCCGCGCCAGATGACCTGGGGATCCGGACGAATGAGGATATACTTTCCCCAGCGCTCCAGACGCTCACCGTCGTTGGTATCAAGCAATTCATAGTCTTTCCAGTTTTCTGATGTCCACATATCTATCTTCTCCGTTTATTTCAGATTGTAATACTTGGCCAGGCGCGAGCAGCCGCTGTGTGCATGGGTAATAGCCAATGCCAGCGCGTCTGCCGTATCGTCGGGCTTGGGCGGCTTGGCAAGTCCGAGCATCATGGTGACCATGGTGATGACCTGCTTTTTCTCGGCACGTCCGTAGCCAACCACCGCCTGCTTAACCTGCAAAGGCGTATATTCAGCGATGGGAAGTCCGCACATGTGTCCCGCTAAAAGGATCACACCGCGCGCCTCAGCAACGCGGATACCCGTGGTCTGGTTGGTGTTGAAAAACAGCTCTTCCACCGCCATTTCCTGCGGGTGATATTTGTTGATGATGTCGGTCAGCTGTCGGTAGATCTCCGCCAGACGCTGCTCGGTCGTCATTTCCTTTGGCGTCGTGATCGAGCCGTAAGCGATCGGGGTAAATTTAGTTCCCGTATAGTCTATTACGCCCCAACCGACAATGGCGATGCCGGGGTCAATGCCCAAAATAATCATGCGGATCTCTCCTTTCCTCCAAACTATCATAACTCTCCAATATAATATAATACCACAAACTTTTCCATAAGTCAAATAAAATCAAAAACATTTACAAAAATTTAGGATTTTATATAATATATAAAATTTCCTTATAGTAAAAGTGACGAAAAAATGAAATTCTGTTGACTTTCCTTGCACTTGTTTGTATAATATATGCTAAACATATCGGTGTGCGTGTGCACCGAAGTTCCCAAATGAAGGAGAGCATATCATGAAAAACTTCAGATCGTATCTGCGTGCCCTGCTCTGCTTGCTGCTGTCTGCCCTGCTTTTGTTAAGCAGCGTGGCCTGCAAGCCGCAGCAACAGGATGAACCAGACCCTGAACCGCAGCCGGAGGAGGAGTTGATTGAATTGATTCAAGACGGCAAAATGACTTACACCGTTGTCCGCCCCGACGGCGCATCGACGGACATCAGAACAACAGCCGTCCGCCTTTGCGCAGCTATCAAGCAAAAAACGGGTATCAAAGAGGTTCCCATCAGCGACGACTACGTTAACCGTAATGATCCCGTACCTACCGACACGCTGGAGATCCTCGTCGGTCGCACCAACCGTGCTGAAAGTGCGGAAGCACACACACAGTTGAGCGAAAATCAGTACATCATTTCGTTTACGAACAACCGTGTTGTCATCATCGGCTACGACGATGACGCGACCGTAGAAGCTGTGACCTACTTTATCAATAACATCCTGGAAAAGGGTGGCAAGGAAGGTTCCCTTACGATCTCCCCCAGCCTTTCCTTGAAGAACACCTATGAGCCCCCCCTCGTCAATCCCTTTGGTCCCGATCTTCCTATGTACCCCGATCAGAATAAGCCGACCACGACGCCGCTGGAGTATGTCAAGCCGACATATTCCATCAAGGACGGCATGTACGTTCAGGAGTACAAGGGTCTTGAGATCGACGGTGTCATGACCACCTTCCAGACCAGCACCATGTATTCCGAGCTGTACGGTATCCACTCGGATTCCGTTATGGTCTACTCCACCAACTACAAGAACTTTGCCGACTGGTACAAGCCCGGCACCTACGTCGTAGATATGATGATCGCCATCAACCGTGCGACCAAGACCTACGTGGAACAACTGAAGCGTCAAGACGATATTCAGATGAACAGTTCCGGTGAATATCTGGAGCATCCCGCAGGAGGCTCCTACTATATGGTTCCCACCGAGCGCTGGATCGAATACGTCTGGGATGAAATGCTCAAGCCTGTTATCATCGCTTGCCATCCTCAGACCATTGCGCTGGAGGAGCCAGAAATGTGGGCCTCTGCCGGTTATTCCAAGTCCTTCAAGCAGGAATGGGAAGCATATTACGATGAGGAATGGCAGGATCCCACTTCCTCTGCAGAAAATATGCTCAAGGCAAATCTGCTCAAGACCTATCTCTTTGAGCGCATTATCATTGAGCTTTCCGCCCGCGTCAAGGAGCTCTCTCCCACCACGCAGATCTACATCGCAACCCACAGTACCGTCAACTACTCTGACTGGGCGATCGACGCAGGTCTGAATCACTACGTCGCTACCGGCGCACTTGACGGTGTCATCGGCCAAACCTGGTCCGATACCCACAACACCGCTTTCCCCTACCGCAGCACCAACTTCACCGATAACTTTACCAACGCGTTCATCGAATATTCCTCCTACGTCGATTCGGTCGAAGGCCTGAACTTCTACGCCCTAGCCGACCCGATGATGGATAATGAAAGCGCAACCGAAGAGGACTGCCAGTACTTCTATCGCCAGTCCATCACGGCAACGCTGCTTCAGCCCGAGATCAACCGTTTTCAGATTCTCCCCTGGGTCAACCGCGCGTTTGCCAACGTATCCAACAACTATCGTACCATTCAGTCGCAGATCTTTGAGGCGCTCAATAGCATCGGCGGCAAGCCCGTCACCATTGAGGCGGGTACCCCCGGTATCACCTATCTGATCTCCGACTCGCTGTCCTGGATGAACACGGGTAAAAACTGGGCGCTCAACACTACTGATGGTTTGTACGGCATTATGGCGTCTCTTGTACGCGACGGTATCCCCACCAAGATGAAGTCGATGGATCAGATTAAGTCCGCGGCCGATCTGGAGGGTGTAACGGTTCTGGTCGTCAGCTTTGACTCCAACGTTCCCTTGTATGAAGAAATCAACGTAGCTATTGCCGACTGGGTCAAGGCCGGTGGCACCCTGCTATTCCTCTCGGGCTCCAACGAATACTGGGACGTTGAGGACTACTTCTTCTGGAAGCAGGACGGTACGCCGCTGGACAACCTGCTCAAGCACCTGGGGCTGGATGACATTAAGACCTCGATCATGACCGGCTCCGGTAACGTCACCGCGGAAGACAGCACGCTGGACATTTTCAACGATCAAAAGATCCCCGTTTCTCTCCGCAAATTCATCATCACATTTGAGGGTTCCGAAAATCCCATTCTTATGTCCGGTGACAATATCATCGGCATTGACGAGTCGGTTGGCAAGGGTAATTTCATTGCCGTTGGACTTCCCTCCGCCGCCTATGCTAATCATGCATTCGGCCCCGAAATGGTTCGCGCACTAACCGATTACGCCCTGCAGTACACCGATTATAATTATAGTGAATCGGATATGATGGTCGTTCGCCGCGGTGACATAGTGGCAGCCCACGCCTTTGACAGAAATCAGACACTCTATGGCAAGTACATCAATCTGTACAGCTCCGAGCTGACAATTTTGGAGGATCCCACGATTCTCAAGGACGACAGCATGGTTCTGTTCGATATTTCCAATATGGATCTCAACATCCCTCGTCTGGGCTTCACCGCCGGCAGACTACAGGATGGTTCCCTGTCCGAAACGGCTGATCGCATGAGCTATACCATCACCAGCGCCGGTAACACCATTGTATCCAACCGTATCCTGTTGCCCGCCGGTGTATATCCCCAGAAGATCGACATCTTCAACACCAAGACTTCCATGGACGTTTCCGTCCTCAAGTACGCATATGACCAGGATAGCCATTCCGTGCTGATCATGTTCGACGGTAATACCAGCCCGCTGGAAGTGACCATCACCTTTGGCAATGACAAGAATGCCATCTCCGCAAGCAACACCCAGTTTTCCGAGGTTTCTATCCTGACCAACGATCAAAATGAGGATGAGAAATACATCGTTAAAAACACGGCAGGCGTGAACAGCGGTGTTCGCTACTGCGACAACGACGGTATTGTCATCTACAAGTTCGATTTGACCGAGTACGACACCCCCAGCTACTACTTCAACATCGCACAGAACTACATCTTCGAGATCTCGCCCGACGGAGAGAACTGGACCATTATTGCAGACTACTCCGAAGGTGGCAAGGTAGGCCGTGTCACCAACGCGGACAATGCAACCGTTGTCGCCGTTTATCCCCATCAGATCGAGGCTCTTGACGACGTGCTGTACGTTCGCCTGCGCAACACAGCTCCTTCGGGCAGCCACGGCGGCTCCATTTCGAGAATCACCATCCGCTACACCATCGACGGCAGCGATGCTCCTGCGGTCAATCAGGCTCCCGGCCGCAACAACACGACAATCGAGCGTGTCCCTTCCCAAGGCGGTAGCACCGGCTCCGCGAGCGATGAGAGCAAATACATCGTCTCCACCAAGAACGGTGTATCCACCTACAAAAGAACGGTTTTGACTAACCAGGACGGTGCAGACAGCGAATTTATTGAGTTCAGCACCAGCAAGGCCAACGCAGGTATTCGTTACTGTGACAATGCAGATGAACTCATTTACGCCTTTAACGTCAAAGATATGCTCACGAGCAATTTCACCTTCTACTTGTCGCAGAACTACATCCTCGAGGTCAGCGCTGACGGCACGGATTTTGAGATCGTCGCTGACTATTCTCAGGGCGGTAAGATCCCTCATCTGACCACGGGTGGCAACGAAAAGGCGATCAAGGTCAACCTGCTGGCCTACGGCTCGACGACGGTCTACGTCCGTCTGCGTAACTGCAACCCGAACATGGGTTGGGGCGGCAGTATCTCCAAGTTCGTCATGGAATATACCAAGAACGCAAAATAATTCCGCAACAAAGGGCGGATGCACAATCGTGCATCCGCCCTGATTTTTTATTCGATTATTTCAAGAAGCCGTTGACGATCTGCTCTTCTGCTTCCTTTTCGGTCAGTCCCAGCGTCATCAGCTTCATCAGCTGCTCACCTGCAATCTTACCGATAGCCGCCTCGTGAATGAGGCTGGCGTCCACGTGGCTTGCCGTGATCTCAGGAATAGCACTGACCAGCGCGTCATCCATAATGATGGCATCACACTCGGAGTGACCCGTACAGCGGTTGTTGCCCTTAACGTTGGAGCGGAAAATCTGGCGCGATTTGTCCTTGGCGACCGAACGCGAGATAAGGTGGCACGCACAATCCTCACCGTCCATATCGATGACAAAGTCGGTCTCGGCCAGCTGCTCACCGTGCGTCATGATCTTCTCGCGGACAGTCAGCGATGCGCCGTCTGCCAGCTTTGCCACGGTCTTGCGCGAGGTGGAATCAATGCCCTTGATCTGGGTCGACTCCATTTCCATGACAGCCCCCTCGGCCAGTTCAATCACCGTCGTGGGGTTCATGATCTTACCGCCAATGCCGTCGCCGTCACCGTAGTGCTTTTCGACGTAGCGGATACGGGCGTTTTTGCCTACGAAGAAAGAATGGATGCCGTCATGAGACGAATCCTGATCGCCGCAGTTGTGGATACCACAGCCCGCGATGATGGTCACGTCGGCACCCTCGCCGACGATGAAATCGTTGTAGACCATTTCCTTCAGACCATGCTGGCTGATGATGACGGGAATGTGGATGCTTTCGTTCTTGGTTCCGGGCTTGATGATAATATCAATACCGGGCTTGTCCGTTTTGGTTACGATGTCGATATTTGCCGTGGTGGAGCGGCCTGCGCTCTCGCCGTTGGCGCGGATGTTGTACGCGCCCTTGGGTACGTTCTCAAGGTCTGCGACCTCGCGCAGAAGCTGCTTTTGGATCTCACTTAAACTCATAACAGTTCCCTCCTTACGACAGCTTTTGGAGCAGCGTGGGGCACGCTGCCGAGGAACGGAGCAGCTCGGGCAGGACCTCGTCCTTACTTCCGACTGCCGTGATCTTACCGTCGGCAATGACGATGATCTTGTCAGCGATATTGAGGATACGCTCCTGGTGCGAAATGATCAGAATGGAGCCTCCCTGACGCTCGTGCATATTCTCAAAGACGTTGATGAGGTTGCCGAAGCTCCACAGGTCGATACCTGCCTCAGGCTCGTCAAAAACAGACAACTTGGTGCCGCGCGCCAGTACGGTTGCGATCTCAATTCTCTTGAGCTCGCCGCCAGAAAGGCTGGCATTGACCTCGCGGTTGATATAATCGCGGGCGCAAAGACCAACCTCGCTGAGGTACTCGCAGGCTTCAGCTACCGACAGCTTCTTGCCGGCCGCCAGATTGATCAGGTCGTTGACCGTGATACCCTTGAAGCGAACGGGCTGCTGAAACGCAAAGCTAACGCCAAGGCGGGCGCGCTCGGTGATACCGAGGTTGGTGATGTTCTGACCGTCCAGCCAGATCTCGCCCGAGGTGGGCTGTGCGATACCGGCGATGATACGGGCCAGCGTCGACTTACCGCCGCCGTTGGGGCCGGTGATGGCCACAAAGCGCTCGTCGATCGTCAGGCTGACGTCATGTAATATTTCCTTCGTTTCCGTAGAATTATCTTCCACGGGAACGGCGTAAGATACGTGTTTTAATTCCAACATGGGATAAAATACCCCCTTTCGATGTACTAAAATTATCGATCAAATGGTCGATTAAATAGTATATCACAAAGTTTGGGAAATTACAAGATTATTTTGAAAGATTGTTAAAAAATAAACTCCGCACCGTTTTGGCGCGGAGTTTACTATAAATTCGTTACCAATGAAGGATTCAATCCTCCACGCTTCGTCTTCCCTCGAGTGCGCGGCACAGTGTCACCTCGTCGGCGTATTCGAGATCGGCGCCCACGGGGATACCGTAGGCCAAGCGTGTGACCTTGACACCCAGCGGCTTCATCAGGCGCGAGATATACATGGCCGTCGCCTCGCCCTCGATGGTCGGGTTGGTGGCAACGATCAGCTCCTCCACCTCGCCCTCGCCCACGCGGGTGAGCAGCTCGCGGATCTTGATATTGTCGGGCGTGACGCCGTTCATGGGCGAAATCAGCCCGTGCAGAACGTGATACACGCCGCGGTATTCCCTGACCTTTTCCATCGCCAGAACGGCCTTGGCATCGGCCACCACACAGACGGTGGAGCGGTCGCGCGAGTCGTCACGGCAGACAGGACACAGCTCTCTGTCGGTCAGATTCTGGCAGACGGGACACAGATGGATGCGCTCCTTGGCAACGCGGATGGCGTCGGCAAAGGCGGTCGCGTCCTCGACGGACATATCCACGACGGAATAGGCCAATCGCATGGCCGTTTTGCGGCCGACGCCCTCCAACTTACCGAATTGCTCGGCAAGATGCTGGAGGGATTCCATATATTCGGCCATATCAGAACAAACCGGGCATATTCATGCCGCCCGTGATCTTGCCCATTTCATCGGCGTTGGTCGTTTCGACCTGCGTGATGGCCTGGTTGACAGCCGCAACGAGAATGTCGGACAGCGTCTCGATATCGTCGGGATCGACGATGTCGGGCTTGATATCGATGGCGAGGATCTCCTTTTTACCGTTGATGCGCACCTTGACCATGCCGCCGCCTGCGCTGACGTCGTACTCTCTTGCGTCGAGATCGGCCTGCAGCGTTGCCATATCCTCCTGCATCTTCTGTGCCTGGCGCAGCATTGCCTGCATATTCTGGGGGCCGCCGCCCATACCCTTCGGGATATTTGCTCTCATAGTGATTTCTCCTTTGTTATATGTTAATTTTTATTATTCCTGATCCAGCTCTTCAATGATCTCATCCAAGGCACTTGCCGCGCTCTCTTTGGGCTTGACCTCGCAGATCAGATCCTTTTCCTTGACCTCTCGCTGCAAGCAGACGGACAGTGCGCCTCGCAGCATATCCTTGGCGTCGCCGCGGTCGATCATCATCAAGGCGAAATCGTTGTCAAAGCGAATGATAACGGTTCTCTCGCCCTCGGTATATGCCTGCGCCGATTGGAAGAAGGAGGCGGACATCGGATCCTGCTGTGTCACGCGCTCGACGACCTCCTGCCAAGCTCGCAGAGGACGAAGCACTCGCTTGCCTGCCGTGTCCACGGGTGCCACTTGGGGTGCAACGTGCGGTGCGGGCGTGGGCTTGCGCTCCTGCGCCTTTGCGGCAGGGGCGGGCTCTTTTTTGGGTTGCTCAACCTTGACCTCGGGCGCTTGCACGGGCGTAGGCTCGTCGTCGTGATCGTCTGCCTTTGGTGCGCTGAAGCGACCCGACAGCAGCATTTCCTCCAGCTTGGACATACGAGACAGAAGCGCTTCGTTTGTCGTGCTGAGCGACTCGTCACACATACGCGTGAGCGTCAGCTCGGCCGTCACGCGCTTCAAGGCGTTGGCACCCTGCATAGTCAAATACGCGCTGTCAAGCAGCTGGCGATGGTACAGTATGGTTTCCTTGGAAAACAGACCACTGACCTCACGAAGCTGTGCACATTCGGCATCGGTCAGATCGAGATATTCGGCATGGCGAGGCGTCGTCTTGACCACCAGCATATCGCGGTAAATCGAAATGAGATCCTGCCAGAAGACGCCGAGATCCATCGAGGATTGCACGACCTCTGCCACGCGGGCATAAAGGGCGTCGTAATCACGCGAGGCAATGGCACGCACGGTCGAAAGTAGCGCTTCTCTGCCCGTCAATCCCACCGTTTCATTGACCAGATCGGTCGTAATGGGACGGCGTGCGCCTGCGCAAAGTTCAAGCAGCGAGATCGCGTCACGCATACCGCCCTGCGCCAGCTTGCCAAGCAAGGTAGCGGCATCCCCGTCCAGCGTAATGCCCTCCACTTGGGCAATGTGCAACAGACGGTCACGTAACACGGGCGTGGCAATACGGCGGAAATCAAAGCGCTGGCAACGCGAGATGATAGTCGCGGGGAGCTTGTGAAGTTCGGTCGTTGCCAAGATAAAGACAACGTGAGCGGGCGGCTCTTCCAGCGTTTTCAGCAAGGCGTTGAACGCACTGCCCGACAGCATATGTACCTCGTCGATGATATACACACGGTACTTGAGCGCGTTGGGCGCGAACACAACCTCATCGCGGATATCGCGGATGTTGTCGACACCGTTGTTGGAAGCGGCGTCCATTTCCAGTACGTCGGTCGCAGCACCGCTGTCGATAGAACGACAGGCAGCACACTCACCGCAGGGCGAGCCGCTGACGGGATGCTCGCAGTTGACCACCTTGGCCAGAATTTTAGCGCACGTGGTTTTTCCGGTTCCGCGCGAGCCGCAGAACAGATACGCATGGCTAAAGGCGTTGTGCTCCGCCTCGTAACG
>JAZLDE010000053.1:0-51901 GCA_045614625.1 Eubacteriales bacterium
GTGAAAATTTGTCGAATTTCGGCGGCAAGGAGGGAGCGCATGGAATATAATATCAATACGGCGAGTATCGAGCTATCTGTGCGCGAGCTTTGCGCCCGTGTGCTGAATAGCGGCGACCTTGAATACGGCGGTGGTCGCGCACTGGCCGAGCGGGGACGCATTGGTGCGGATATCCACCGTCGCATACAAAGCGAGCGGAGCGGCCGTTATCGCGCCGAGGTGTCTCTGTCAAACACCACCCGCTATGGTGAGTTGACCTATACTGTCAGCGGCCGCGCCGACGGTATTGAGCAAGACGAGGATGGCTGGACGATCGAGGAGATCAAGACCATGCACGCCCGCGCTTTTGCATTTCCCGTGCCCGAAATTTATCTGGCACAGCTTCGCATTTACGGCTACTTTTTCTGTATGGAAAAGGACCTGGGCGGAGTCAATCTGCGCATGACCTGTATCAATATCGATAACGATAAGCAAAAGGAATCTACCGTTTACGCGTCGCGTGAGCAGCTGCGCGATTACTATTTTTCGCTGCTCTCCCGCCTTGAGCGTTGGGCGAAGCTGATCGAAAAGCATCAAAGGGAAGAGCTTCCCGCACTTGCTTCGCTCACCTTTCCTTACGCCGAGATGCGCGGCGGGCAGGAGGATATGATACGGGCGGTCCATCGAGCCGCCAAGCGAGGCGAGCGACTCTTTTTGCAAGCCCCAACGGGACTTGGCAAGACGATGTCCTCGCTCTATCCTGCCGTTCGTGCGCACGGAGCTGGACTTGCCGATCGCATCTTTTATCTGACGGCCAAGGCCAGCACCCGCCGTGAGGCGTTTGGGGCAGTGCGGCGGTTGGTGCAAAGCGGAGCCTCTTTGCGCGCCACCGTACTGACGGCAAGAGAGCAGATCTGCCCCCACCCAACGGCAATGATGGATGGACGCTCGCTGTCCTCGCACTGCAACGGTGTGGAGTGCGAATACGCTATGGGTTACTACGACCGCGCGGGTGATGCCATTTACGAGCTGATCACCTCGGGGCGCGGCTATGACCGTAGCCGCATTTTAGAGATTGCGCACAAATATAAGGTCTGCCCGTACGAGTTGTCGCTCGACGTATCCGAGTATTGCGACATCATCATCGCGGACTATAACTACGCCTTTGATCCTATGGTATATCTGCGCCGTTACTTTTCGCCCGGCGCCCCCTGCGAGGGTAAGAATATCTTCCTTGTCGACGAGGCGCACAATCTGGCTGACCGCGCGCGGGATATGTATTCCATGACGCTGTCCCGCCGCGCCTTTGAAAAGGTGTATGCTAAGGTTGATCGGCGCGACAAGGTGCTCAACGAGGCACTGGAAACGGTCATTTTGGCCATGCGTAGCATGAGAAAAATGTGCCGTGACAATCTGAGTGTGGACGAGGAGGGCAATGAGTGCGGTTACAGCCTCTCACACTCGCCTTTGACTGCGTTTAACGAAAAGCTCCATTGGTTCTCCAATCAATGTGACGCATGGCTTCGCCGTCACGGGGAAGAGGATATCGCCCAAAGCGTGCGCGATCTTTGTTATACACTGCATGAGTATACGACCATCATGGAACACTATGACGAGCATTACGTCACCTACGTAGAGTTGGGTGGGGGAGACACGCTTGTACATCTGCTTTGCCTTGACCCGTCGGGCGAGTTGAATATTCTTTTGAACCGCGCGACGAGTGCCGTGCTGTTCTCGGCCACGCTGACACCGCTGTCCTATTTCGTCGACGTGCTGGGCGGTGGCGATGCCGCCCGTACGATGGCCTTGCCGTCACCGTACGATCGCGATAATTTCGGCTTATTTGTAGTCGAAAATATCAGCACCCGTTATTCCCAAAGAAAAGAATCCTGTCGCCAGATCGCTGCCTGCATCGGGGCAGCCGTGTCGGGCAAAAAGGGCAATTATATTGTCTATTTCCCCTCGTATTCCTATCTTGAAAACGTGCTGGTGCATTTCCACGCGCTGTATCCGAAGGTGACGACCGTCGTGCAGAAAAAGGGAATGAGAGCGGCCGAGAGAGAAGCCTTCCTTGACGCCTTCGTTGCTGACCAAGACGTGCTTCGCGTTGGCTTTTGTGTGCTGGGCGGTTCTTTTTCCGAGGGCGTCGACTTACCGGGCTCGCGCCTGATCGGCTCTGTCATCGTGGGTGTTGGACTTCCCGGGCTGTCGGGTGAGAAAAACATTTTGCAGGAATATTATCAAAACAAAAGCGAAATGGGCTATCAGTATGCCTACGTTTATCCGGGCATGAATCGCGTTTTGCAGGCTGCTGGACGTGTCATCCGAACTGACGAGGATAAGGGAATCGTTGTGCTGATCGACGACAGATACGCCACTCCGGACTACCGCCGACTGTTCCCGTCGCATTGGATCCATGCCAAATATGCAGGAAACGCGAAAAATCTTGCAGAAATGGTAGCATATTTCTGGAACAAAAACTGAAAAATATGGAAACAGCCCTTGCAATTTCCTCTTTTCTATGATATAATATCATTTATATTGCGGAAAATGCAATTTTCGGAAGAAAATTGTGCAAACATAATGAAAAATTGAAAGGATGACACAACGTGAAACGCATTACCGTAAAGCAGTTGTTTACCGATCCTGCGGCCTATGCTTCGCAGGAAATCACCGTCGCCGGTTGGGCGAGAACAATCCGCGCATCCAACGCGTTTGGATTTATTGAATTGAATGACGGTAGCTACCTGAAGAATCTGCAGGTGGTTATTGAGGCTGAAAAGCTGGATAACTATAAGGAACTAGCCAAGCAGAACGTTGGCGCATCCTTCGTCGTTCGCGGCGTCTTTACTTTGACGCCTGAGGCAAAGCAGCCCTTCGAGCTCAAGGCGGCCGCCGTTGAGATCGAGGGTACCTCGACACCCGACTATCCGCTTCAGAAAAAGCGCCACACCTTTGAATATCTGCGTACCATCGCTCACCTGCGTCCCCGCGCAAACACGTTCAACGCTGTGTTCCGCGTCCGCTCGGTGGCGGCTTACGCTATTCATAAGTTCTTCCAGGAGCGAGGCTTTGTTTACGTCCACACGCCGCTGATCACGGGCTCGGACTGTGAGGGCGCAGGTGAGATGTTCCAGGTCACCACGCTTCCGCTGGATAACGTTCCCAAGACCGAGGACGGCCAGGTCGATTTCTCGCAGGACTTCTTCGGCAAAAAGACGGGTCTTACCGTTTCGGGTCAGCTCAACGGCGAAACCTTCGCTATGGCCTATGCCAACATTTATACCTTCGGCCCCACCTTCCGCGCCGAGCGCTCCAACACCCAGCGTCATGCGGCTGAATTCTGGATGGTCGAGCCCGAGATGGCTTTTGCCGATCTGACCGACTATATGGATACCGCCGAGGATATGATCAAGTTCGTTCTGCGCTACGTCATGCAGGAATGTCCCGCTGAGATGGAATTTTTCAACAAGCTGATTGATACTACGCTGATGGAAAGACTGCAGATGTTGGTTGACGCTGATTTCGGTCGCGTCAGTTACACCGACGCTGTCGAGCTGCTCCAGAAGTCGGGTCATGAGTTTGAGTATCCCGTATACTGGGGCATGGACCTGCAGACCGAGCATGAGAGATACCTGACCGAGCAGATCTTCAAAAAGCCCGTATTCGTTACCGACTACCCCAAGGAGATCAAGGCCTTCTATATGCGTCGCAACGACGATGGAAAGACAGTTGCCGCAGCCGATATGCTGGTTCCCGGCGTTGGCGAGCTGATCGGTGGCTCCCAGCGTGAGGAGAGACTGGACGTTCTGCTGGACGCCATCAAGACCTTTGGTTTAAACGAGGAGGACTACTCCTGGTACATCGAGTTGCGTAAGTTCGGCGGTACCAAGCACGCAGGCTTCGGTCTTGGCTTCGAACGTCTTATCATGTATATCACGGGCATGTCCAACATTCGTGACGTTGAGGCTTTCCCGCGTACGACGGGCAGTGCAGATTTCTAATTTCGCCCCAATTTTTGAGAGGATTTCGTTTACCCTATGAAGTATCAAAGCATGAGCCGCGAACAGCTGTCCGCGCTCTATACCCAATTACAAGCACAATACGCAGCCGCGAAGGCAAAGGGACTTTCGCTGGATCTTTCTCGCGGCAAGCCCTGCGCCGAGCAGTTGGATCTGATCAACGATATGTTTGGCTGTCTGGACGCATCGGATGCCGTGATGAATGGCGTCGACTACCGAAACTACGGCCTCTTGACGGGCATTCCTGCCGCTAAAAAGCTGTTTTCCGATCTGCTGGGCCTTCCCGAAAGCAGATTGATGGTATGCGGCAATTCGTCGCTTAATTTGATGTACGATGCCCTCATCCGCGCTATGATCTACGGCGTGGTCGGCAGTGAGCGTCCGTGGTGCAAGGAAGAAAAGATCAAGTTTTTGTGTCCTGCTCCCGGCTACGACCGTCACTTTGGCGTGACTGAATCGCTGGGCTTTGAGCTCGTTCCCGTTGCCATGACGGACGAGGGCCCCGATATGGATGCGGTGGAAGCGCTCGTCGTCTCTGACCCCGCCATCAAGGGCATCTGGTGCTGTCCCAAGTATTCCAACCCCAACGGAATTACTTACTCGAGCGAGGTTGTTGCCCGTCTGGCTCGTATGAAGACGGCGGCCCCCGACTTCCGCATCATGTGGGATAATGCCTACGTTGTGCACGATCTGTATCCCGACGAGCCCGACGAGCTCTCTGACATTTTCGCTCTCTGCGAGCAGGCAGGCAACGTCGACCGTGTATTCTATTTTGCTTCGACCTCCAAGATCACCTTCCCGGGTGCCGGTGTGGCTATCATGGCGGCCTCGGAAGCGAATATCGCGCAGATCACAAAGGCACTGACCATGCAGACCATCGGTTTTGACAAGCTCAATCAGCTGCGTCACGTTAAGTATTTCGGCACGGCCGAGAATATCATGAAGCACATGAGAGCCCAAGCCGATATTCTCCGTCCTCGCTTTGAGCGCGTGGAGCAGATTTTGAACGAGGAGCTGTCCGAGTCGGGCATTGGTACCTGGACGCATCCGCGCGGCGGCTATTTCATCAGCTTTTTCGCTCCCAAGGGAACGGCCAAGCGCATCTATCAGCTCTGCCGCGAGGCAGGCGTTGTGCTGACGAACGTCGGCGCGACCTACCCCTACGGCAACGATCCCGACGATAGTAATATCCGCATCGCTCCCACTTACCCGACCTTCGAGCAGATGGAGCAGGCGACCTATATGCTTACGCTGTGCACCAAGCTCGCGGCGGTCGAGCAGCTTTTGAATCAATAATAGCAATACAAAAGATCCCGGCAGATGAACTGTCGGGATCTTTTTGTTATGCAAGGATCAATCCTTGCGTTTTTTGTTGGTGAGAACGGTCGCGATACCAAAGGTTGCGATCAGGGCGATGGCGGAGACGGAAAGCAGGGAATTGCAACCATTCTCGGGCTTTTCGTTGTCGTCATTACTATCGTCATTGTTATTGTTGTCGCCGTTGTTGGTCTGGACGGGCTCCAAGGCATCCTTTGCTGCGGTCAGCGCTGCCAGAGCGGCATCGATATCAGCTTGAACGTAGGAATTCTGGACGCCCTTGGCGGCCTTGAGCGCATCGGATAAAGTGACCCATGTTGCAGCGGTGTAGTCGTTGGCATTGAGTGCCTCAACGGCTGCGATCTCGGCATCCAGAGCTGCGGTGTCAGCTTTGACGGAGTATCTTTCGTTCACGACGAACTGAGCGGATGCAACCCACTGACCGGTGACGAAGTCACGGCCGCGGACCAGAACCTTATCAGCGTAAACCTGAACGTAAAGGCCCTGGCTACCCTCGAAGGAGGTGTCAGTGGAAGGTGTCCACAGATCACCGACCGAGCCGGTATTGAACATAGCGGCGTTCTTGCCACCGCCGTACATCGAGTTGGCGGAATTCATGTCGGAGTGAGTATGACCGGTGAAGAAGAATACGTTGGGATATTCCTTGAGCAGCTCGCGAAGTTTTGCGTCATCGTTGATACCCCACCATTTCTCGCTCTCGGCGGTGCCGGAAACGGTGTTTTTCATACCCTGATGCATGAACAGGAAGATGGGGCGGTCGTCGGTTGCTTCGCCCAGTTTCTCTTCCAGCCACTCGTACTGATCCTCGCCGATGGTGGCGCGTACGCCGGGCTCATAAACGGCGTTACCCAGAATGATAAAGTGGTAGTCGTTGATCCAGGTGTCGTAATAGGGCACGTCGGTAGGCTTTTCCATATCCTCCGTTACTCTCAGATACTTCAAGAATTGCGTAACTGCGGGTTCGTATTCTCTGTAGCCGGAGAACTCGTGGTTACCGATACCGATGTACATATGGGGAAGTCCCTCGACCTCGTCGTACAGCTCCCACAGCTTTTTCCACCAATCGTCGCGAGGACCGCTATCAACGACGTCGCCCGCAACGAAAATACCGATGGAATCGGGGCTGTTTTTGAGAACGTCCTGCAGCATAGACTTGTAGTGTTGCTCGCGGATGTCGGTGGAAACGTGAATATCACTGAGTGCCTGGAATTCGATCAGAGGCTTGCCCTCGGGGAACTGGTAGCCACAGCCCTCGGGAAGAGCAATGGATACGTAGTCCTCGCTCAGCTCGTTCGCACCGTTGACTGAGTAAACGAACAGGTGGGTTGCGTTGGGGGGAATGAAGGTGTTCTTGACCATGTTGAATTTCACACTGGTTGCCGTTGCGGAAACTTTGTGAACGGCCAGGCCGGTGTAATCCTCCAGCTTACCGTCAGCGTTTCCCCAAAAGGCCTGAACGCCGGTCGCACCGTGATCCTTGGGCAGAGTTACGGTCACCTTACCTGCGGCCATGCCCGACGTGGGATCGTTGATGTCGTAGGTGGCGTCGGTAGGAGCCTTGGCGGGAGGAAGCTGTTTCTCAACGATTTCGATGTCGATGGACATCAGAATGTTTTCTTTTCTGGCGGGGTCGCCGGCCAAGGGAAGATCGTCGGGAACGAGCACGATGGTGTATTCACCAGCGGGCAGGCTCTGGTAAGGAGCGAGATTGTGGTTACCACCCTTGCCGCCGGCAGCCAGGTCTTGCGCTTCGCCGTTCTTGGCATCGCGGGGATAAACGTAGCGCAGACCGCCCCATTCGCTGTGATCGCGAACGATCAGACCGATCCAAGCGGGCTTGTTCGGGTCCGTGCTGTTCTTTTCAACGGAGCCCTTGACCATAATGGGGTCACCGACCTCGTAGACGGTCTTGTCAGACCAAAGCGTGCATTCACCGTAATCTGCGGGATTGATGGCAGACGCGGAGAAGGAAAGAACGCCGACCATCAAAGAGAGGATCATAATAATAGCCAGCATCCAAGAGATGATTCTTTTCATGAGAAAAGTCCTCCTTATATAGTTATGTGCCTATTTTATTCTTTTTTTCTCTTTTTGTCAAGAATTATTTGTCCTTGTGGCGGGAAATTGGCACTATCAACAAAAATGTTTCCGGTAACGTAACACAACAAACAATTATTTTTGAGGCCAAAGACTTGCATTTTAAAGGAATCTGTAGTACAATGATGAAGAAGATACACCGTTTGACTAGGAGGACGACCATGTCACAGAATATTAAAATTGTTTCTTTCAATCTTCGCTCGCAATATAAGGGCGACGGCATCAATGCATTTATCCACCGTGCGGGTATGATCTATGATAAAATTCAGGAGCAAAAGCCCGACGTTGTGTCGTTTCAGGAGGTCATCGAGCCCCACTACGACCTGCTGCCCAAGCTGATGCCCGACTACACCTTCTTAGGTCAGTTCCGCGAGGCGGATTACACGGGTGAGGGTGTGTTTACTGCCATTCGCACAGCTGATTGGTTGCCCATCTTCTACGACGTGTTCTGGATCAGCCCAACGCCTCACGTTCCCGCCTCTCGCTTTGAGGATCAAAGCCATTGCCCCCGCATCTGCGTAGTGACGGCTCTGCGCCATAAGTCGAGCGGAAAATTTATTCGCGTCTGTAACATCCATCTGGATCACGTCGGCGAATCAGCACGCGTCAAGGGGATTCGCTGTGTGCTGGATAAGATGACTGAATATGACAGAGAATTGCCTATGCCGACCTTGCTTTTGGGCGATTTCAACGCCGAGCCCGGCAGCGAGACCATCTGCGTGACGGACGCATCGACAGAACCCAAACTGTATGACCTGACGGGACACATTCCTTCGACCTTCCATGGCTACGGTGACTATGCTCCGGGCAAGATCGACTACATTTACGCGACCGAAACGTTGAAAAACGCCGTTGGTGAGGTTAAGATCTGGGACGACGAGCATTGTGGCATTTATCTGTCAGATCACTATCCCGTTTGCGCGGAGTTTGACGTTGACTTAATCTAATAGCCAAAACCGACCACCGCATAGCGATGGTCGGTTTTGTATATGTGAAAAACGGAAATACAGAATAAAAGCAATATTTAACATGTCAGTTTTTTAATTGCTTTACCGTGCCGCCATTGTTTATTTTGAATTTGAAACTGCATACTAATATGGTGCGAGTGAGGAGGTGACGAGTATGGCATATTTGTTTTGTGTGTCAGCGGGCTATCTGGTCGGCATGATCAATCCGTCGTATATCCTTGGTAAATGCCACGGTGTCGACGTGCGTTGCGAGGGCTCGGGAAATGCGGGTGCGTCCAATGCGCTGATTTTGTTTGGCAAGGTGCGCGGCTTTTTGTGTGCTATGTTTGATATTGTCAAGGCTGTCTTTGCCGTGCGATTTACGAGCGGGCTGTTCCCGGGGCTTGTCTATGCTTTTCCCCTGACAGCCGCGGCCTGCATTCTCGGACATATTTTTCCGTTCTATTTGAAATTCAAAGGTGGGAAGGGGCTTGCCTGTCTTGGAGGTGTGATCCTTGCCTTTGATTGGCGCGTTTTTTTGATTCTCTTGGCCTTTGAAACGACGGTGGCGTTCTCGACGCAATACCTATGCTTTGTGCCAATGTCGGCGTCGGTCGCATTTTCTGTTATCTACGGCGTGATGCGGCAGGATCTGATCGGTGGTTTGATTTTACTTGGCGTTGCTATTGTTATTTGCTTTAAGCATAAAGAAAATGTCATGCGCATTCGTCGGGGAATGGAACTTCGCTTGTGTTATCTTTGGAACCGTGACGGGGAAGAGGCAAGACTCAAGGCGAATTTGAACGAGAAACGAAGAAAGAAAGCAAAAAGGTGATCGCTCGCGATCACCTTTTCAGCTTGATTTTTCGTATTTTGAGAGGATACAGTGTATGGATATTTTAACACACTCACGGCCTCTTTTTTGCTTTCAGGCGCCGAATGAGCTCCACGGTAAGCAGGATCAGAGCATAGACCGCAACGTATATCGGGGCAATGACCCATGCGGTGAAAATGGTTCCATCCAGGGCGGGAGCTGTCATATAAAAAGGATTGTCATAGTCCAACACATGGAATAAGAACGAGCCGAAGGCCAGATAAGAGGTCATGCCGAACAAGGTGCAGTACCATTTTTTGTAGGTAATGTTAAGATATCCGGTGAGTAACATCAGAGCGACGACAATAGCCGACCACGTGTGGTGCATCATACCGAGTATGGTAGGCGGATACAAAAAGGAAGGATGCTGGTCGATAAAATTGGGATAGAAGGTTGTGATCGTTCCACCGGCCAATGCGACCAACCAGACAAAATGAAGCACGTTATTGTTCTTTTTACCAAGCAGCAGGGCAATGGCCAAAATATAACTTGACGTACTGCAAAAGCTGTCAGTGATCAGCTTCATCCAATTCGGATCGTCGTACTCGAACACCAAGGCCAAGCGATTGGAAAAAATAATGAGAAAGAGGATAGCGCCTGCGATGCGCACAACCCAATTTTTTGCCTTTTCGGTTTTGGCATACTTTCGGGTCAATACACAGGAAATAACAGCCACCAGTATGCTGGCCGCGATGGAGCATAGATGCTCTTTTCCAAACACTTGCGGATTCATTGCTGTCTCTTCTCCTTTTAGCGATTTCAAGGTCATTATAGCACACCGAATTTTGAAAAGCAACAGATTTTGGCTCGGCATTTATTAAGCTTTTATTAAGTTGTGGATTGAAATCGGGACGCAAATTTTCGGCCAAAAGGCACTCGTTTGGTGGAGAGGAAGTTTACATATTATGGCAATATTCCGCTTTGAGCCGAAACGGAATATTGGAGGCGGCAAAATGGAACTTACAAATTATATTTGCCGCCTGGATTCGGACCACCGCCCTCAGCGCGATGCGCTGAGCGCACAAGATTTGCCTTGATGGCTGAACGCCATCATTTCGGCTTGCGCCGAAACCGGCAAACTTGCGTTCGCTGCCCTCGTCCGACCGGTTCACCACAACAAAAGACCACCCGATGGGGAGCCAAGGGAGGTTTGCCGCCCGGATTCGGACCACCGCCCTCAGCGCGATGCGCTGAGCGCACAAGATTTGCCTTGATGGCTGAACGCCATCATTTCGGCTTGCGCCGAAACCGGCAAACTTGCGTTCGCTGACCTCGTCCGACCGGTTCACCAAAACAAAAGACCACCCGATGGGTGGTCTTTTGTTTTGGTGGGAGCGGGTGGATTCGGACCACCGAAGTCAGTGACAACAGATTTACAGTCTGCCCCCTTTGGCCGCTCGGGAACGCTCCCATGTTGTTTCACAACGCTATGTATTATACCAAATGAAATGCGATTTGTCAATACCTTTTTCAAATATTTTTCATCAAATTTTTTATTATTTTTTTGGTATCAAAAAACTGACGAAAGGGTAGACAAAAAGTGCAAAAAGTGATACAATGTCATCAACAAGACAAACCAAGGAGAATTGTTATGTCGAGAATTATCATTACCTCCGATTTGCATTACTGCGAGCCTGTATGGTATGCGGTAACGAGCGAGGACCGTATGGGAAGAATGATCCGCGATCTGCGCGCGGAATATGAAAAAGATCCGTTTGACATGATGCTCATGCTGGGTGACTACTCGCTGGATTTTTGGATCTGTCCGCCCTTCGGCTCAGTTCTCAACCGCGGCGTATCCTACACGGAGAAGTTTATGCAGGACGTGTATCCGCACTTGCCTCCTTGCCCCAAGTACATGATCGCGGGCAATCACGAGCAGTACGGTAACGAAAACTGGAAGCGCATTACGGGACACGAGCGTCGTATGACGGTTCCTTACGGCGAATATCTGTTTATCCTTCTGGATAATTTTGGGGGAGATCTTGATCCGACCGTCAACAGCGATGGCACATACACCCCCTCCGACCTTGCCTATATCCGCGAGCAAATGGCATCCTATCCCAATACCAAGGTGTTTCTCTGTGCCCATGAATTTAACATGGAAAAGGAAACGCCCGAGTTTTGCGAACTGCTGAAAACAGAGGAGCGCATCGTGTGCCTGTTTGCAGGGCATACCCATCTCTCTCATATTATCGACCTTGGTGAGGCGTGCGGCCACAAGTGCCTTATTCGTGACGGCCAATTCTCCTATTCGCGCGATATTGAGAATAGCCGCTGGGGCTGGCGTGAGCTTTGCTTCAACGATGACGGCAGTGTAACGACGGCCTATATCACCCCTGACAGCGATATGCTGTTGAATAACGAGATGAGCCATCACGTCGGCGGCAGACAGGATGCCATGACGTTGATCGAGGCGACCAGATGAAGATGGAAAATCGCGCGTTGAATGGACGGGTGCGTTTAGCGACCCTTGAAGATGCAGATGAAATTCTGTCTATCTATGCGCCCTATATCGAGCAGACCACAATTTCGTTTGAGTGGACGATTCCTACAACGGAAGCATTCCGCGCCCGTATGCAGCAATCAATGACTGACTATCCGTATATTGTTTACGAAGAAAACAGTGTCATTCTTGGATATGCCTACGCACACCGCGCGTTTGAGCGTTATTCTTACCGATTTTGTGCAGAGTTATCTGTATATATCAGACAAGATGCGCGAGTGCGGGGTATTGGTACCTTGCTTTACTGCACGCTGATTGATCTGTGCCGCGAGATGGGCGTGAAAACGCTGTATGGCGTGGTTACCAATCCGAATGAAGCGAGCTTTCGTCTGCATGAACGGATGGGCTTCGTTCGCGTGGGAAATTTCCCAAATAGTGGGCACAAATTCGATCAATGGATCGATGTGATCTGGTACGCACTCCCGATCGGAGAATATGAACCGCACCCACGCGAAATCACACCGTTTTCACAGTTATCAAAAACCTTTGTTAGTCAGACACTTACTAAATATCTAAACTGAAGGAGAAGTTATCATGTTATTTGAAAAATACGACCGTATCGTTTTCGCAGGAGATTCCGTTACTGATATGAGCAGCAGCAATCCCGTAGGTGAGGGCCTTTTTGATAGCCTTGGCTTTGGCTACGTCCGCATGGTGGAAAATCTGTTGATGTCCGTCTATCCCGAATACAATATTCGTGTGACTAACTCCGGTATCAGCGGCAACACCAGCCGAGATCTTTTGAACCGTTGGGAGCGTGACGTGCTCAATCTCAATCCCGATTGGGTCAGCATCATGATCGGTATCAACGACGTTTGGCGCCAATTTGATACCCCCGCCATGACGGAGCGTGCCATCACGCCCGCTCAATATGAGCAGAACGTAGAGAATATGATCCTGTCCTTGCAGGGTCGTGTCAAGGGCGTGTTTCTCATGACGCCCTATTACATGGAGCCCAATCCCGCCGACACCATGCGCGCCCGCATGGACGAATACGGTGCGGTTTGCAAACGCCTCGCAGAGAAGTACGGCTGTATCTTCATTGATCTGCAGGCCATGTTCGACTGCTATTTCAAGCATCAGCATTCTACCTTTATTGCCTGGGACCGCATCCATCCCAATCAGATCGGCGCGATGCTCATCGCAAGAGAATTTTTGAAGCATTGCGGATTTGATTATAACCACGAGGCGTAAAGAAAAAACCGTTACAAAGCGAGTAGCTTTGTAACGGTTTTTTTATCAGCACTGCCGCATCAAGCGGATATAAAATTCCGTTGCGCGTTTGATGGTGTCCAAACGGATGCGTTCGTTGTGACCGTGGATGGTTTTACGTTCTTCGCTTGTCAGATCCATCGCAGAGAAGCGGTAGACGTGATCGGAAAGATCGCGGTAATGGCGGCTGTCCGAGCATTGTACCATCAGATAGGGTGAAACAATACAGCCCTGCCACGTGTTTGCTACGGCCGAGGCAACCTTGTTCCACGCATCACAGTTGATCTGCGAAATGGGGCTGGGGTTGACGTCGTTTCTGACGGTTAGCGTGATAGCGTCGTCATTGATCGTTTGGCGAATGCGCGCAGTCGCGCTCTCGACGGTGTCCATTGGGTTCAGACGCAAATTGGCCGTCATGGTCGCGCTGGGCGGAATAACGTTGGGAGCGTTGCTCCCGCTCGCCTGCGTAAAGGCAACAGTCGTGCGAAGCAGCGCGTTAAGCTCGCCGCCACTCTTTTTGCAGATCATATCCAGAATGCCCTTGAAGAGCCAAAGATTGGAGAAGATCATGCGATAGACGAAGGTGGAATGACGTCCAAGGGTATCAAACAGCGCCGCGACGGGCGGTGTCAGATGCAACGGGAAGGGATGATTTTCCATCGCGCAGCAGGCTGCGGATAGTTGACCGACGGGCGTATGAGGCTTGGGAGCCGAGGCGTGACCGCCGTTCGACTCAACGGAAAAGGTAACGTTCATCATGCCTTTTTCTGCAATGCCGATCATGCCGCAGGGCGTTTTAACGCCGGGGAATACATTCTCGACCACAGCACCACCCTCGTCTAAAACAAGCGCCGGAGTAATACCGTTTTCCTTGAAATAATTAACGATATGAAGAGCACCGTCGGCGTTGATCTCCTCGCCGCCGGAAAAGGCGAAATAAACGTCCTGCGCGGGAACAAAACCTTGCTTGATCAGCGTATTAGCCGAAAACAAAACGCTGCTGAAGGTGATCTTGGTATCGAGCGAGCCGCGTCCCCACAGCACACCGTTTTCAATGACCCCGTCAAACGGGGGTTTTTGCCAATGCTCCTCGGCCACGGGAACTACGTCATAATGCGCCATCATAACAGACGGAGCATCGTGTGCTTTACCTTCCCAACGGAACAGCAGTGCGCGACCGGGAAGTCGCTCAAGTGAGCAGACGCGATATACCTCGGGATAAAGGGAGGGAAGCAGATCGATCAGCTTTTCAAATTCAGCCTCATCCTCAAGTGAGTGGTCAAAATAGGAAATTGTTTTGCAGCGTAGAAGCTGCTGTAATGCAGAAACAGCCTCGTCCGCGTCAAATTCAATGCTCTCAGCGTCGGAATTAAACGTTGTTTTTTTAGGCTTAAATGCCGCTGTGCGAATCAGGACAACGGAAAGAAGCAGGGCTACAAGGCCCAGAAGTACCCAAAGAATCCACATAATTTTACTCCTTACAGCATGCCTTTTTTATACATCAGGCGGCTAATACCGACCGTGAACAGAACACTGACGGGAACCATGATACCAACCGTACCTTCATTCAATGCAGGGACGAAAATGAACAAAATCAGCATCAAAATGACAGGAGCGACGGCGATCTTCCAGTTACGCGAAACAAAGACGACACCAAGACCGCCAAATAGTGCAGGGATCATCTGATCAAAGGCAGGGGTTAGAACGGGAGACTCCAAGAGAGGTGTCAGCGGAACGATCAGCAGAACGCCGATAATGATAATAATAGTGGTTACGATACTGGAAACTGCGATGGCAATGGTAGATACGACCTCGCCCTCGTCGGAGTTTGCTTTGACGCCTGCTTGCTCAAGTGCTCCAAGTGCACAAGGGAGCTTGAGGTTGGAAATATTACCTGTAACAAAGGACAGATACGATCCACCTGCACCCAGCATAGGAATGTAGGTAAAGGTTTCAACGACGCCAACTGCCCAGTACATGGGAGCGGTTGCAATCAGACCCATCAGAAGCCCTTGCCAGTCGGGCATCGCATGAAAGAGCAGGGCAATAATGACAGGAAACGCCATCATTAAAACCATCATGGAAAGATTCCACGTCGTACCCCAGCGATGAACTTTATCCATATAAGTCATTTCTTGTTTCATTATACTGTTACCTCCCCACCAAAGAGTGCGACAAAGGGAATCGCGCTTGCCATGCCGATCAGCAGACTGATGGGCAAAGCATAGTCCGAAAGCCAGCCGGCCTTTTTCAGCTTCTTGGACATAAGACCAAGGATCATCATAACAACTGCCGAAACTGCCATAACGCAGACGGGAACAAGTCCCGAGGTGTTGGTGTAATAAAAGCTCTTTTCAACCTTGTCGCCGTTTTCCGTTACAGATTTGATGACGTGAACAAGCCCGTTTTCATCGCCTGACCAAAGACGAGCAACATCGCAGAAAACGAAGCCGACGAAAGCAGAGATCATGCCAATGAACATGGAGGACGAAAATAGATCTGCCCATTTTTTGTCGCGCTTTTCCAGCGACACCATACCGTTTTGCAGTTTTTTGCAAACGGCGGGAACCAGCCAAATGCCAACCATGATTGAAATTGTCATGACCAGTGCAATGGTCACGTATTGAGATGCGTTGGGAGCCGCACTTCCAAGTAGGCCCATGGCATTCGAGGTGTTTTCAGCCGCGATGGCCTCATAGGAAAGCGAGCCGACAACACTCAAGCGGAGCCAGGGAAGCGCAAGCCCCAGCTTTTTGGAAAGAGCCAGTATGCTAATAACGATGGCAACGGCAGGAGCGATGGTAAAAATCGCCGCCGTGGTCGAAATCTTGCGTAGCTTTTTCTTGTCCATACCAAGAGCTATGCCGCGTTTCCATGCTTTGATCAAAAAAAAGATCGACTGTGCCAGCACCGCAGCGATAATAATGCCTGCCAGTACGAACAGTATTGGATGGTTTGTATAAAACTCCATAGTAATTTCTCCTTTGCTGTGGCTTATCAAAACCCCCGCCGCTCAGGTATTATTCTTGGCGGCGGGGGTAAAACTTTTGAATTCTGTTACGCTCGGTCAGCTTTATGATTTGTTAAGAGCAACCTTGATGGTCTGGGTAGCGTAAGCATCGATGCTGAAGATCATGGTGCGGTTGCCTTCCATCATAACGGGAGCTTGCTCGTTTTCGTTCAGATCAACGTAGTAAGCGGATGCGATATCCACGGGCAACGTAATGTTGGTTACCTTCATCTCGTCGGTACGGTTATAGAATCGCAGGATGAGCGAGCCGTCCTCGGTCACGCAAACGCTCGAGGGGCTGATGCCCTTGATATCGCTGACGGTGAACATGGAGCCTGTCATCGGCAAGGATCCCTTATGAGGCTTGCCGGATACTGGGATAAGCTCGTGATCGTAGCAGTCGCCAAGCATTTGCGCTTCCTCCCCGTTTCTGACAACAGCGATGGCAGCGTGAACATGATGCGTTGTCATCTCCGGATAGAGATCGGGATAGAAGGATGCGTGCAGCAGCGAAAGTTCACCGCGCTGATTCCAGCCCTGGAAGCCATATTTGGTATCGGACATGATCTGGAGATAAGCAGGATGACCGCCTTCGGCAGGGAGCAGCTCCATACGGCCAATGGAAGGCACGTCATTGGCAAATTCCTCGCGAACGATGACACCATTGGCGATCTCATAGCGATACGCGCCAATATTGTATGCGGCAGGTGTGCTGAAGGTCAGCAAGACCTGATCGTCGTTGTTACCCGTTTCCAACCAGTTGATTCTCATATCGTAGTCGATCAAACGGCTGCCGGCGTTCAAACGAACGGTCACGGACATATTCGAGCGAGTGCCGAAGGGCATTTCGTAGGAGAACCAATGAGAAAGACCGCCGCGGGCATAGTTGGAAACGTGAACGCGATTATCTTCGTTGAGGATCTCGGTCTTTTGCGCCGGACCACGCGTCCATGCGCTATGTCCAAAGCGAGGATTCTCGTGAACCAGACGGAATTGACCGCCACTACGATCGCCTGCGGGAAGCATTTCGGTATTACTTTCTTTATCGATCAACGAAACCAGCGTGCAGGTCTGGGCGTCAAATTCAGCACGGATATACTCGTTTTCCAGTACCATGTTCTGATCACCAAAGGTATCTTGACGGCGACCGTTGATGGGCGGCAGATTGAAGGCGTTGGGATTTACGGTTTCTTTTTGCTTGAGGATGACCGTTTGGTAGCCGAACGCGGGAACCTTGACGCGCATCAGAAGCGTTGCGTAGGCATTATGGAAATGGCGCTTTCCGTTATCAAGGATCTGTACGGGGACGGGCGTGCCGTCGTGCGTGTGTGCCTCTATGTTACCAACGTCAGCCGGGTAGTCCCAAAGGAGAACCGTCGCGGTCTCATCTCGCTCATAGGCGGTGGTGTTGACCAGATGCAGAATACGAACACTGCCGTGTCCGCGCTCGGCTACGGCGATAGCAAAGGAGTGATCCTTATTGTTCAAGAAGCCTGCGCCTGAACCCTCAGAACGAACCATGGCGTTATCATCGTAGGGGATGCCCTCGGTATCGATGGCATCGGATAGACCGCGCAGGGCCTCAATGGAAGCCGAGTTGGTGTAGCCGATCGTCTCCTGGAAGCGACCCATAGCATCCTCGCGTGTGTCAACGACACAGGAGCCGGGAAGGATATCGTGGAATTGGTTGAACAATGTGTTGGTCCAAGCCTTGGTGAAATTGATCTGAGGCAACTTGCCCGTCAAGGCTGCCGTTTGTGCTGCCAGCATTTCCGCGTCGTACAGACGAGTCTCGGCCTTGCGGTTTGCCATCTTGATTCGCCCTTGAGAGGTGTAGCAGCCTGCAAATACAAAATTGATCTCGCCGACGTGAACAGGAAGGGTATCACGGACGGACTCCAGATATTTAAAGTAAGTATCATAGCGGCTGAACTTGAGGGTAGGATACAACGGCCAGGTCATCATATCCGTGATTTTTTCAAGGTCAATGCGAGTAGGTCCGCCACCGTGGTCGCCGACACCGTAGACTTTAAGGAATTGATCCATTGTGCCATCACCAAACGTTGCGCCGATTTGAGGATAGTAAGCAAAGGCACGGTAATCAACACCGCACTGATACCAGCTGGGATCGCTATAGGCGATGACTTCCTTACCCGAGGGAGATTGCCAACGGTACGGACCACGAGGATTGCATCCACGGCAATGGTAGTAGTAATCGACGCCGCCGTCCTGCAGAATCTCGGGAACGGTAGCTGCATGACCGAATGTATCAGGCTCGTAGTCCAGGCAAAGCGTGTCGGGATCAATATCGAACAGCTCGGACAGATACTTTTTGGTGTAAGAAATATGACGGCAGAGAGATTCGCCGTTAGGCATGTTCTTGTCGCACTCAACCCAAGAGGTAGCCGCCAATTCCCAGCGGCCTTCCTTGACTCTTTGCTTGATTTCGGTAAGTTGTGCAGGATCGTACTTCTCAACGATCTCGTAGACGGATGCCTGCGATTGAGAATATGTAAAGTCGGGATATTCCTTCATCAAGTCGAGCATAGTGCGGAAGGTTTCGGTAGTAATCGAAACGGTTTCCTGATATCCCCACTGATAGTTCATGTCGATATGCGCGTGAGCAACACAGTGAACGGTAATGGATTTTGCCTCATCAGACAGATCGGCAAGTGCTGTTTCCACATTCTCGCAATCCTCGCGAATGATGGCACCGTTATCACGGACGCAATCCAAAAGATAGGTCATTGCGCGATCGAGCTTGTCCTCCCAGCCAAGATTGCGAGCACGATTGAGATGGTACAGATACATCAGCTCGGAAAAAATGCGGTCAGCATAAGGATTGGCGCGGCTGCAGCCCTCCAAAGCCTTGAGTTTTGTGGATAATTCCATAAAGGTTAGATCCTTTCTTAAATAGAGTTGGTTATATTATATCATACCTTTTGAAAATTTGGAAGAGGAATGCTAAAATTTAATGCAAAAAAACAGTAAAAACACCTGCCATTTTCATTGAATAGCAGGTGTTTTCCTAATAGTGATATTTTTTTTGCAAAGCCAAAAGAAAAATAGCGGTAGCAACAGCAGCCATCAGCTCTGCAACAACAATCGAAACCCAGATGCCATCGATGCCGCCCAAAAGGATCGGCAAAATAATAACAGCAGTAATCTGGAAGACCATAGTACGCAAAAACGAGATAATTGCAGACACAAGACCATTGTTAAGCGCGGTGAAAAAAGATGAACCAAAAATGGCAATCCCCGCAAACAGAAAAGAAAAGGAATAGATGAAAAATCCGCGTACTGTCATCGCAAGCAAATCAGCATCATAACCTACGAACATCTTTGATAGTGGAAGAGCCAAAAGAATAGACAATCCCACCATTCCCAATGAGCAGACACCGATGATAACAAGGCTTTTCTTTCGAATACTTTTCAATTCATCTTGATTTTGTGCCCCATAATGATATCCGACAACGGGCGCAGTTCCAATAACATAACCAATGAATATAGCCAAAAAGATCAAATTAACATACATTAATACGCCGTAGGCAGCTACACCGTCTTCACCAGCGTATTTGTAGAGCTGAACATTATACAGCATACCGACCAGCGACATGGAGATGTTACTCATCAGCTCAGACGAGCCGTTGGCGAAGGTGCGAAGAAGAGCTTTTACATCCATATGAGTCTTTCCTAATCGTAAAAGGCTATCGTTAGGAAGTAAAAAATAAGCGACGGGAATGACCGCACCGACCAGCTGACTGATAGCGGTAGCAGATGCTGCGCCGACCAGCCCCAAAGGGAACAGCCATACCAACAAAGCATCCAAAACCATGTTGGTCACGCCGGATGCCACCGTAGTGATCAAACCAAGCTGAGGCTTTTCTGCCGCAACAAAAAAGCTTTGAAATTCCATTTGCAGCACAAACGCGGGGATCGCAAGCAGTATAATACGGCCATAGAGGATACTGTCCTCCAGCATTTGACCTTCAGCGCCAAGTAAAATGGCAATTGGTCGAATAAAAATGATTCCTGATATCGCAATAATAACACCACAAATAAATGATACGTAGACAAAGAGGGAAAACAGACGATTTGCCTTTTCACAATCGCCCTCGCCCATGGTTTTAGAGATGAGCGCACTGCCACCCGTACCAAACATAAATCCAATCGTTCCCAGAATCATCAAAAAGGGCATGATAAAGTTTACGGCGGCAAAAGGGGTTTTTCCTACGAAATTAGATACGAAAAAGCCATCAACCACACCGTAGATGGACGTAAAAATCATCATGACGATGGAAGGTAAAGTGAAGCGAATCAGCCTGCGGTAGGAAAAGTGATCGGAAAGCCGGATAGGCATATCAGTTCTCCCTATTGAAATATCGCGTGGCAAAATCCGCAATCACGGGAGTCAACTCCTTGATATTCCAATCCGTTGTGTTCACAATGAGATGGTAGTTTTCGCGAGCACCCCAACGGCTATCCGAGATCATGTCGCGCGTTTTTGCACGTGCGCGGTCAATGCTACGCGCGTTGCGTTCGATTTCCTTGTAAGAAAGGTTCTCTCCGTTTTCGGCACGCTCATGGCAACGACGGATCTTGGCATCCATATCAGCGCAAACAAAAATATTGAGCGGATGCTCGTCGCGCAAAAGAATATCCGCATTGCGCCCAACGATCACACAATCCTTACCAAGTCGGGCGATGCTTTCCAATACGCGTCTTTCCTCCAAGAGTAGCGTGGTCTGCGCCGTTCGCAGCATATTGGCGCCTGAAAAAGAATGGTGAAAGGTCAGAGGAATCATTTGCCATACCTGCTGTTCCAGTGCCTTCTCTACGTAGGTCTCATCCAACTGCTGTTTTTCCGCGATCGCAGTGATGATCTCACGGTCATAATAGTCAAATCCAAGCGCGTCAGCCAGACGTTTACCAAGCTCGCGGCCGCCGCTACCAAATTCACGGCTAATGGTGATGATTTTCATATCGCTTTCCTTTCTAAAACTCTGAATAGTCAAAAACCACCCAAATGGGTGGTTTTTTTCGGATAATACTTGAATGGTGGGCCATCAGGGGCTCGAACCCCGGACCGACCGGTTATGAGCCGGTGGCTCTAACCAACTGAGCTAATGGCCCGAAATGCGTTTGTAAAACACAACGCCCTAATATTATACAAAGAATATACCAAAAAGTCAATACCCGTAAAAAATATTTTTCGATACTTCGGGGAATTCCGCTCGTCACTTGATTTTTGACCGAATGTATGATATGATATCAAAAAGTAGAAATTTGCAGAAAGGAGGACATTTTATGCAGATCGCTAAAGGCAGACCGTTGGCTGTGTTTTGTTGGATCCTCGTTATTGTTGCAGCGCTCTATATTTGCCTTGATCTTGCAACCGACACGCTTACGATTGCTTTATTGCTATCCATAGTAACCCTTCTATCTCTTTTTCTGTTTAGCTTTGTCTCCGCTCGCGCCAAATACGCACTGCGATATCTTGCCTTTCTGTCGCTTGCTCTTGTGCTTGGTTTTTCAAGCGCACTTCTCAGAGAAAATTACGATATTTTGCCCGCCGAGCAATATGCAACACAAACAGAGGACGGCACTGCCGAAATTTCGGGGATGGTCGTAGCCGAGGAATTTTACAGCTCGTATTTGACCTGCGTTGGTGTCAAGCTTGATCTGCCTGATGGCAATACAACGATGCTGTATCTCAATCTTACGGGCGAACACGATATGCGCACGGGAGATCGGTTCACTGCTCGCGCGACCTTGTATCCAATCTTACAAGCACCTGAGGAAGACCGAACGATACGGCAGCTGCTGGCAGATGGTTACGTCTTGGTTGGATACGTCGAAAGCACAAAGGACTGCGAAACGATCGAACGCGATATTTTTGTTCTTCGGCAATGGCTTAGCCGATTGCAATATCGTCTGTCTGATCGGTTGAGTGGGGCGGTTGGTGGCGAGCAGGGAAGGCTCGCTTCCGCATTGCTGCTCGGCACAAGAGATCATTTATCCGATACCACAACGTTAGATTTTCGACGCGCAGGTGCGTCGCATCTGCTTGCGCTTAGTGGCTTACATCTATCGCTTATTATGTTAGCCCTGACAGCTCTGCTCAACACACTCCGTTGTCCGTTCTACATGCGCATAACGCTGCTTTCATTGACTGCTTTGGCCTTTCTTGCGCTGACGGGATTCAGTGTGTCCATGTTCCGTGCTACCTTTATGCTGTTATGTCTATATTTGTCTCGTTTGCGCGGCACGCCTCACGATCCTCTAACACCGCTTTCTGTCTTTCTCGGCGCAACGCTGACCATACAGCCAACAGCCGTTTACGATGCGGGACTCTGGCTGACGGTTCTTGCCACGTTCGCCTTAATCGTTGTAATTCCCTCACTATTTGGCTATAAAAAGATGGCACCCTCATCACGCATACCGTTGCCTGTTCAATGGATATGGCATAAGTTGCTTGTTCCCGTATTGTCCTCACTCGTTATTTTACTTGTTTTGATTGTTCCGATGGCATTGATCTTTGGCGAAGTATCCATTATGTCACCGCTCGCCAATTTGCTCCTGACACCGCTGACCGCGCTTGCATTGATATTGGGACTTGTTTATGTTCCATTATCGTATATCGGTACTTTTTTACCGTTTTTGAAATTTCTTGCGGGATGGGTTGCGCGCCTTCTCTACGGTGTCACCAACGGGATGATCATACTGACACAAAAAATGAGCGATGTTTCGGGCGCGCTCATATCCTTGCGATATGAATTTGTAGGAGTCCTCCTTGTCCTCCTCGTATGTGCCTTACTATGGTTTCTTCTTCCCAAATGGAAAAAGCCACATCGATTTCTCTACGTTATGGCAGCGTGGGGTGCTGTTTTCATCGTTTGCTTGACGGCAACGAAAAGCATGACGGCAGGGCAGTGGCAAGCAACTTACATCTCTAACAAGAAGAACGAGCTGCTTTGTCTATCCGATAACGAGACAACGGTGCTGTGTGATGTAACAGACGGTAGCTATACCACGTATCGGGATTTTCTCACAGAAGGTAAGCCCGACGGAACCACCGAAATTGATGCGCTCGTTTTGACACATTATCATAACCGTCACATTTCGACCGTCTATAAGTTATTGGGAGACATTCGTGTGCGGACGATCTGGCTGCCATTAACAATGACGAGCACCGACGAAGATAAAGCCATTAAGGATGAGGGTAATCTACGTGCGATCGTTGCGTTGGCCAAGCAACGTCGCGTTGAAATTTGCTACTACTTGCCCGAAGAGGGAGCCGAGATTTGCGATACACTGGTGCTGGATCGATTATATTTTTCTATGCTAAAACGTTCCACGCACCCGACGGTTTCTTTTTCCTTTGAATATCGTTCTAATCCGCAACAAGAGGGAAAGCAACTGACATGGCTGGGAGCATCCGCTTGGGAAAGTGAGCTTTCGGATGACCTCTTGCGAGCTGCTACGGCAAGCGATGCAATTATTATTTCCAAACACGGTCCTATTATTAAAACATCGTACTCGCTGATCGATTGGTCCAATATTCCCGACTTTATCCTGTTCGCAGACGGTAATGCGGCAGCAGCGATCGAGGCTTCCAAAGAAATGGGAATCGTATTGGATCGTTCTGAAATTATGTTTGGCGGACAATATACCCAAATGACCCTGCCTTGACGGTAGGGTCTTTTTTAGGAAATATATTTATTTCCTATTGACAAACGCGTATAGAAGGAGTATAATACAATCACATCAAAAACCGCATAAAAACAGGGGTGCTGAACATTCGGCTGAGATAAGGCGCAGGCCTTGAACCCTTAACCTGATACGGATAATGCCGGCGTAGGGAGATTTTTAAGTGTACTCATCCCAAAGATGAGAAACAACCAAGGAATTTGCCGCACGGAGTTTTCGTGCGGTTTAATTTTTTGGAGGTAGAATATGAAACTCACACTCAAAGTCAGACGTCTGACCGAGTCGGGCATGATGATTGCTCTGGCAACCGCCATTTCCTTCGTTTGCTCGCTCATCCCCGTGCCGCCCTTCAATTTCCCGTTTGGCGGCGGTATTACCATCGCTGGTATGCTTCCCATCATCCTCATCGCGTACCTTTACGGCACACGCTGGGGCTTGCTGACGGGCTTCGTTTACTCGCTTGTCCAAATGCTACTGGGGCATTCCACCGTGTCCTCTCTCTTTCTTCCCGTTGAGGAGGGTGGCATGCAGCTGGGCGCAGCACTCCTGATCTGCGCGATCGACTATGTGATCGCCTATACCGTACTGGGACTTGGTGGCATCTTCCGAAAGCGTTTGTCACCCGTAAAGGCCCTGGTGTTGGGTAGTGTCCTTGCGCTGGCATTGCGATATCTCTGCCACATTATTTCCGGCACTATTTTCTACGGCGCTTGGGCAGAATGGTTCTTTACACTTGACGGTATCTACGAATCGATTGGAAAGGGAATTCTTGAGAACGTCAAGGGCGGCTCACTTTCACTGTTGTATTCCATCATTTATAATGGATGCTACATGATCCCTGAAATGATCATCACCCCTGCTGTCGCTGCCGTTATCTGGCGTATTCCGATACTGAAAAATAGAACATTGGCATAAAGTTTTAGCTTCCCGTAAGCGACGTCGCTTGCGGGAAGCTTTTTTGTTTGTATATCTTGCCGAGGTATTTTTCTATATTACACAATGCTTCTTTTGTGATTTGTGCATGTTGCTTTTGTGAAGTTGACCGACGAAAAAAGCATAATTTGAATGATTTTGTAAAAAATGTTTCCTTTGCGAGCATTTTTTACAAAAAAACATTTGACAAATTGGGTAAAATGTTGTATAATCAGTTTTGTCAAAAGTCAAAATGGCAAAAAACAATGCTATCGACCCTATTTTATGTCATCAATCGCGGAAGGAGTGAACACATTGCCGCGCTTTTTTGTTGCAAAAAATCAAATATGCGACGGTTTAGTGCGTATTGTCGGAGAAGACGCTCATCACATCGCTCGCTCGCTCCGCATGGCCGCCGGTCAACACATCACCGTGTGCGATATGCAGAAAACGGAATATGATTGCGAACTGCTTCATTTCGAGGATGACCGCATCGTGACCGCTCGTATCGTAGGCGAATCTCCCATGAAGACTGAGCCGCCCGTGGCTATCACGCTATATCAAGCACTTCCTAAAGGGGATAAGTTTGATACCATCATTCAAAAAGCAGTTGAATGTGGTGCTTCGCATATCGTTCCATTTGAGAGCACCAACTGCGTTGTCCGCGTCAAGCAAGATGCAGAGGTACGCAAAACCGAACGGCGTAATCGCATTGCGACTGAAGCCGCCAAACAATGTGGCCGCGGTATGCTGCCCGAGGTAACGGAAACCGTTTCATTCACGCAAATGGTATCGCTTGCATCGCAGGCAGACCTTGTGCTGTTTTGCTATGAGGGAGAGGGAACTGTTCCACTGAAAACGCTGTTGCGCGGTCGGCTTGCTGAGTTGCCGCACGACCGTATTCCTCAAATTGCCGTTGTTATTGGAAGTGAAGGTGGATTTTCACCATCCGAAGCAAAAGTAGCACAAGAAGCAGATTTTTGCCTGACGGGACTGGGGGCTCGCATCCTTCGTACAGAGACCGCATCCTGCTTTGTTTTGAGTTCGCTTGTGTATGAATTTGAGCTTTAGGGCAATATGCACATAGTAAAACATATAAAATTACCAAAATAAATCGAGGAAATTTATAAAAAAAATCAAAAACCCTATTGAAAAATCACAAAAAATGGTGTACAATATAGGGTAGTATATACAAATTCATTCCAAATACAAGTGCATCAGGAGAGAAAAATTATGTCTAACAGATTGTTCCAAGGCGTCATTCATCAGATGAAAGATGCAGTAGACCGTGTCATCGGTATTATTGATGAGAACGGTGTGATCATCTCGTGCTCCGAGCTGGTCAAGATCGGTGAGATCCGCCAGGGCGTTCGCGACGAGCTGGCATACACCACCGACGTTGTTGTCAATAATGGCTACACGTACCGTCCCATCGGCGGAAACGTAAAGCCCGAGTACATCGTATTCGTAGAAGGCGAAGATAAGACGGCTGACAAAACGTCCAAGCTGCTTGCTATCTCGCTGAGCAACATTAAGAACCTTTACGATGAAAAGTATGACAAGGGGTCGTTCATTAAG
The DNA here is from genome assembly GCA_045614625.1 of Eubacteriales bacterium. Taxonomy (GTDB): domain Bacteria; phylum Bacillota; class Clostridia; order Oscillospirales; family CAG-272; genus SIG644. Next base: position 26,186 of record JAZLDE010000053.1, read on the forward strand.
AATATCATTCTTGATAACATTCTCCCCAGCGACATTTACATCAAGAGCAAGGAACTGCACTTTAACACCGAAGAGCTTCGCATCGTATTTTTGATCAAGTTCTTTGGCAAAACGGATATGATGCCGTTTGAGATGCTGCAGAATATGTTCCCGGACAAGTCCCGTGATTACGTCATCAGCGCAGGCGAGCGAGATATCGTTCTCGTTAAGGATATCAAGCCCGGCACCGACGCCAAGGAAATTGAAAAGATCGCAACCAACATTGCAGACACCCTGAGCACTGAATTCTATACTAAGGTTTCGATCGGTATTTCTACTGTCGTTGATAACATCAAAGATCTGGCACGCGCCTACAAGGAAGCCCAGATTGCACTGGAAGTCGGCAAGGTATTTGAAACCGAAAAGAACATCATCAATTATGAAAACCTGGGCATCGGCCGTCTCATCTATCAGCTGCCCACCACCCTTTGCGAGATGTTCCTGCAGGAGGTTTTTAAGAAGGGTAGTTTGGAGTCGCTTGACCGCGAAACGCTCATGACCATCCAGTGCTTCTTCGAAAACAACCTTAACGTTTCCGAAACCTCGCGTAAGCTGTTCGTTCACCGCAATACGCTGGTCTACCGTCTGGAAAAGATCCGCAAGCTGACCGGTCTTGATCTGCGCGAGTTTGAGCATGCAATCACCTTCAAGGTTGCGCTTATGGTTAAGAAATATCTGGATTCCAAGACCTCTAAATTCTGATGTCTGACAGCGGTTTTTCCGACCGTAAAAATAGCATTCACCGGCGCATCGACGGCTTTGTCCGTCGTCGCCGGTTGATTGCCGTACGCCGGACCGTGCTGCAAGTTCAGTTTTAGAATCCAATATTGTTTGAGGAATAACCATGCATAATAAACTATTTATAAGTAAATTTTTATCGTTACTGTTAGCGATTGCAATTTGCTTTTCGCTGACGTCCTGCTTCAGCTTCTACCCGCCGTTACCGGATAATGATAATGACATTAACGACATTCCCCCTTTCAGCGACGAGCAGGAAGAAACCACATTTCCGGAGCTGGATCTGATCCATTCCATCTTTGAACAGCTTTCCGTCTACGATCTCGACAGAGAAGCGCTGATGGTTGCCGTTCTCAAGGCTTATGCAGAGGCCACCGGAGATCTGTACGCCGCTTATTATACCAAAGAAGAGCTGGACGCCCTCACCTCAGAGAATCAAGGTGAGATGGAAGGCATTGGCGTCAGTGTTGTCAACGACCAGATCGAATATAACGGTTTTTCTTATTCCGTCTTGTCCATTATCAGTGTGTTCAACGGCTCTCCCGCACTTGAAGCCGGATTGCGCATTGGCGACTGTGTCTATGCTGTTGTTGATGAAAAGGGAGAAACACACACCGTTCAGGAATTGGGCTACGATGCCGCTATTTCCTGTGTGCGTGGAGTTGCAGGCAGCAAGGCAAAATTCACGGTTCTTCGCCCGACCTCAGGTGGAGGCTATGAAGCGGTTTCTTTTGAAATCGAGCGCAGAAAGATTACCACTGAATCGGTGACCGGTCGTGTTTATCAAGCAGATCCTACCATCGGTATCGTCAAGATTGCACAGTTTGACTTGACGACGCCCCCCCAATTCAGCAGTGTTATGGACTCTTTGATAGCACAGGGCTGCACGAAGTTTATCTTTGACGTTCGCTACAATCCCGGTGGAGATCTCAAATCCATCGAAGCTGTACTCAGCACTTTCCTACAGGTTGGTGATCCAATGATCTCAACCGTATATAAGGACGGTTCGGGTGAAACAGACAAGGTCAAGGTCGTTAGCAATTTGACCGGCGGCTATGAGACCTGCAACGTATCCAAAAAAGATATTGGAAAATATCGCAACTATAAATTTGCGGTCTTGACCAATGAATACACGGCAAGTGCCGCCGAGCTCTTTACTTCCAATTTGAGAGATTACGACTTGGCTACGCTTGTTGGCGTGACCACCTATGGTAAGGGCTGCATGCAGTCCATGTACGATCTGTCTTATTTCGGCATGGAAGGCGCGCTCAAACTGACAACGGCTTGGTATCTGCCTCCCAGCGGTGAGAACTATCACGATATAGGCATCGCCCCTGACATTTTTGTCGAAATGGACGAAGCGTTGATCGAAGAATACGGAAACATCTATTTGATTCCCGACGAGAAAGATCCGCAGCTGTTGGCCGCGGTTGATGCATTGAAGTGATTTGATGCGCATACAAATTATAATCAGACTATAAAACACGAGGAGAATTATCATGGCAAAGAAGCAAATGCTCTATACCCCCGACGGCTATCAGGCGCTGGTCGAGGAACTGAATTATCTGAAGACTGTCCGCCGCGAGGAGATTAAGAACGATATCGCAGTCGCACGTTCCTTCGGTGACTTGTCCGAGAACGCTGAGTACGATGAAGCAAGAAACGAGCAAGCGAAGACCGAAGCTCGTATCAAGGAACTGGAAGATCTGATCGAGAACGCCGTTATCGTTGATGAAAATGAGATCGATACCTCCGTTGTTAGTTTGGGCTCTGTTGTTCGCGTTCGCGACGAAAGCGACGGTGAAGAGTTTGAGTATTCTCTGGTTGGCTCTAATGAAGCAAATCCTCTGCTGGGCAAAATTTCTGACCAGTCTCCGATCGGTAAGAGCCTGATGGGTACGCGCGAGGGTGCCGTTCTTCATATTGAAGCTCCCGTAGGAACCATCACGCTGACCGTTTTGAGCGTTAGCCGTTCTAAATAAGATAGAAGGCGAAGTACAATTGCGATGGTTTTGACTCGCTACTGTACTTCGCCTTATTCTATAAAGGAGATTTATTATGGCCAATGATTTAAAAAAGCCAGACGGAAATGATATCGATATCAGACCAAACGGTGATGAGATCGATTTCACATCGGAATCCAAATTACTTAAATGGTTGGATAACTACTGGTACCATTATAAATGGCACACTATCATCGCCTTATTCGTGATCATTCTTGTTGTTTTTATTGTATCGCAACAAGTAGGCGATCCTAAACAGGACACAGTTGTTACCTATTGCGGCTCATACGGTTTTCTTTCCGAGGAAACTGAGGACCTACGTGAAGCCTTCAACCGCATTATGCCCGAGGATTTTGACGGCAACGGAGAAAAATATACCGAGATCGTTCGCTATCAATTTTACTCCGAAGAGGAATTGATCGCAGACAAAGAAGCGAACGACGGTGTAGGCACGGTCAATCTTGCTTATAACGCTAAGCAGTTGTCCGACTTCAACAGCTTTGTGTCTTTTGGAGAGTGCTCTGTATATATTCTCAGCGAAGATATGTACGAATATGTCAAAACCAATAAAAGAGAGCTCCTAAAGCCGCTCGCTGATATTTTTGGCAGTGCCCCCGACAAAGCATATGACGAATATGCAATTCGCTTGAAGGATACGCCGTATTACGCAATGGAGCCTGCGCTCCGCAAGCTTCCGGAAGACACGCTGATCTGTATGACTGCACCGTTTCCCATGGGAAGCAGCTCCGATCCCGAAACGTACGCGGATTCACTCGCTATGTTCCGCGCCATTGTGACGGGTAAATGATAATAAACCACCGCTGTTATCAGCGGTGGTTTTTACGTTATATAGGGTTGAATCACACGCCAAGCGTCAAGTAGTCGTTCAAACGACCATGTGGCATTCGCAGGGCTGGTGGAGGGAAGTCCGATCGCAGTGCGTTGTATTCGAGGCTGAATTAAGCGACGATAATACTTGTCTGCGGTGCTTCCGTTAAGAAAAATTTGTGAAATGCTTGAGCCATCAAGAATTGGGGTCAGATCGTTTGCCACAACCTTTGTTAAGGTGCTGTCGGCCGAGCCTTTAATTTCGCAGGCCGCTGCAACGTCCCAAAGCGCAATCCCGTGGCGAAGCAGAAGCTCTGTTTTATCTTCAATAGAAGTAGGTAACGACTCCTGACAAAGAGCGGCGATCAACGGCCAGAAGCGATTTTGGGGATGACCGTAGAAAAAAACTACCTCACGCGAGCGGACGGAAGGGAAGCTTCCCAAAATAAGCACGCGGGAATCTTTATTATAAATCGGTTGGATTGGATGATTTATCATATAGCCTCCGAGGAGAAGAATCGTATGGTGAGAAATATCCGTTTATGTTTGAAATAGGTGCAAATGCAAAGATGGTTCCGTTTTTTGTCCATCGCTTTTTTGTTTTATTCGAATTGCTCGACAGATTTGTTGCAATTTTGTTCTCCTCCTATGGTAGTATGATATCAAAGAGAATGGGAGCACAGCTCGCGCCTCTTAAACGCAAATGAATGGAAGGAGAAAGAAAATGAAGCAACGCAAAACGTTAAAAAACAGATTATTGAGGGGGATGATCGTGGCAATACTCTGTATCACCATTTTGAGTATTTGTTTAACCTCTTGTCAACTGCTCAAAGGCACAAACTCCAACACTACAAGCGGAATAACTTCAGCAGAGAAGGACGCATATGACGCTAAAATCGTCTATTATGAGGCGCAGATACAGACGTTGACATCGCAAGTCAGCGACATGGAGCAGCAGTTTTATGCTCTCCGATCTGAGTATCTCGATCAACTGCAAGAACTGGAAAAGCAGTTGGCCAATCAGCAAAAGCCAACGACTCCTCCTTCAGGCGAAGATGCGCCAAGCGGAGAAAATCCACCGCTCCAGGATACCCCCGAAGACAAACCCACAGGAGATGCTGATGTCGCTCTTTGCGAATATACTTACCGTTTGGAAAACAACTTTGCAATCCTGACCTCCTATCTCGGTCAAGAAAAAGATGTAATCGTTCCTGCTGCTGTTGACGGGTATTTAGTCATCGGTCTTGGTGATAGCGTCTTTGCCGAGTGTGACGTTCGAAGCGTTACACTACCTAAAACCGTTGAACATCTTGGATGGTTTACATTTTATCAATGCGAAAATCTTGAAAAGGTCGTTCTGCCGACCAGTGTCTCCAACATTGGTTACGCTTCCTTTGACGGATGCTCTAAGACTCTTTGCTTGTATGTCACCGACGGCTCTTACGCTGAGCAATATGCGCTCAGCTTTGGATTGAACTATCAAAAACAAACATAAAGGGAAGGGCTGCCGCGCTTTGCGCGACAGCCCTTGAGCTTTTTTATTGATTGTGTTTCAATCAATCCTTCAGAGCAGCCTGAGCGGCAGCCAGACGAGCGATCGGAACACGGAAAGGCGAGCAGGATACATAATCCAGGCCCAGAGCATGGCAGAACTCAACGGAAGTGGGATCACCACCGTGCTCACCGCAGATACCGATGTGCAGCTTAGCGTTGTTAGCACGGCCTTCCTTGCAAGCCATGTTCATCAGCTTGCCAACACCGGTCTGGTCGAGCTTTGCGAAGGGATCGTTCTCGAAGATCTTAGCATCATAGTAAGCATTCAGGAACTTACCGGCATCGTCACGAGAGAAGCCGAAGGTCATCTGGGTCAGGTCGTTGGTACCGAAGCAGAAGAAGTCAGCGTTCTGAGCGATCTCGTCAGCGGTCAGGCATGCACGAGGAATCTCGATCATGGTACCAACTTCATACTCGAGCTCAACACCTGCAGCTGCGATCTCAGCGTCAGCAGTTGCAATAACGACGGACTTAACGTACTTAAGCTCCTTAACCTCACCAACCAGAGGAATCATGATTTCGGAAACCATCTTCCATTCGGGATGAGCCTTCTGAACGTTGATAGCAGCGCGGATAACAGCCTTGGTCTGCATAGCTGCGATCTCGGGGTAGGTGACAGCCAGACGGCAGCCACGGTGACCCATCATGGGGTTGAACTCATGCAGGGAAGCGATGATAGCCTTGATCTGCTCAACGGTCTTGCCCTGTGCAGCAGCCAGAGCTGCGATGTCCTCTTCCGTGGTAGGAACGAACTCATGCAGAGGGGGATCCAGGAAACGGATGCAAACGGGAGTGCCCTCGAGAGCCTCGTAGATCTTCTCGAAGTCGCCCTGCTGATAAGGCAGGATCTTCTCCAGAGCGACCTCGCGCTCTGCAGCGGTGTCAGCACAGATCATTTCGCGGAATGCAGCGATTCTGTTAGCCTCAAAGAACATGTGCTCGGTACGGCACAGACCGATACCCTCAGCGCCCAGCTCACGAGCCTTCTTTGCGTCTGCGGGAGTATCAGCATTGGTGCGAACCTTCAGCTTACGGAACTCGTCAGCCCAGCCCATGATGGTGCCGAAGTTGCCCGAGATCTCAGCATCAACGGTAGCAATAATACCGTCGTAGATGTTACCGGTAGAACCGTCGATGGAGATGTAGTCACCCTCAACGTAGGTCTTACCAGCCAGCGTGAACTTCTTGTTCTCTTCGTCCATAGCGATGTCGCCACAGCCGGAAACGCAGCACTTACCCATACCACGAGCAACAACGGCTGCGTGAGAGGTCATACCACCGCGAACAGTCAGGATACCCTGAGAAGCCTTCATACCGGTGATATCTTCGGGAGAGGTCTCCAGACGAACCAGGATTACCTTCTTGCCGGCTGCCTTCCAAGCCTCTGCGTCCTCAGCGGAGAAGACGACCTGGCCGCAAGCAGCACCGGGAGAAGCGCCCAGACCCTTACCGACGGGGTTAGCAGCCTTAAGAGCCATAGCGTCGAACTGGGGGTGGAGTAGGGTGTCGAGGTTTCTGGGGTCGATCACCAGAACGGCCTCTTCTCTGGTCTTGTGACCCTCAGCAACGAGGTCAACAGCGATCTGCAGAGCAGCAGGAGCGGTTCTCTTACCGTTACGAGTCTGGAGCATGTAGAGCTGCTCGTTCTCGATGGTGAACTCCATATCCTGCATATCGTGGTAGTGGTTCTCGAGGATCTCGCAAACCTTTACGAACTGTGCGTAAGCAGCGGGGAACTTGTTAGCCATCTCTGCGATGGGCATGGGGGTACGAACGCCTGCAACGACGTCCTCGCCCTGTGCGTTGGTCAGGAACTCACCCATGAGCTTCTTCTCACCGGTGGAGGGGTCACGGGTAAATGCTACGCCGGTACCGCAGTTCTCGCCCATGTTACCGAATGCCATTGCCTGTACGTTAACAGCAGTACCCCAAGAGTAGGGAATATCGTTGTCGCGGCGATAAACGTTTGCACGAGGGTTGTCCCAAGAACGGAAAACGGCCTTAACTGCGCCGATGAGCTGTTCCTTGGGATCGGAGGGGAAGTCAGCACCGATCTTAGCCTTGTACTCAGCCTTGAACTGGTTAGCCAGCTCCTTCAGGTCGTCAGCGGTCAGTTCGACGTCGAGCTTTACGCCCTTTTCTTCCTTCATCTTGTCGATGAGCTCCTCGAAGTACTTCTTACCGACTTCCATAACGACGTCGGAGTACATCTGGATAAATCTACGATAGCAGTCGTAAGCCCAACGAGCGTTGCCGGACTTCTTAGCCATAACTTCAACAACCTCTTCATTCAGACCGAGGTTCAGAATGGTGTCCATCATACCGGGCATGGATGCACGAGCACCGGAACGAACGGAAACGAGCAGGGGGTTCTCGAGGTCACCGAACTTCTTACCGGTAACACCCTCCATCTTTACGATGTACTCCATGATTTCAGCCATGATCTCATCGTTGATCTGACGGCCGTCCTCATAGTACTGGGTGCAGGCTTCGGTAGAGATGGTGAAGCCCTGGGGAACAGGAAGACCGATGTTGGTCATCTCTGCGAGGTTGGCTCCCTTACCGCCAAGGATTTCACGCATGCTTGCGTTACCCTCGGAGAAGAGATAGCAATACTTTTTTGCCATTTAGAATTCCTCCATATAAAAAATTAAATTGGAAACTTATGCTGTGGCGCTTGGCATTTTGGCATGAAAACACGCCAAAAAAAGCCCTTCGCGGACTTTTTTGCCAATCGCATTGCTTATTATATCATAAATATCTATATTTGAAAAGCGTTTCGTGAATTTTTTATCAGATGCAAATGTAAATATTTTATGAACATATAGAAAAATTATCATATTTACCTCGCGCGAGCAATAAACGTGAGATTTTTCAAAAAACATTTGACAATATGGATAAAATAGGCTATAATGTAATAATGCGCAGAGCTTCGCTCTTTGTCGTTAGAAATGAATGATTTACGGAGGAAAACATGTCGGAATGGTTGATCTACATCACAGATAATATCGGTGTTGCTGCGGCCGCGGTATCGGGCGCTATGATTGCCATTGAGCGCAAAATGGATCTGTTCGGCGTATTCTTTCTCGGCATGATCACTGCTTTGGGCGGCGGCGTTTTGCGTGACGTGCTGCTGGGCGAGGTCCCGCCTCGCTTTTTCACCAATTATCTGGCGATTCTGATCGTAGTGATTATGGTATCCACCGTATTCATCGTAGCAAAAACGTGGAACGGTTGGCGCAATCCTGCCACTAAGCAACGCATCGATCAGATCCACAATTTGTTCGACGCGATCGGCCTTTCTGCCTTTACGATCACGGGCGTTCAGGTTGCCATGACAGCCGGGTATCAAGCTAACGGTTTTCTCTGCGTTTTTATGGGCATGACCACAGGCATTGGCGGTGGTGTTTTGCGTGATATGATGAGCCGACACACGCCTTATGTGCTACAAAAGCGTATCTATGCGGTCGCCTCGATCATCGGTGCGGTCGTTTACTGGACGCTGTGTTATTTTGCGCTTGTCCCCGCGCTCTCGCAAATCATCGCTATGATTCTGATCATCACCATTCGCGTCTGTGCTACCGTATTCCGCTGGAACCTGCCTCGAGTTCAACTTGACGAAACAGAAGGCGAACTTCATCACAATAAGGATAACAAATAAAATGACTGATATTTTTGCATTATTCAAGAAAATTTCAAAAGAAAACGATACACCGAATACCCCCATCACACACTTGATTGTTGGCTTAGGCAACCCCGGAGATAAGTATCATTACACGCGTCACAATGCAGGATTTTTGATGATGGATTATCTTTCTCAACGTTGCAACGCGCAAATCAACAAGCTTAAGTTCAAATCTCTCGTGGGTGAGGCTACCGTCGCAGGAAAACGAGTGTTGCTCATGAAACCGCAGACATTCATGAATGCTTCGGGCGAGGCGGTTCAGCAGGCGGCTGCTTTCTATAAGATCCCCATGGAAAACGTGCTGGTCTTCTCGGATGACGTGTCACTTGACGTCGGCCGTGTCCGCGTGCGCGGCAAAGGAAGTGACGGAGGCCAGCGAGGCCTACGTAGCATTATCACGATCATGAACAGTGATACCTTCCCGCGCATTCGCTTCGGCGTTGGCAAAAAACCACATCCCGATTACGATTTGGCCGATTGGGTACTCTCGGACTTCAATAAAGACGAGCAGAACGCACTGTTTGCAGCCTTTGAAAAAGCATACGATGGTGCCGTCAAGGTGCTTGAAGGAGATATCGACGGAGCGATGCAGCTCTGCAACGGAAAATAAATAATAGTGAGTGAATGATGACGTTATTAACTCAAACCATTCGAGCGGATAAGGAATACGCCCAGCTGCTCGAAACGGCGACAAAGCAATTCAAAGCGTCGAAAACACTACCCATTTTGATCAATGGACTGTGTGAAGGCGCCTCGGATGCCATGCTCGCCTCACTGCTTTGCGATTTGCCGCACAAGGGCTGTGCGCTGATCGTTTGCCCCGAGGAAAAGGAATGTGTGCGCGTTAACGCCATGTTACAGCGTTTTGGACAGCGTAGTGCTTTTTTCATCGGACGAGATTTTACGTTTTATAATATTACTGCCTCCCATGAGTATGAACATGAGAGGCTTGACGTGTTGTTCGGACTTCTTAACGGAAGTCTTGATGCCGTGGTTACGACCCCCGACGCAGCGCTCGGTTATACCATCCCGCCTGATCGGTTGGCCGAATCCGTTTTGCGGCTGAATTTCAACAGCATCGTCGATTTGAACGAGCTGATCCGCAAGCTGGTCGCTGCTGGCTACAGCCGTGCGGACATGGTTGACGGTAAGGGGCAGTTTGCTGTTCGCGGCGGCATCGTTGACATCTATCCGCCCAATGGTCATTACACCGACGAAGATGGTCAAAAACTTGACGGTTCTATGGCGTTGCGCATTGAACTATTTGGCGACGAGATTGACCGTATGGGTCTTTTCGACGTTGACTCGCAGCGAATCCACACCACGGTTATGAACGTTGAGCTTCCGCCCGCGCGTGAGATTCTGATCAACGATGACGTTCGTGATGCACTCAAAAAGGCAATCTCGGCTCAATTTAAAACCCAGCACGACGAAGCTGTCGAGCAGGAGCTGATCAAGGAAGGCGCTGCCGTTGATCAAAGCCGCGCCTGCGGAGGAGACATCGCATTCGCCGATAAATACATTTCCTTGATCTATCCGGAAAAGACCAGCCTTCTGGACTATTTCACTGATCGAGCTCCCATCTTCTTGCTGAAAACAAATAACATTTACGACCGTTTGAAGGCATCGGAATGGCATCGTAATCAAACCATTGAAGAGCTGGTTCGCGGCGGTACGATCGCACCCAAATATACGCAGTATTCGAAAGCTAACGTGGCGTTCGACGTATTTCTCGGTCAAAACGTGACTTTCCACGTTGACTCTATGTCCTACGGACTTTCGGGACAGCGTTTGGCAGGGATGTTCGGCTTCCGCTCAAAACAGATGGTTTCGTATGGCGACAATTTCACGCTACTCGAAGAGGATCTTGCTTCCTATCTTTCACAGAATTATCGCGTGATCCTATTGGCGGAAAACGAGATGTATGCTCAAAATCTGCACGGTATTTTGGGCGATCACGGATTTGAGGTATCACTTGCCAAAACAGAGGATATTTCACTCGACAAAGTCAAAAAGGGAAGCGTCTTGATCGTCTGGCAGCAGCATTTGGCAGGCTTTGAATTGGTAACGCCTCGCGTTGCCGTGTTGTCAACCACCTCCGACACACGTCGTGGACATCTTGCCACGAGCGGAAAGATCAAAAGCAACAAAAAGACCAAATCCGCCTCGCAGGCGATCCTATCGTATGCCGATCTTCAGGTCGGAGATTTTGTTGTACACGAGAATTACGGTATTGGACGTTATACGGGCATTGAAACTATGACCGTTGCGGGCGTGACTCGCGACTATATCGGCATTCAGTACGCCGGAAGCGATAAGCTGTTCCTCCCCACCGAAATGCTGGATAAAGTATCAAAGTACATCGGCTCACATGCAGACGATGGCATGGTCAAGCTTTCCAAATTCGGTGGCGAGGTTTGGAACAGAACCAAAGCACGCACCCGCGCATCGGTCAAAGAGATTGCCAAGGATCTAATCAAACTGTACGCCGAGCGAAAGCGTCGCCCCGGCTTTGCTTTCCCGCACGATGATGAATTTCAGCGCAATTTTGACGCTGCTTTTGAATATGAAGAAACAGATGGCCAGCTTCGAGCGGTAAATGACGTTAAGCGCGATATGACCTCGACCGCCCCGATGGACCGCCTTCTTTGCGGTGACGTTGGCTTTGGTAAAACAGAGGTTGCTCTACGTGCCGCGTACAAAGCCGTTCTGGGCGGAAAACAAGTAGCTGTATTGGTTCCAACGACAATACTGGCACTCCAGCACTATCAAACCTTTACAAGCCGTATGCGAGCCTTTGGCGTCCACGTAGACATGATCTCTCGTTTCCGCACTCCAAAAGAGCAGGAGCTGTCACTTCGTCGCCTTAAACGAGGCGAGGTCGATGTCTTGATCGGCACGCACCGTCTGATCGGTAAGGACGTGACATTCCACGACCTTGGCCTTTTGATCGTTGACGAAGAGCAGCGCTTTGGTGTTGCACAAAAGGAAAAGCTCAAGCAAATGGCCGGCAACGTAGACGTTCTTACTCTTTCTGCTACGCCGATTCCTCGCACTTTGAACATGGCCATGGGTGGACTTCGTGACATTTCTGTTCTGGACGAAGCGCCCGGTGAGCGTCTGCCCGTGCAGACCTACGTTTTAGAGGAAGACGAGCTTATTATCACCGAGGCTATCCGCAGGGAACTGCGGCGCGGTGGCCAAGTGTTTTACCTTCATAATACCGTCGAAACAATTGATAGCGTTGCCTCAAAAATCGCCAAGGAAATCCCCGAGGCTCGCATTACCGTTGCGCACGGCAAGATGGACAAAGACACACTGGAGGGTATCTGGGAGCAAATGCTCGGTGGCGAGATCGATATTCTCGTTTGCACGACCATCATTGAAACAGGTATTGACGTTGCCAATGCAAACACGCTGATCGTAGACAACGCGCACCGTTTAGGGCTTTCCCAGCTTCACCAGCTGCGCGGGCGAGTCGGTCGTTCCTCCCGTCGCGCCTATGCGTACTTCACCTATCCTAAATTCAAGGCCTTGCCTGAGATCGCTCAAAAGCGGCTGGAGGCCATCCGCGATTACGCCGAGTTTGGCGCGGGCTTTAAGATCGCTCTTCGCGACATGGAGATCCGCGGTGCAGGCAATTTGCTCGGCACCGAGCAGCACGGTCATATGGATGCTGTCGGCTATGATCTGTATATCAAGCTACTCAATCAAGCTGTCCTTGAAGAAAAGGGTGAGCCTGTGAAGCCTGAGGCCGAGTGCACCATTACCATCAATTTCGACGCGTATATCCCTGACAGATACGTTCCGTATCCCGCACAGCGTATGGAGTTGTATAAGAAGATTGCCATGATTGCCACGGAGCAGGACCGTGACGATATTCTCGACGAGATTTTGGACCGCTTTGGCGACATTCCCAAGGCGACTGAAAATCTTTTGAACATCGCGCTCATTCGCGCCTATGGTAAGCAATGCGGTATCAAGCAGATCCGCCAGGAAGCAGATATCATTCAGTTCTATCCCGAGAAGATTGACTTTGACGTATGGACGGAACTGTCCGTGCTTTTGCCCGGGCGTCTGCGTATGGCAATGGCAGGCGAGCCGCACCTCAATCTGAAACTGAAATCCGGCGAGGACGTATTGCCGTTTATTCACAAAATGTTTGAAAAATATATAGAAATTGCTCAACAAAACAACACGTGAAAACGGTATAATGAAAGGGAAGACCTAACCATAAGAAAGGTATATCAAACAACATGAAATTCAAAAAAGTTTTGCTGCGTATTACGCTTTGCGTGATGTCGCTGTTGCTTATGCTTACTGCTGTCGTCGGCTGCTCGTCCAAGGGCGATACCCTCATGCAGATTGGAAAGCAAAAGCTGACAGTCAATATGTACGAGCTGTTGCTCTCTCGCATGAAGGGAACACTTACGTACAATGACTATCCAACCGATTCCGAGTCCTTCTGGGATACCATTATCAGCACGCAGGGCGCAACCTACAATGATTATTTCTGTCTCTCCATGCAGCAAGAGGCCAAATTAATGCTGGTCAAGCTGTATCTGTTTGAAGAAGTATATAAGCTCACGTTGCCCGAAAAGAACTATGCAGAAATTGATGAGTATATCAACGATGCATTGGAGCTGATCCACGACGGCTCCAAAACGGCATTCAATAAAGAATTGGCTCTCTACGGTGTTAACATCGATATGCTTCGTGAGAACTATATTATTGAGGACAAGATCGAGTATCTCAAATCTCACATTTCCACTCAAACGGGTGATGCGGCAAGAGATGAGTACTACAAAGAAAACTACGTTTGCTTCCGCCAGATCCTGCTTCCGCTTTACGAGTTTTTGTACGTAACGGACGAAAACGGCGACACCGTTTACTACCACGAGGGTTCCGAGCGTATTTATTACGACAAGACCGGAACGACCAAAACAGGCACAGACGGCAAGCCCGTTGTCGATAAAAACGGCGACACGATCTACTACACCGAAGACGGAAAAATTGCTTACAACACCACCAAGGGCGTAACGCAAGGGCTGGACAAGGACAACGATGGATATACCGATTACGTCATGCTCGATGAAGAGGGTGCTACCATTGTAAAGGATCAGGCCAACAAGTTGATGGGATTGATTCAGGTCGGGGACTTCAGCACGTTTGAAGATTATGGTTCAAAACTTTCCGAAAAAGAGGTGTGGAACGCATATCCCAACGGCATCTACATCAACAAGAACAAGAATTATTCCATCGCTTATCTGGATGACATTCAAAAGGCGCTGACCAATATGGCCGTCGGTGATACACAACTGATCAAGTCGGACAATGCCTATCATTTGATTATGAAATACACGGCAGAGGATCAAGCGTATAAGAACAAAGATAATAAAGATTGGTTCGAGGAGTTCGAGGACGAAGTCGTCACCGATATTTTGAATGCCATGTGCCAAAAATATCTGGAGCAGGTAACCGTCGACGAAAAAGCACTTGCTGATGCAATGAACATGAAATCGGTCGGTGCCAATACCGAATATTGATTTTTCGCTTGTACTTGACAACACGCATATGAAGTGATATAATCAATCCAACGAAATATACGCTGCCACCGGGTAGCTGAATGCAAAAAGCATTCGTCTCACATCATTAGGTCTTAGAAGATGTGTGACGGATGCTTTTTTTCAGGAGAATGTTATGAAAATCAAAAATCCATTTTCAACGTTAACGAAATTTGAGTGGGGACTATGGGCTATTTCCTCGCTTGGCGTTCTTTTATCTCATTTGTTGTCTCCACAAAAGGATATTCTGTCCGTTATTGCCTCTTTGATCGGTGCGACCGCACTTATCTTCGTGGCCAAGGGTCACGTACTTGGGCAGCTGCTGACCATCGTTTTTGCCGTTTTTTACGGTGTAATATCCTTTCAGTTTCAATATTACGGTGAGGTTATCACCTACGTATGTTTGAGCGCTCCCATGGCGCTCCTTGCCGCCATTGCGTGGATCAAGCATCCTTATCAACAATCCGAGGAGGTGGCTGTTGCTCGACTTTCAAAGCGTTTGATTTTGAGTTTGATCGGCTTGACGGTTGCCGTGACGATAGCCTTTTATTTTATTCTCGGCATACTTGGAACGGCTAATCTTTTGGTCAGCACCATATCGGTCACAACCAGCTTTCTTGCCGCCTCGTTGACCTTCTTACGTAGCCCATATTACGCGCTGGCCTATGCGGCAAACGACGTTGTTTTGATCGTTCTTTGGATATTGGCTGCCATAACGGATATATCCTATCTCTCCATGATCATATGCTTCGTCATGTTTTTGGCCAACGATCTCTACGGATTCATTAACTGGCGACGCATGGAAAAACGCCAAAGTAAGAGAAGTATGCAATAAAAGCATGATTTTTGCAAAAAAATGCTTATGATGCCTTGACAAAACGAATGTAAATAGCTATAATAGATAAAAATGATAGAGGCGCGCATGACAAAAGTATCGTCCGTGTGATAATCTTCGCAGGATGTTGCGGACGAGAAAGGGGATTGCGCCGAAGGTAGCGGTGCGAACGCTTGCCTGGTAACTCGAAGAACATTCGTTTTACTGTCGCAAATCTGCGGAGAGCTATCGAATGATACGAATTTATCCGACGTGTGTGTATGTAAACTGTGCGGATATTCGGATGTACGGTAGCCGATTCGTAAGAATTGGCGCTATTTTTTTGCACAACACCAGAATTAGAAAGGAAGCAAGAAAATGAAGAACCAAACAATTTTTGAAGGAGCAGCCACCGCGCTGGTCACCCCGATAACCCCCGAGGGCATTGATTATACCGCGTTTGGCAAGCTGATTGACTGGCAGATTGACAGTGGCATTGACGCGCTGGTCATTTGCGGCACGACGGGTGAGTCGTCCACGCTGACCGATGAGGAGCACCGCGAGGCTATCCGCTTTGCCGTTGAGCGTGCCAATAAGAGAGTTCCCATTATCGCAGGAACGGGCTCTAACGACACCGATTACGCCATCGATCTGACTCGCTTTTCCTGCGAGGTTGGGGCTGATGCCATGCTGGTGGTTACACCATATTACAACAAAGCCACGCAAAAGGGTCTGATACGCATGTACGAGACCATTGCAGATGCCAGCACTAAGCCCTTGATCCTCTATAACGTGCCCTCGCGCACCGGTGTAGCCATCGAGCCTTCCACCTACGTAGCACTGGCTGATCATCCCAACATCGCTGCTATCAAGGAAGCCAACGGCAATATTTCCAAGATTGTTGAAACGGCAGCATTGGTAGGGGACAAATTGGATCTTTATTCCGGCAACGACGACCAGATCGTTCCTATCATGTCCGTAGGCGGCAAGGGCGTCATTTCCGTTCTTTCCAACCTGGTTCCGCGCGAGACCTCTGAAATGTGCCACGCGTTCTTAAGAGGCGATATTCGTGGCAGTATGAAGTTGCAGGCAAAGTATCTGCCGCTGATCAACGCATTGTTCAGCGAGGTTAATCCCATCCCCGTCAAGGCAGCCATGAGCGCAATGGGCTTCTGTGAGAACTACCTGCGCTTGCCCTTGACCCCCATGGAGGACGCACACCGCGCCGTATTGCTGGATTGCATGAGAAGCCACGGTCTGATTGGAAAGGACGTAAGATGAGAATTATTGTAAACGGTGCTTGCGGACGCATGGGTAAAGAGGTCGTTGCTGCAGCGCAAAACGGCTATCAGAACGCCGAGCTTGTTGCTGCCGCTGACGTTATTCGTCCCGAGCTAAATTGCCCGTGCTATACCAATTTATCCGACATTACCGAGAAAGGCGACGTGTTGATCGATTTTTCGCATCACAGCGCGACCAAGACTGTATTGGATTTGGCCCTGCTTCACGGCATTCCTGTTGTTGTCGCAACGACGGGACAAACAGAGGAAGAAAAACTACTGATCGAGCAAGCCGCTAAGCAAGTCCCCGTGTTCTATGCAGGAAATATGTCCATCGGCATTGCCTTGCTTGTTTCATTGGTTAAAACTGCCGTGCAGACGTTTCCCGATGCTGACGTCGAGATCGTCGAAACACATCACAACCAAAAGCTGGACGTTCCCAGCGGAACTGCGCTGATGCTCGCTCGTGGCGTGGAACAGGCAAGAGAGAATACTACGTTTTGCATTGGAAGACACGAAAACGGCAAGCGGCCCGCGGGCGAAGTGGGCATCCATTCGATCCGCATGGGCAAGGTCGTTGGTATTCATGAAGTCCACATCAATACAGGGTCGCAGACCATTACCCTTAAGCATGAGGCACACAGCCGAGCACTGTTCGCCGAGGGCGCGCTGCACGCCGCCGCATTTATCTGTGACAAGCCTGCCGGATTGTATTCGTTGCAGGATCTGTTCGTTTAAGAGAGGTATTTGATATGATCTGTAATAATATTTCGATCAACGGCTCCGGGCATCTTTGCTTTGCTGGGCGTGACGTCACGGAGCTGGCAGAAAAATACGCTACGCCTCTGTATCTTTTGGACGAGGACAAGATCCGCGAGAAATGCCGTATTTATATGCAGGCCATGAAGACCTTTTTTGGCGAAGAAGCATTGCCGCTATATGCGGGAAAAGCCTTGTGCATCAAGGATATTTACCGTATTATGCGCGAAGAGGGAATGGGCATTGACGTCGTTTCCTCGGGTGAGATCTTCACGGCAAGCCAAGGCGGCTTCCCCATGGAGCGCGCCTATTTCCATGGAAATAACAAAACGGACGCCGACGTTGACTACGCAATAAACGCAGGCGTTGGTTATTTCGTGTGCGACAACGAGGAAGAGTTGTTCGCTATCGAGAAGGCCGCCGAAAAGCGCGGTGCTATTCAGAAAATTCTAATTCGCGTCGCGCCCGGTATTGATCCTCACACTCATAAGGCCATCTCTACGGGCAGCATCGACTCCAAATTCGGTGCCGCAATCGAAACCGGACAAGCAGGTGAACTGACTGCGCTTGCTCTACAGCAGCCCCACATTTCGCTTGAAGGCTATCATTGTCACATCGGCTCTCAAATCTTTGAGACTGAGCCCTTCGTGGATGCAGCTGCTATTATGATCCAGTTCATCGCAACTGTTCGTGAATATCTTGGATACACCGCAAAAGAGTTGAATCTTGGCGGCGGCATGGCTGTGCGCTACTTGGAAGAACATCCCGACATTGATTACACAAAGAACATTGCTACAATTGCAGATAAAATGAAGCAAATCTGCGCGCATTACAATCTGCCTATGCCGCGTGTTCGTATGGAGCCCGGTCGCAGCATTGTTGCTGATGCAGGCATGACGCTTTATACCGTTGGAACACTGAAAACCATTCCAAATTTCCGTAGCTACGTATCAATCGATGGCGGTATGCCGGACAATCCTCGCTACGCGCTATATGAATCTCCGTATACGGTTGTTATGGCTAATCGCATGAACGATGACAAAAACACCGTTTGTACGATCGCGGGACGTTGCTGCGAGAGCGGAGACCTGATTCAGGAAGGTGTGAAGCTACCCATGCCGCAGCGCGGAGATATTCTCGCGGTACTAACAACGGGCGCATACAATTATTCTATGGCCTCGAATTATAACCGAATTCCAAGACCCGCTATGGTTCGTCTTTGCGGTGGAGAGGATCAGCTGATCCTGCGCCGTGAAACGTTTGAGGATCTGATCAAAAATGAAATTTAACAAAAAAGAACCCGATCGTCGGGTTCTTTTTTTGTTTAAGCTTGATCGTCAACGGGAATGCCGTCACCGACATCCAAATCATCCTCGATATCGTCATCCTCTGTACGGGGTTTACGGTACGGAGCGATCATATAGCGATCAATAACGGGATAGACCGCATATGCAGTAATAAAGCCAATCGCTGCAAAAATATATACGATAGGCAAAATTACCGTTATAATAACCTCGGGCAGTAGCAAAATCATGAGAGCTACGTGCAATGCCAAAAGCAAGAGAATTCCCAGACCTGCCATCAAATTTCTCTTGATGCCAAGAGCAGAGAAGATGAGCGCATTTTTGAACATTTTGCGCAATTTCATTTCGAACGTA
This sequence comes from Eubacteriales bacterium, assembly GCA_045614625.1. Lineage (GTDB taxonomy): Bacteria > Bacillota > Clostridia > Oscillospirales > CAG-272 > SIG644. The sequence continues at coordinate 45,108 of JAZLDE010000053.1, forward strand.
ATCATCATCAAATAAATATACGGACGCATAATAGCGTAAAGAATGGCAATCGCTGTGAGAATCCAGAACAGTACGTCCATCCAAAACGCCCCTACGGTACCCCAATAATACATGATGTCAATACAGAGGACGATGATGAAAAGTGAGTCAACCAAACCAAACAAAAAGCCTTGCTTGAGGTTGCGCTTGATCCCGTAGAAGAAATCGCTGAAAACGAACACAGCCTCACCGCGAACTAAACCACGCAGGACGTAGAAGGAACCAACGGACAGCCAACCGTTAAACAACAGCAAAATCAGCGCACAAGCAGCGATGATCCAATAAGAAGCGGGATTGTAAACGGGAATACCAAACGGTATCGCGTCCAATATCATAATCAGCGTAGAGGTGCCGTTAGGCTCGATCAGTGACGCGCCGTAAAGCGGAGCGAACAGTGCCGAGGATTGCGAGGGCGTTTTTTGAATAAAAAGATACGCCAAAACTGCCACGATGATGGGAAGGACCTGCATAAGCATGAGTAAATTCAAGCTGAGCAGATGAGAGAATTTACGTGCAAAAAACTTAAAAAAGTTTTTAAACGTTGGGCGCGTATCTTCGTTTTTGCTAACGCCTTTTCCGTCACGATCACGGTATTTGAAAATAGAAGTAAAAGAACGACGCAATGTTTAGATCTCCTTTATCTTAATCAAAATCTATGAAATCAAAATATAAAATCCGTAAAATATCATTTGCAGCATCAAAATGCCACCCCAACACTGAAGTAAAGCAACCAAATACGATCGAAGATGCATACCGCAACGCGCGGAATCCATCGTAACGCCTGCCGTCGCTATAAAATGAATGCGCATCATTAGGCGGTACAAGCAAAATAGCCAGCCTATGATCAAAATCGGAAATAACCAGCCGGAGCATTGGCTCAAGCGTAATGCCAGCTCAAATCTCCAAATGTCTACGCCATGCCAAAACCAAAAGAAGAAGCCAATGACGCGAGAGGTGTAATAGTACGTCGTGCGATGCAAACCGGCTAAAAACAGCAACGGCACGTATATCGTTTGTGACAGTGAAAGACCAATACAATCGAATATTGTTTGCTCAGCACCCGGCAGTTCAAACCAAAGCAAAACGCGACAGGGAAGCCACGTGTGATATTCTGCAAGAGATATCAGCGTGCCGATCATCAAGGCAAGCGTAAACCATACCGCATTTTCTGCAGCGAAACCGGTTCGTGCCCGTTTGGCGGATATACATTGCTCTCGTAGCCATTCCAACGCATCTTCACCTCCGTTTCAAACGCATGAAACATTGTATGAAAAAGAGCGAAAGAATTATGTTCAAACCAACGCTAATGGTAACATATTCAGTTTAAAAAAGCAATAGCTCGAACAAAATATTTACAACTGATGCAAAAAGTTAACAAATCAGCGGTTATTTGCTTGAGTTTTGGCGCAAAACTTCAAATCCGAGAACGGTAGCTGCAGAGGCCGCCGAGAGTGAACCGCGGAAATCCCGGCCATAATCGATGCGAACGACCTGATCTGCTTGATCAAGAACCGCACGGGAAATACCGCGTTTTTCGCCACCAACAACCAGCAAAAGGGGGCGATTCATGTCTGCCTCGTATAGGCCAACCGAATCACGGATACCGGCACAAACAACGCGATATTGATGCTCGTGGAACAATTTAACTGCAGTTTCCGGCTCGCAAACGGCCATAGGAAGGCGCTCAGAAGCGCCCGCAGATGCCCGTGCAACAACGCCTGCTGCACCCATCCAGTTGCGTGGCGACAAAATAACGCCGTCAACACCCGCTGCATACAAGGAACGCAATGCGTATCCAAAGTTGTAAGGATCTTCAATGCCTTCCAGCATGACAAAAAAACCGTCGGGACGTAGAAAGCTCTCATTCTGCAAAAAAGCGTTATCAAACAAGGGAAGGGGACGCTCACCGCACTTTGCAATAATGCCGCCGTGCGTTGATCCAATGGTCATACGGTCGATTTCCTCGGCGTCAGTCAATTCGATCTCGAAGCCAAGCTCCGCCGAAACTGCACGCAAAAAACCAAGCTCTTTGCCTTTAGAATGTATCTTTTCGCGATCGAAATATATTTTTTCGATCGTGCGGGAATTGATTCCATCGCGAATGCCGTTGATCAAGGCGGAAATCGAGGTCATACCTTCGAGCAACGTATGATTGTTAATTTTTTCACATTCCTTGGAAACAGGGAAAGTGGCTCGATCCGAAGGGGTGCAGTCAATCTGATCGTTTTGGCAGTTATGGTTAACGAAAGAATCGCTCATGATTTAACCTCCTGATCTCCAAGAATCAAAAATATCGGCATATCGTTGCCATATAATACATATATTATACCAGCAAACGCCCGGAAAATCAATACAAAATCGGCAACAAAAGGAGTCATAGTTGAAAATATGATGTATATTTCATGCTGTAAAGAACGCTGCGTCATGCTGGGAACGTATCTGGTGGAGAATCGAACGACTGTACGCGCTACGGCGCAACAATTTAATATCAGTAAGAGCACCGTACATAAAGATGTCACACAGATATTACAACGCGTGAATCCTGCATTATATGAACAAGTCCAACGCGTATTGGAACAAAATAAAGACGAACGGCATCTGCGCGGCGGCGAAGCAACCAAAAAGAAGTATTTATATAAATATATCAAAAACAACGGCTGATCGAGCGTTCATACGCCGATCAGCCAAAAAATGGCTATTTTGCTTCCCTTTATTATACAAAATTTGCATTTTGTATAATTTTCTGTATCTTTCAATAGGAACAGGGATAGGGCTTCTCTTTCGACTCCTCTTGCTTCCTTCGCCATCTTACGGGCAGCCTTCTTCTCGCCCAGCTTGGCAAAAGCCTTGTCAAGCGAGAGCACCCGCGATACGATCTTCTCGGCAAAGCCGCCGTCCTCGCGCACGATGCGATCGATAAACGCCTCGTTGCCCAGCAGCATCTCGCTCTCGTGCGCTGTCGCCTCGACGATGTATTTTACTTTTCGTCATTCCGCTATATTTTTTCTGCTGAAAATAGACAAATGAACCAAAAAACAAAAGAAATGGAAAAACCTCTTCCCTTTTTGCCTGATATATGGTAGAATGTTGGTAATAAAATCTTGGAGGACAAACCAATGGCTATTAGAATGCGCGTTTTATACGCAACCGGCAAGAAAAAGATGATCAACATTGCCAACTTTATCAAGAGAAAGTACGAGCTGGATCTGAATGCAGTTGACTGTGTTCCCCCTGCCTACTCTTGTGACAAGGAGCGCATCGTCGTTCTGGCTGTTGCCGGCAAAAATGACGTTGAGGATTCCCTGCGTCGTTTCTGCATTGAGCTGACCAAGGTACGCGCCGCTAACGTCGCTCTGATGGTAGACGGTACCGAGATCTACGCCAACAACATCAAGGAGATCCTGAAGACCGCTGGTACCAACGTCATCGAGGACGTGCTGTACATCAAGTGCGGACTCCCCTTCTTCGCTTCGCTCAAGCCTGAAGATGAGGCCGCTGTTGTCGATTGGCTGGACAACAAGGTCATCAACAATCTGAAATAATCAAACGAACAGAAATAAGCCCGTTACGATCAAACGTAGCGGGCTTATTTCTGTTCTCTTAACCCTGCTTTTTATCAGTCAGGTTAGCCTTATGCTTATCCAGCAACGTATGGATACGCTTAACAGGGTCAAGCAGGTTGCTGATGGTACGGTCATGGTTGAGTGTATCGATCAGATAGGCAACGTACTTGCACATATTGACCTCGCAGTACCAGGGCTTTTCAGCAAGCTCGGGACGACGATAGACCAGGTTGGTCGTGAAAATCTTGTCGATCAGACCATCTGCATAGGCCTTATCGAACTTATCAAAACCATCGGTAAACAGACCAAAGGTTGCAAAGTTGAAGATTCTCTTAGCACCCTTTTCCTTGAGCTGAAGCGCTACGTCAATAAGAGATTCACCAGAGGCGATCATGTCGTCGACGATGATAACATCCTTGCCTTTGACACTTCTGCCGAGGTATTCGTGTGCTTCAATGGGGTTGCGGCCGTTGATAACGATAGAATAGTTGCGGCGCTTATAGAACATACCAATGTCAAGTCCAAGGACGGACGAATAGTACATCGAACGCTGCATTGCGCCCTCGTCGGGCGAGATCATCATCAGGTGCTCTTTTTCAACCTCGATGTCGGGATAGTTGCGAACCAGTGCCTTAATCATCTGATAGGTGGGCTGAATATTATCAAAGCCGTTGAGCGGAACGGCGTTACAGATACGTGCGTCGTGTGCGTCGAATGTCAGAATATCGGTCACGCCCATGTGGACCAATTCCTGCAGCATGATAGCACAGTCAAGGGATTCGCGAGAGGAACGCTTGTGCTGACGACCTTCATACAGCATCGGCATGATAACAGTAATACGTCTTGCCTTACCGCCGATTGCCGCGATGATACGCTTGAGGTCTGCGTAATGATCATCGGGACTCATGGGGACCGTCATGCCATACATTTTGTAGGTGACGCTGTAATTGAAAATGTCGCAAATGATGTAAACGTCGTGACCGCGCATAGAAGAATACAGCATACCCTTTGCCTCACCCGTACCAAAACGCGGGCAATCTACACGGGCAATATACGTTTCCTCACCGTCGTGTCTGCGCCATTCCTTGAGGTAGTAGTCCACCTGCTTGGCAAACTCCTCACAACCTTTCATACAAATGACGCTAAGTTCTGCAAATCCGTCTTCTCTCATTTCAATACCCCTTCCCTATCTGTCATTTTAAATTGTCAGAGCATAACTCCGTATTTATTATATCACACAATAGAAAAAAAGTAAAGGTCTTAAAAGCAAATCACACGTACACGGAATGACAGAATTCTACTCGCTTTTTTTGTCTATTTTGATAAAAACGGACAAAAATCAGCTGCAAAGGTCCTCCAGCACCTCCGAGATCGTGCACGGCGTTACCTTTCCCTGCACGATTTTGGAGTATATCGCTTGTGCCCGGCGAATATCTTTCGCATGGATCGTACACGTTATGTCTTCGTCACGAAATTCGCACTGTATCTGATAGCAGGTGTTACCCTTTTCATTGCTGATGCGATATAAACGATAGTGAATTACGTCATCTTTTGTTCGGTCGTCTTTCTTAAATAGTTGAAAATCTTTGGTCATGGTTTCTTTCATGATCTTCTCCTTTGTATTGTGGTGGCGGAATCGGTCGGGGGGACTCGATTTTTTTCGCTAAAAGTATTATATCACACTTTTTATGTGGCCTGATTTGCCAAAAGTCCTACGCATTTTTTATAATATTACCAACGATTCGCGCATTTCCAACAAAAAAGAAACTTTCGATTTCACCTGTTTCCATGTTTCCTATCCTCCGATTTTAATCTATTCCCACGAAATGTTAATCTATCCACACTTTCGCAACAAATTATTTACAAATTTTCATCAACTTTTTTAGCCAACAAGAGGAAGCCATTCCATTAATTATCCCTTTACGTACAAAGGAAAACATGTTATAATTATATTGAGAAAAGTGCTTTTTCGACACGCACTAAAAACTGACGAAAGGAGCCGTCAAGATGCCCAATAAGAATGTTTTTTTCCGTTTTACACGCGATATGCACGTCGTACCGTATCAGATCCTTAAGCTTGGTTTTGCGATGATTTCACTCTATGCTGCCATACTATATATCGTCATAGACATGACCCTACCCGATGTTGTCTACGCCTACCACATATTTCAATCCGCTTCCGAATACATCACGATTTCAATCGTTCTGTTGCTCATAGGAATCGTTTGGCTTCACCGACTTTTCGGCCCACAAAAAGAAAAATCCGATCATTGATTTGACTCAATGATCGGATTTTCTGCATTATGTAGTTGATTAATTATTTGCGAATAAAAAGTACGCCCAGCGTATTTCTGCCACAATGTGCAGAAACAGTACAGCCCGCACGGGTGACCAAAACCTCATCAAATACTCCCATATCGGTGACCTGCTTCACGCACTGATCAACAATGGCTGCATCACAGCCTGCGTGCGTGACGAAAATGCGCTTTGTATCAATATCCGACGCATCGCCAATACGATCCGCTACATATTTTTCCAGCGTCATGGCAAATTTACCGCGATATTTCTTACCTACAATCATCTTGCCGTCGCGGACCATGACACAAGGCTTGAGCTGCAGCAAGTTCGCACCAAATGCGGCAATTGCCGAGCAACGGCCGCCCTTATGGAGAAATTCAAGGTTGTCAATGACAAAGGATGCGTCTACGCGTTCTCTGAGTGCGCAGCACGCCTCTGCGATCTCCTTAGCGGACTTTCCATCTGCTGCCATTTCAGCTGCTGTTAAAACCAGCAGACCGCCGCCCGTGGAAAGATTCATGGAGTTAACCGGATAAACGCCCTCATATTCCTGCGCGGCCAGTCTTGCATTGTTAAAAGTAGAGGACATATCCGAGCTGATGGTAAACAGAACGATTTCGTTACCGTTTGCCGTTTCTTTGGCAAAAAACTCGTCAAATTCAGAGATGTTGATTGCAGCCGTTTTTGGTAACTGACCCGATTGCTCGTAGTTTCCATAGATCATGTCGGGATTGATATCAACACCATCACGATACTGCTTGCTCCCAAGGCTGACTTCCAGAGGAAGAATTTTGATCTGATAACGCTCAATCAATTCCGGACTAAGATCACACGTGCTGTCACTGGCGATAATAACATGCTTACTCATAATCGTTTTACCTTCTCTTTCTTTAG